>CAZEHT010000126.1:0-11587 GCA_964511995.1 uncultured Mycobacterium sp.
GCGATCGCCGCCGCGATCACGTCGTCGGAATCGGCGAACGGCAGGCCGGTCAAGTGGGTGAGTTCGGCGGTGTCGTTCGGCGGTCGGACATTCGAACCGTAACCCGTCAGGGCACCATACACACTCCTTGATGTGTATGGTCTGCATCCGCACGTGCCAGTCGGTAGGTATCACCGGCCCTACCGGCCCGACGGGATGTTGACCGGGACCTCGCCTGGTACCTCTGCGCGCGTACGGGGGTCGGTGCGGACGGGGGGGCCGAAGACGTCTGGGCGACGGAGCGCGCCGCCCAGTGCGATACCGAACAGAACCGACGAGGTGGCGACCACGATCATGATGCCGCAGTGTGCGTAGATGAATCCGCCCGCAATCGATCCCGCGACGATCCCGACTTGGAACGCCATCACGTAGAACGCCGAAGCCTGCTCGGGCGGATCGGGTGATGTGCGTATCGCCGCCGATTGCAGCATGGGCGGCAACGCGGCCGCGGACGCGCCCCAGACGATCACCGCCGCAATGCCGAGGACCGCACCGAGCGCACCGATCCCCGCAATGGTCAGCGCGCTGAGGAACCAGAACGCCAGGCACAGCGCGGTCAGGGCGCCCGTGGCAGCGGTACGCGGGCGGTGGTCGATTGACCGGGCGAGCATCGTCATCGTCAGGAGGCCGGCGATCCCGTATGCGGCGAGCACCGCGGACTGCATGCCGCCGTGGATTCCGGCGATGTCCCTGACGACCGCGACGATGTAGGTGTACGAGGCGAACTGGGCGGTCACGCCGACGAGCGTGAACGCGCACAGGAGTCTCAAACGCGTATTACGCCAAGGCACCGTTGTTTTTGCGAGGGCGTCATCGGCGACGGGGTAAACGGTCATTGGCGGCAGGATGAGCCTTGCCAGGACGGTGATCGCCGCGGCCGCAATCGCCGTCACCGCAACGGCCGGCCGCCAACCCCAGGCCTGACTCATGGAGGCGGTCATCGGGTTGCCGAGCACCAAGGCCACCGATGTTCCGGCGCAGATCGCCGTGGTGGCCCGGCCGGTGTGTGTCGCGGGGACCAGCCGGGCCGCGATCGGGATGATCGTCGCCCACATCAGGCCGTGCGTAACCGCGCACAGCACCCGGCACGCCACGAGCATCGTCAGGGTCGAAGCGATGACCGAAAGCGCCTGCGAGACTGTCAGACACGTCAGGGTCAACACGAAGACTCGGCGCCGCGGCCAGTGGGCGGTATACCGGACAAGCGGCAGGGTCGTCACTACGGTGATGAAAGCGTAAGCAGCGGTGAGCATTCCGACATCCGCTTCGCTGACGTGCAGACTTGATGCGATGGCGGGCATGGCCCCGATCGGAGCCAGTTCGGCGACGACGTAGACGTAGGCCGCCACTGCCAGTACCGCCAACTGAGCGACGACCCGGGCAGTCCACTGAAACGGCGGTACCGAAGGGGTTTGCGCGCTCTCGACGATGGTCAAGCGCACGCCGGGGCGACGTCGAGCACGGCGTAGATCGCATCCGATAGGGCGACGCTGCGTGGATCGGCGTTCGCCTTGGTGGCATCGAACCTGTTCATCACATAGGAGTATCCGATCCGATGCTCCAGGTCGACGAAGGCGTACGAGCCCCCCGATCCACCGTGGCCGAATATGCGGGGGTTCGGTCCGGCGACACAGCGCTGGTTGAGCATGTAACCCAGGCCCCAACCGTGGTCGGCCACCCGCGGGCCCAGGACGACGTCGGTCTCATGGCCGCCTTGTGACGTCCGGCAGGCATCCATCAGCTCGAGGCTGACGAGTTTTTGCTGGGCCATAGCGTTGTAGAACGTGGCCATGCCCAACGCCGAGACGTGGGCGTTCGTGGCGGGGAACTCGGCCGACCGCCATGTGCCGATCTCTTGTGAGCCCAGTTCGTCGTCGGGTATGAAACCTGCTGCCACGGCCAGTCCGGCCTTTTCGTGCTGCGCCAGGGAGGTGGGTTCTTGGGGTGCGCCGCCGGCGGCCAGGACGTCGCGAACGTGTGGTTTGCCGATCATGTCCGCGCATCGGTCGTGTTCGCGCTCCGGCAGTCCGATGTAGACGTCGGCGCCCAACGGCTCGGCGATCTCTTGTCGGAGAAACTCGCCCACGGTCAGGCCGATAACGCGACGAACTAGTTCGCCGAGGATGAATCCGAACGTGACCATGTGATACCCCTGTGCACGCCCGGGGGTCCACCACGGTTCGGCAGCGGCAAGGCGGGCGCAAACGCCATCCCAGTCCAACGCCTCCGCCGGGGTCATTCTGCACCGCGGCCCGATGACGCCGGACCGGTGCGCCATCACCATCGCGATGGTGATCGCCTCCTTGCCGGACTGTGCGAATTCCGGCCAGTAGGCGGCCACCGGCTGGTGAAGGTCGAGCTTGCCACGCTCTGCCAGCAGGTGCACGCAGGTGCTCGTCAATCCCTTGGAGCCGGAGAACACGCTTGCCAACGTGTCCTGCCGCCACGGCAGCAGACCGTCAGCGTCCTGCCAGCCACCCCACATGTTGACGACGACCTCGCCGTCGACCCACGCCGCAACCGCGGCGCCGGTGTCCCCGCGCAAAGTGAAATTTCGTTCGAACTCGTCACGCACCCGCGCGAACTCTGGTGCGCAGAACCCGGCGATCGGCACGTCGCTGTTCGTCAGGTCCGTCGCCGCTGGCGCGTTTGCGAGACACACCACTCCATTCCACCGGTCCGCGCGAAGAAATGTGCTACGGGCATCCGATCTGATTCGTCGGCGGAATCAATTTGTGACGCGAACGCAAATGTTGCCTTCCCACTCGAACCGCGCCGATCATGGGAGATCATTCGTGGGTTGTCGCTGACGCGCGCAGCCAGAATTTCACGGTATGGTGAAACACATGGCAAAGACGTCGACGACGCCGGGGCCGCGGGATGAGCGGGGGGTGTTGCAGGCCCGCATCCTCGCCGCTGCGCGCCAGGAGTTCGCCACCAACGGGTGGGCGGGCACCACGATTCGTGCGGTGGCGCGGGCCGCTGACGTGGATCCCGCTCTGGTGTATCACTACTTCGGCTCAAAGCAGGGCCTGCTCGACGCGGCAACCGACCCTCCGGCGAAATGGCTGGAGTCGGTGCTCACGGCGTGGGCTACGCCGCCCGCGGAACTGGGCCGTCAGCTGGTCGGCAACGTGCTGAGGGCCTGGACGGACGAGGAGGTCGGGCCGGTTCTTCGCGCCATCCTCCTCACCGCGGCGCACGAACGGCGTACACATCAGAAGATACGCACGGTGGTCGAGCGCAGCCTTATCGGTGAGTCCACGCTCCAGACGGGCGAGGCCGACCGGCTGCGCCGCAGCGGGCTGATCGCCACCCAGCTGATCGGCCTGGCCATGCTGCGCTACGTCTGGAAAATCGAGCCTATCGCATCGATGCCCGACGACGAGGTGGTCGACACCATCGCTCCCAACATCCAGCGCTACATCGATGCAGACCTCTGAACACCGGAGATCGGCTCAGTCGGGATCGCGAAACCCGGGGGTGGCTGAATGGATTTCACTTCCAGGAATTCTTCCAGGCCCCAGCGGCCGAACTCGCGCCCGATACCCGACTGCTTGAACCCGCCGAAGGGTGCAAGCCGATTCGGGTTGAGTCCGTTGATGTGTACGCTCCCGGATCGGATACGTCGGGCAACAGCGTATGCGCGGGCTGGATCCGCTCCGAACACCGCGCCGCCGAGGCCGTAGTCGGTGCTGTTTGCGACCCGCACCGCGTCGTCGTCACTTCGGTAGGTCTGCACCGCGAGCACCGGACCGAAAATCTCTTCGCGAGCGATGCGCATCCGCTCGGTGACTCGCCCGAAGACAACGGGTGAGAGGTAGTAGCCGCGTTCGGGAAGGCGGGGCTCGGGATCGCCGAAAATGAGCTCCGCGCCTTCCTCCATCCCGGCGCGCAGATATGACGTGACCCGTTCCCACTGTGCGGCAGACACAATGGGGCCCAGATTCTCTCCCGGGATGAAGCCGGCCGCGCAGTCCCCGGCGAGTGCGGCCGCTTCCTCGTAGCGATCCTGGGGGACGACCAGCCGAGTCCAAGCCGCGCAGGTCTGACCGGCGTTCATCATGCAGAAGCCAACGCTGGTTCGCACCGCGACCGCAAACGCCTCGGCATCGAGGTCGTCGAGCAGGACGCTTGGCGACTTCCCGCCGAGTTCGAGCGCGACCCGTTTCAGTGACGCCCCGGCCGCGCGCGCGATGGTCCGGCCAACCGGCGTCGAGCCCGTGAACGAGATCACGTCCACGCCAGGACTGTCCACCAGGGCGGCGCCCGCCACGCTTCCACGTCCGGCGAGAACACTGAACCACCCATCGGGTATCCCCGCGTCGCCCATCGCATCGGCCAGTAGGTAGGCGGAGAGCGGCGTCAACTCGGCCGGTTTGAGGATGAGAGGGCATCCGCATGCGACCGCGGCACCGATCTTTCCCAGGGCCTGATGCAGCGGATAGTTCCACGGAGTGATCGCCACCGCCACGCCGGCGGGTTCGGCCACCACGACGCTATCGCCGACCCGCTGCTCAAAGCGGTATTGGTTTGTGGCATCTACCAGCCCACGCAGCGTACTCACCGCAACCCCGACCTGGCCTCGGCGCGCGAACCCGTCGGGTGCTCCCGTCTCGGCGGAGATCGCGTCGGCGAACAGCTCGGATCTGCTTTCGACGATGTCGGCAAGGGCGGTGAGCGCCTGTGAGCGCCGGTGAAGCGGCCACGGCGATCCTGAGTCGAAGACCTCCCGGGCTATGGACACGGCTCGGGCGGCGTCCACCTCGTCTGCATGTCGCACCCGGGCGCTCGGCCGTCCGTCACGCGGATCGATCAGGGTAACGCGGTCGGTGCCGTGCGGCTCTGCCCATCTGCCGCCGAGGTTGATGAGGTCAAGTGATCTCATTTCGCTCCGTTGTTCTCGAGTGCGGGTAGTGCTCCGGTGCCGGACGCCGGGGGCGAGCTATGAGGATGCCCACCTCTGGACCGCCGTATGTTCTGACGTCTGCGCCGAATGTACGGTGTGTCCGGTGTTGTCTGATAAATTTCCCCATCGAATAAGTCGGTGACACGCCCGACGATGTTTCGTGGTCGAAGCAACGTTGTCGGGTAACGGGGGTGGGACGACCGCGGCGCCTCCACCCACGGCTGAGCTTTACAGGTTCAGGTGCTGTCGGTACGTCAAACATGAACGGACTCAACGCCAATGGATCTGGATGCGGAGACCATCGAGTTCCTGCAGCGCCTCGCTGACTCGGGACGCAAACCTCTGCACGAGTCGACGCCCGAGGAGGCACGTCAGCGCAGCGCGCTGTTGACCGGGCTCATCGGGCCGGGACCGGAAATGGCCGCGGTGCGCGAGGTCGAGATTGCCGCTGACGGCGGCTCGATCACCATCCGGCTGTTGATGCCAGCGGTGGAGGCGGACGGGATCATCGTCTACTACCACGGCGGCGGCTGGGTCCTCGGCGACCTCGACGGATACGACACGTTGGCCAGGCAGCTCGCCGCCCGGACCGTGTGCACCGTTGCGCTCGTCGACTATCGCCTGGCGCCCGAGTACCCGTTCCCCGCGCCGGTGGAGGACAGTTGGACCGCGCTGAGGTGGGTCGACGAGAACCGAGCGAACCTGGCGCGTGCGGATGTCCCGTTGATTGTGATGGGCGACAGCGCCGGCGGAAATCTGGCTGCCGTCATGACTCAGCGTTCCCGCCGGGAGGATGGGCCTCGGATCGATCACCAGGTCCTGATTTATCCGGTGGCCGACGCCGACGTCGATCGGCCGAGCTACATTGCCGCGCCAAACCAGCTGATGGTCGATCGGCCGGCGATGATGTGGTTCTTCGACCACTACGCACCGCAGGTCGATCTTCGATCCGACCCGCAGGTCAGCCCCCTGCGTGCGCCGGATCTGTCCGGTCTTCCGCCGGCCACCGTGCTCTTGGCCTCCAACGATCCGCTGCATGACGAAGGAACCGCGTACGCCGCGGCACTGGCCGCGGCCGGCGTGCCGGTGCAGACCAGGACCCTCAATGGGCAGATGCATGGTTTCTTCAGCCTGGTCAACATTTTGCCGGGTGCGGCGATGGGGATGGATTTCGTTGTACAGCAGGTCATTTCGGTCGTGGATCCGGCCGTTGCGGATGCTCGGGCGGATGCCGTCGTCATCGGGGCCGGTTTCGCCGGCCTCTATATGCTCAAACGGCTGCGCGATGTCGGTTTGCGTGTCCGCCTGTTCGAGGCCGCCGAGGACGTCGGTGGAACGTGGTATTGGAACAGTTATCCGGGTGCCAGGTGCGACGTCGAGAGCATTTACTACTCGTACAGTTTCGACCGCGACCTGGAACAGGAATGGACTTGGACTCATCGCTACGCGTCGCAGTCGGAGATCCTCTCCTACCTGCGACACGTCGCCGACAAGTTTGCCCTGCGAAAGGACATCACCTTCGGGACGACGGTCACCGGCGCGACGTGGGACGACGGGTACGGGGTGTGGAGGGTCAACTGCGACACCGGCGAAACCGTGCGCTGCACATATCTCGTCTCGGCGGCCGGATGTCTGTCGTCGGTTCAGATCCCGCGGCTTCCGGGGCTGGACGATTTCGCCGGGAGCGTCGTACACACCGCACGATGGCCTGCCGATGGACTCGAACTTGCAGGCCGTCGGGTGGCCGTGGTGGGCACGGGTTCGACCGGCATCCAGGTGATTCCGGCGCTGGCCGAGCAGGCGGCCCACGTGACCGTCTTCCAGCGGACCCCGCACTTCTCCGCGCCAGCGCGAAACCGAGGCCTTTCCGACGACGAGGTGCGCCGGGTCAAGAATGAATATCCGACGATCCGGGCCAGGTGCCGTATCAATCCCGCGGGGACCGAGCTGACGAAATCTGAGACGCCCGCAGGCGCACTCACCGCTGAAGAGCGTGAGCACGTCCTGCGAGAGAAGTGGGAAAGCGGGGGACCGGGAATCATTTCGGTGTTCGCCGACGTGCTCAGCAACGAGGAGGCCAACGACGTCGTGGCGGCGTTCTTCCGCAACCGGATCGCCGAGATCGTCGAGGACCCAGCGGTTACCGAGATGCTGACGCCGTCAGGGTACCCGATCGGCGCCAAGCGCATCTGCGTCGACACCGCGTACTACGAGACATTCAACCGGGACAACGTGACCCTGGTCAGCGTTGGTGACACCCCGATTCAGCAGATAACGGAAAACGGGGTGATGGTCGACGGGATCGACTATCCCGCGGACATCCTCGTCTTCGCCACCGGGTTCGACGCGATCACCGGACCACTCAATCGGATCGACATCCGTGGGCGCGAAGGCGCTCTGCTTCGGGACAAATGGACGCACGGACCACGAACGTACTTGGGCGTGGCGACAGCGGGTTTCCCCAACCTGTTCACGATCACCGGCCCCGGAAGTCCATCGGTGCTGGTCAACATGGTCACTGCGATCGAACATCATGTCGAATTCATCGCTGACCTGGTGACCTCCCATCGGGCCCAGGGCATCACGGTGATCGAACCCACCCAGGAGGCTGAGGACGACTGGGTGGACCGTGTCAATGCCGCCGCCGATCAGACCCTCTACCCACGCGCCGGCTCCTGGTACATGGGTGCCAATATCCCCGGAAAGCCGAGGGTGTTCATGCCGTTCGTGGGTGGGATGGGCGTCTACCGGCAGTTCTGCGACGATGTGATCGCGGACGGATACCGGGGTTTCATCGGGCACGTCGGCGCACAGAGCTACGCCGAAGTCTATCCGTTTGATGGGAAGCCGTGACACCAGCGACAAGTGCCGGGCGCGGGGAATCGATGCCTGTGCGCGCCGCAGTCTTGAGCAAAGCACCGGGTGCCTTGGCCATCGAGGAGCTGCTTCTGGACACCCAATTGGATCCCAACGAAGTCAGGATCCGGGTGAAAGCGTGCGGACTGTGCCACAGCGACCTGCACATGCTGGAGGGGTCCCTGCCGACCGATGTGCCCACGGTACTCGGCCACGAGATTTCGGGTGTCGTCGAAGCGGTCGGACGGCGCGTTGGTGGAATCGCCCCAGGCGCGAAGGTGGTCGCCTGCCTGTCGATGTTCTGCTCCGAATGCCGATTCTGCAGGGCCGGTCGTTCGTGGTTGTGCGAGAACAGGCTCGATCTCGGTCGGGCCGGACGGCGGCGCCCGCGGTGGATCCGGGCCGGCGGCGAACCGGTCGGGCAAGTGGCGAACCTGGGCGGCCTTGCTGAGGCGGTGATCGTTCACCGAAACGCCGTTGTCGAAGTTCCTGACGGCGTACCGTTCCACTGCGCCGCCTTGCTCGGCTGCGCCGTCCTCACCGGGGTGGGTTCGGCCACGCGTGGAGCGGGTGTGCGGTTCGGCGAAACGGTGGCTGTGATCGGGGCCGGAGGTGTGGGCCTTAATGTCATCCAGGGAGCGAAGCTGGTCGGCGCGCGCGCAATCCTGGCCATCGACGTCAGTGCGGACAAGCTCAAGTCGGCAAAGGATTTCGGGGCCACCCATGTGGTGGATGCGCGGACCGACGATCCGGTGGCGGCCGTCCGGAACCTGCTGGGCGGAGTCGATCATGCCTTCGATGTCGTCGGTCGTTCGGCCACGGCGGCCCAGGCGGTCGAGATGGTGCATCCCGGGCAGACCGCCTGGATCGTCGGAATACCCCCGGCCGGCGAAGAACTCCACCTGCCGGGAGCCCGGATGGTTTTCTCAGGGAAGGGGATTCGCGGCCTGCTCATGGGCGCGAATCGGTTCACCGAGGACATCCCGACCCTCGCCGACCTCTATCTGCAGGGACGGCTGAACCTCGATGCTCTTGTTAGCCACCGGATTTCGCTTGACCAAGTCGGCGATGGATTCAACCTGATGCGCAAGGGCGAGGTGATACGGGCGGTCGTCTGTATGGATCTCTGAGACTGCCGCGGTGCTGCCGCGCCGACCGCTCGAACGAGGTCGTACCATCCATCGGGCTCATCACCGCAAAGGCATGCTCCCAGTTCGATAGCGAACACTCCCGCCCCGCGAATTCCCTTGGCGCACCGGCCTCATACCGCGCGAGCCGGTGCTTGGCTGGAAGCGGGGGCCCGGCGTCGATACGTGCGCTGTACCCAGCGCATCTTCTCGGCCCAGCGCGGGCGCCACGCAATTCGAATCTGTTGCAGCTCAATGGTTTCTGGCTCTTCGGTGCCCAGTTCTTCAATCGGGCCATTGTTGAGTTGCCGCAACAGGGCATCCGAAGTTATTAGCGCATCCTCCCAGGAGGCAGCGTTGCCCGCGATACCCAACGCAGTTGCGGTGTCGCGCAATACAGTCCCGAGTTCGCCTTGCAGCAGCTGCCGGAAAGCGTCGGCCCCATGCCGGGGGTTAGCGATCATCCACGAGTGATAGGCGCCGGGCACGCGGTACAGCGTGGCATTTGCGTCCTCCGCAATGTCTCGGGCGGCGTCGAACGGCACGATGAGATCATTCTCGCCGTGCAGTACGAAGGTCGGGACGGCGTGATCGCGCATCGTCCGGAGTAGTGGCGAATAGTCGCCGGACTGCGCGAGAGCAAGCGCCGCCCCGCTGATCCCGGACGGGCGGCGGGCGTTGCGCATCGACACCGAGCCCAGCATTCGCAGGTATCGGCTTTGCTCCCCAATACCCGATTGGAGCGGCTTCTGCCGGGTGTCGAAGGCGGCATCACGAACTACCCGCGCAGCCACCCGTGGTGAACGCAGAACGCGTGGAATCGCATCGTCGAACCGTGCCCCGGCGGCGGCGTCGAGCAGCACCACGACCATCGCCCGCTCGGGTGCGCGTGCGGCCAGTTCGATCGCCATTCGGCCGCCCATGGAGTGACCGGCGATGACCGCCTGCGACACTCCCAGCACCTCAAGCGCACGTAGCGTGAGGTCGACGCGATTGCCGAATTCACGCGCATGGCGCGGCAGGTTGTGGGTGTCGCCGTGTCCGGCGGCGTCGATGGCGACGACTTGGAAACCGAGCCCTGCGACGCGGCTCAACATACGCAGGTATGCGTGGCGGTTGAGCGAAAGCCCATGCAGGAACACAAGGGGGACACCTTGACCACCGACCGAAACACCCACCTCGTGTCCATCGTCAAGCCGGATAACGTGGTGTCTCAGCCGAATCCGGAGGATGGGTGCTTGATCCGGCGCCATCGCTGCCTGCCTCATCTAGAGCCCTTCTGGAGTTGGGTGCAGACATCATTAGCGGAAGCCTCGGCAGAGCCCATCAGACACGCTGTGTCGTTAGCTATTCGTGACGGGGTGGTGCGATCGGCAAGGTGATTCGAAGAGATCTCGATAGCGTCTTGACGCAATGGTCACCTGCCCGGCCAGCATCGGGACAGCTTCTCAGATGCCCATGCCGGCCAGCTCGGTGCGCCGATGACCGTACCCGCCGTCAGTTGCGCGACGATCCGGGGTCCCGTGCGCCGGGAATTGTCGTAGGCCGTTTCAGTGTCGGCTATTCGATCGCGGTGGCCACCAATGGCCACAATCGGCGGTGGCGTTCGCGGCGTTGCACGCGCGCGACGGCGAGATCCTCGGGGATCAGCACCGCGTGCAACGCGATCACGGAGCCCGCATCGCGGGCAGAGCGGATCAGTGCAAGCTTCGACGGATGGGAGAAAGCAGTCTCGGCGATGAACAACACGCCGCCCTCGATCAGCTTGGCGCGGGTGTCTGCAGCGATCCGCGCCGCATCGTAGGCGCGTAGAGCTGGATCATCGGGCCAACGGTGCGCTTGGCGATCTCGTCGGCGTTGACGAGAACGCTGCGTGACAACAACGGCGCCAACGTGAATGCGATGAACGTCGACTTGCCTGCGCCGTTCGGGCCGACGATGAGGTCGAGCCGCTTCACCGGCGCCCCACGAAGTCATGACTCATCCGTCGACGTCGACCACCGAGGTCGTGCCTTCGGGCCGGTACTCGATGATCCCGCCGTCGTCGTCGAGCGCCACGGTCGTGATGCCCCGCGCTGACAGCGCGCTGCCGTAATTGGCGAGCGCCGGGGACTCGGCACAGCCACCGACGGTGTGTCGCCAGACCTACCCGCGCAACTCAGATGGCTCCGCGATCATGGTGGAGCACCGCAACGACGAGAACGTCACTCATCATCGCCCAGATTCAATTTGGCGTTCCTCTTCAACGAGATTGACGGGGTCGTACGGGCGTCGATCGTCGATCCGCACGTGTATCGGCCCCCTCACCGTCGGGAGGGGGCCGATACGTTAGGTGACTTCGGGGCGCTGGCTCAAGCGACTCCGGATGTCGTCACTTCGGTGCTGCTTGGTTGCTGGGCGTACCGGCTTTTGGCGCGCCGTTGGGGAGCCGAACTTTGTGCCGGCATTCGTGAGTGACCCCCTTGGCTGGCTCTGGTTGACACTGCTGGTTACTTTTCGGCATTCGTGGGTGACCCGTTTGGCTGGCTCCCAGACTGGCTGACACTGCTGGTTACTTTTGGCCCGGCACTCGTGGGTGACCCGCTTGGCTGGCTCCCAGACTTGACATTGCTTCCAGACTTGACATTGCTGGTTGCTGGCCGCACCGGCATTGGTG
>CAZEHT010000127.1:0-6182 GCA_964511995.1 uncultured Mycobacterium sp.
CCGCTTTGGCGAATTGGTCGCTCTGGTCACCGAGTGATCCGAGCACCACGTTGAGGTTGGTGATGACGTCTCCGATCAGCTGATCCCGGTCGGCCAGTGTGTTCGTCAGCGCGGCGGTCTGGGCGAGAAACGAGTCGATCGTGGCGCCCTCGCCCTCCAGTGCCTTGATCAACTGGCCGGACAGCGCGTTGACCTGATCGGGCTCCAGTGCCCGCAACAGCGGCCGGAAGCCACCGATCAGCGCATCCAAGTCCAGCGCTGGCGACGTGCGGGACAGGGGAATGGTGTCACCGGGCTTGAGTCTGTCGATGCCGCCCGCGCCTTCACGCAGCGCCAGGAAGCGACCGCCGATGAGGTCGTCGTAACGGATGACGGCTCTGCTTCCCTCGGTCAGCACCACCGAAGCGTCAGCGCTGAACTCGACCAGCGCAGTGGTGTCTGGCTGAATCGCCACCTTCTGGACCCGACCGACCTCGACACCGGCGATGCGGACGAAGTCGCCGACTTCCAGGCCGGTCACGTTGGTGAACTGGGCCTGATAGTTCTCGGTCTTTTCACCGAAGCGCAGCTGCCCGAACACCGCGAACAATCCGAAGACGCCGAGCAGGCACACAGTCAGGAACAGGGTCAGACGCACTAAGTCGTGTATGAGCCTGGCTCTCATGGCTGGTTACCTCTGGTCGAGTGATCTCGGTGCCGGGTGTTCATGGTGCCGGGACGGGATTCTGTGCTGGCGCGGTCGGAGGTAACGGGGTGGGCTGGCGCTGCGCGGGCGCCTCGACCACGAACGGCTCCGACCCGGGTCGCGGACCGGGGTCGCGCGGCGCCCCGGGCGGCGGAGCCGGCGGCAGTCCGGGCCACAGCGGGGTACCGTCCGGCGCATACAGGTCCGCACCGTAGGCCGGGGCGCCCGGATAGGGGATCGGTCCCGGCGCGGGGCCACCGAAGAGGTTGCGGATGCTGGGCGGTTCAGGCACGCCACGGGTGACCGGCAAGTAGTTCGCCCAGGTCGGGAAGGCGATGCCGGGGTTGGGTCGCCAGTCCAGGCCCGTTCCGAATCCGGTGTTCGTGACGAGGTTGCGCACCGGCCAGCTTTTGGCAACGTCCGGCAGCGACCCACAGCCCGGTTTGCCGCCCGGTCCACCTTTGGCACCGACGATGGGCAGGTTGTCGGGATACCGGTATGGGTCGTCCCCGAGCGCCAGTGCCGTGTCCAATATGAGCGACCTGCCGTTGCCGCCGGACGCGACGTACCCTCCGGTGTCCAGCAGGAACTTCGCGCCGAGCAACAGGCACGTGTACTCCGGGTCGTACTTGTACAGCAGGTTCGTCGTCGGCTCTGCCACGTTGATCGCTTTGATGAGATTCGCCTGATTCGGTGCGAGTAGGTCGATTCCCGCGGAGGAGAGCCCGATGGTGGCCAGCAGCAGCGCATCCAGTTGGGTGGAATGGTTGACGACGGTGGTGCTGGTGGTGCTCAGCGCATCCAGTGCCGCCAGGATGTCTTGCGCGGCAACGCCGTAGGTGCGGTTGAAATCCTTGAGCGCCCGCAAGTCGGCGGTCACGGTTTCGTGGCGCGGGTTCAGCGCCAGCAGCACCTGGTTGGCGTCGGTCATCGCCTGGCCCATCCGCTCGCCCTGACCGCGGACCCCCTCGGCGAGCGCCGACAGGGTCGCGTTGAGCTTGGCCGGGTCGACCTGGTCGAGCACGGCGACCAAGTTCTGGAACACGGTGTTGGCTTCGACGGTGACGTTGCGCGACTTCACCACGGCACCGGCGGCCAGCCTTTCCCGGCTGGGTTCGCTCGGTGGGATCAGGTCGACGAATTTCGCGCCGAACACCGTGGTGGCGCGGATTTCAGCTTCGACGTTCGCGGGGATCGTCTTGATCTGGTCGGCGTCGATCTCGAGTTTCAACGACACCGGCTCTCTACCGCCGGTGATTCCCGCGACCCGCCCTACCTCCACCCCGCGCATCTTGACCTTGGCGTTGGTCTCCATCACCAGACCAGAGCGCTCGGAGGTCAGCGTGACCGGGACGACGGACTTCAGCGAACCGGTGAACAGCAGGTACGTCAGTACCACCGAGACGACGAGCACCACCAACAGGATCAGCGTGTACCACGCGGGGTGTAGGCCTTCGTTTCGCCGGGACACGGGCCTATCCCGCCAGGTTGAAGTTGCCGGAACGCCCGTACACGGCGAGCGAAGTCATCACCAGGACCAGCGCCGAGAAGATCAGCGAGCTGCGCACCGCGCGCCCCACGGCCTCGCCCACCCCCGCCGGCCCGCCGGATGCGGTGTAGCCGTAGTAGACGTGGATGAGCATGATCACGACCGATAACGCGATGCATTGGACGAAGGACCAGATCAGGTCGGTGGGGTTCAAGAACGTCTTGAAGTAGTGGTCGTACACCCCCGCGGCCTGGCCGTATAGCACGGTCGTGCCGAACCGCGCGGCCCAGAACGACGCCAGCACTCCGATGCAATACAACGGGATGACCACGACGAATCCGGCTATCACCCGGGTACTGCCCAGGAATGCGACCGTGCGGATGGACATCGCCTCAAGCGCGTCGATTTCTTGATCGATCCGCATCGCGCCGAGTTGTGCGGTGGCGCCGGCGCCGATCGTCGCGGACAAGGCGATCGCGGTGGTGGCCGGTGCGATCAGCCGGACATTGAAGAAGGCGGACGCGAACCCCGTGAAGGCCTCCACACCGAGTTCGGAGAAATCGCTGAAGCCCTGCACGGCGACCAGGGCACCGGTGGTCACCGTCAAGAAGCCCACCACCGCAACCGTCCCACCGATGACCAACAGCGCTCCGGCGCCCAGGCCCATCTGGGCGATGATCCGGATCAGCTCGACTCGGTAATGGACGAACGCGTAACGGATTGAGCCCAGTATGCCCATGTAGAACTTCGTCTGGATTCCGATGCGAATCCAGCCGTCGACCAATCGCCCGACGCGGCGACGCAGGCCCGAAGAGAAGCGACCGTCCGCGGTGGCAATCACAGCGTCACCTTGATGGCTACGGCCGTCGCAACGATGTTGATCGCGAACAGTGCCATGAAGGTGAATATCACGGTCTCGTTCACGGCGATGCCGACTCCGGCCGGTCCACCACGTACGGAGATGCCCTTGTAGCAGGCGATCAGGCCGGCCGAAAGTCCGAACAAGGCGGCCTTGATCAGTGCGATCACCACGTCCGTTGTGCCGATAATGAGGGTCAGGCCGGCCACGAAAGCGCCGGGCGAGACATGCTGGACGTAGACGGTGAAGAAGTAGGCACCGGTCAGGCCGATCAGGATCACCGTGGCGGACAGTGCCAGCGACACCGTGGTTGCGGCGAGCACGCGGGGGACAACCAGTGCCCGGATGGGGTCGATGCCCATCACCCGAAGCGCGTCGAGCTCTTCGCGAATGGTCCGAGCCCCGAGGTCGGCACACATGGCCGTGGCGCCCGCACCGGCGACCACCAAGACCGTCACGATTGGCCCGATCTGCCTGACGGACCCGAGCGCGGCCCCGGTGCCGGCGAAGTCCGAGGCCCCGATCTCGGTGAGCAGGATGTTCTCGATGAAGGTCAGCAGTACCGTGTACGGGATGGTCAACAGCAGTGTCGGCAGAAGCGACACCCGAGCAACGAACCAGGACTGTGAGATGTACTCGCGCCATGCGAAGTCAGGGCGGAACATCGCCACGAAGGTGTCGAGCGCCATCGAGTAGAAGCCGCCGAACGCCCGCAGCGGCTTGGCGACCGTCTCAGAGCCGGTCAGCATCGAGTCCCGCCCCCCGCGCAGGCGTACGGCACGACTGCTGCCTCCCTTCGGCGGACACCGCTCCCTCCGAACCGTCGCAAACTCGCAAATCAGCCTGACGGTAACATCGGAGAACGTCGCGTCACCTCGCCTTTCGATTAATCGATCTCATGTCGGCACGCATTGCCCGCCGCCGAAACGCCCCCTGCTCCCACCGATGGGACTAAAGTGTCGCTTCACGACGAATCTGAAGGCAGGTCTGGTGGCCGTCACCGTGATGTCGAATGCCGGCACACCCAAGGGGGTACGCGGGCCGGGCGAATACGCATCCACATGCCCGAAGTCGGCGATGGAGCCAAAGTCTCGAACGTGGAATTCGTGTCATGAACCCGCCTGACCCTCGCCGCGACGACGATGAGGTCGAACGTGGCCCGGTGGCGGAAGCGGCCCCCGTTCAAACAGCGGCCGCGACGGACGAGAGCGAACTCCCCGTCGTAGCTACGGAACTTGACGGGTCAGATGTGCGTGATCAGCCGACGCCCACAACCCGCCGCTTCAGCTGGTCGCGGGCGTTCGCCTACGGGGTGCTGCCCGGGCTGGCGCTGCTGCTGACCGCTGCCGCGGGATTTGCCAAGTACCAGGATGACTCGGCTCGCCAGACCCAGGTGATCCGCGTGGAATCGGTACGCACTGCTGTCGACGGCACGATCGCGCTGCTCTCCTACCAGCCCGAGACCGTGCAGAACGAGCTTGAGGCCGCCAAGCAGAGACTGACCGGTACGTTCTTGGACGCCTATTCGTCGCTGACTCGCGACGTGGTGATCCCGGGCGCACAGCAGAAGAAGATTTCTGCCGTGGCCACCGTTCCTGCCGCCGCATCGGTCTCGGCGAGCAGCAACCGCGCTGTCGTTCTGCTGTTTGTGAACCAGACGGTCGTCGTGGGCCAGGATCCGCCGACCAACACCGCATCCAGTGTTCGGGTCACGCTCGAGAAGGTGGGCGACCGGTGGCTGATCTCGCAATTCGAGCCGGTATAGAGCGCTAGACCATGAAGCGATCTGTGTGCCGCCCGCTGGGAAGGTCACTCGCGCTTCTGTTCGTGGCGTGCGCGGCGCTGCTTGGGGTCGCGGCAGTGGCAGTCGCTCCGGGCGCCCGCGCCGACGCGGTGGCGTATCTGGTCAACGTGCATGTGCGGCCCGGCTACAACTTTCCCAATGCCGAGGCGGCCCTGAGCTATGGATATGGCATTTGCGACAAGGTGTCTGCCGGCCGCTCTTTTGCAGACGTCATGGCGGAGGTGAGGGCCGATTTCAACAGCTCAGACGAGCATCTGGCGTCGTATCTGATCAGCCAGTCGGTCAACGAACTCTGTCCCGCATTGATTTGGCAGTTGCGCAACTCCGCAGCGAACTACCGGCCGCCGCCTGCCACCCCGTGACAGGAAGGAGAGGACATGCACTGTCGGCGCACGACCCTGGCCGCTCTGGCGGCCGTCGTTGCCGGCCCCGTGTTGGGGATGCCTGTCGCTCATGGCGATAACGACCGGCTCAACGAAAGCGTGGTCGCGAACGTTCACACAATCCGGCGTCAAGCGGGCTGCAAGAACGCCGTCACGATAAACCCGCAGCTGCAGCTGGCCGCCGAGTGGCACACCCGCGATGTGCTGAACAACCGCAGTCTCGATGGCGACATCGGGACGGATGGGTCCACCCCGCAAACCCGCGCCGAAGCGGCCGGCTATGGGGGCAAGGTGGCGGAAACGGTGGCGATCAATCCGGCACTGGCGATCAGCGGCATCGAGCTGATCAATCAGTGGTATCACAACCCCGCGTACATGGACATAATGTCCAACTGCGCGAACACCCAGATCGGGGTGTGGTCGGAAAACAGTCTGGATCGCACGGTCGTGGTGGCCGTCTACGGTCAGCCGCAGGTGCCTGTCGAACCCGCACCGGTCGGTCCGCAAGCGGGGCTTCCGCTTCCGCCACCCCCGGGGGTCTTGGCGCAAGATGTTCCGCTCAATCCCAGTCCCGACTATGACGCCAGCGACGAGCTCGAGTACGGCATCAGCTGGTTGCCGTGGATTCTGCGGGGCGTGTATCCGCCGCCCGCGTACCCGCCGAACTAGCGGTCCCGGGGTCTTGCCTGCCGCCGAGATCGACGGTGTGCAGGTGCTCACTCGAACCTTTCCTGCCTACCGTGAATCTCGGCGATCAGATCAGCGTCAGGTTGTCGACGGTGGCATCACGGACAGCGTCAATGGGAATCGTCGGATCGAGCGTCGCGAACCGGCCGCCGTTGGCGGCTGCGAGCGCGAGTAGATAAGCGTCGGTCACCTGGCGATGCCCGTGCAACCGCGAGTGGTCGATCAGTTCGTCGTCGAGCAGGCTGACCGAGCATGTCCAGAACTCGTGATGGTTG
>CAZEHT010000127.1:6282-11260 GCA_964511995.1 uncultured Mycobacterium sp.
GATCAGTTCGTCGTCGAGCAGGCTGACCGAGCATGTCCAGAACTCGTGATGGTTGAAGGGTTCGAAGCCGTGGAAGCTTTCCGGCCTTGAATCCGGATAGGCGTTTTGCTGTTGTGTCAGCGCCTGCCGGGCAAGTTCGGACAGGACCTCGCCTGCGGTGCGGTTCTCACGGCGCGCGCGTTCCTCCACGGCGAGCAGTACATCATCATCCAAGGACAGCGTGGTGCGCATGCATCTGATGTTAGAGCCATCACCTCGATGCGCCGCCATTGGCAAAATGGCTCCTGCGACGTGGAGCAGATAGCCGAATTGGCGACCGAGGTCAGGAACCGAGGAGCGGCTTCGCGCCCGCCGGCCTACGTATCCCCGCCATTGCGAGCCTCCGCTTCTGCCGTCCACGGACGCAGCCGGGGTATCCACGCGGCAACGTTGCGCCGGTACCGCTCATATTGTTCGCCGTAGGTGCGGACAAGGGTGGGCTCCTCGTACCACCGCACGAACGAGGCTGTGACGGCCCAGCCGACGCCTGCATACAGCAACAGCCATGGACTCTCGAACAGCAGCGCCTGCCCGACGATCACGGTGAGCAGTCCCAGGTACATCGGATTGCGCACGTAGCGATTGAAGCCACTGACCACCAGACGTCGCGTCGGCGCGACCGGCATGGGCGTGCCACCGGCCTTCACGAACTCGATGAACGCATGTACCGGCGGGATCAGCCCCGACACGATCATCACCACGCCAACCGCCCGGACAAAAGTCGGTGTCTCCCCGGGCATATCCCAGTGGGTGATCAGCCAGGGGCCGACACCCGCGAAGGTGCCCGGGGCCGCCACAAAGAACGCCGTGGACGCGAGCGCCGCGTTTCTGGTACGCATCGGGGGAGACGACGGCATTGGTCACATATACCCGGACTTCGCGCCGCCGGCGGCGACCTGCCAGTGAGTGCAGGTCAGGTCGCGTTCGACGAGGAAGCGGTCGTCTTCTGGGTAGAAGACCGCGGTCTGGCAGTCCTCACCGGCGAAAGCCTTGATCGCCTCGACCGATTCCCACAGCGAGAACGTCACGATCTCGGTCAGCCCGCCGACCTCGCGGCGCAGCATCCACGCCCCCAGATTGCCCGGCGTCTGCGTGTATTCCTTCATCCCGGTGCCGTCGATGTAGGCGATGTAAGCCTTGGCGTCGTCAGGCCGCACAGCGCCACGCCAGTAGCGAGCGATCACCCTTCCCAGGGTCCCCGTTTCGGGCTTGCGCCGCAATCGGTCGGCCGCGTGTTGTGCGGGTTCGCCTATCCGGGAGGCGCGAAGAATTCCAGGGCGATCCCGTCCGGGTCGCGGAAACTCCGGCCGGATCCGTAGTGGGCGTCGACCACACCGCCGTTGACGACGCCGAGTTCGCCGAGACGCTAATCCCAGGCTCGCAGATCGTCGCGCGACATGGGTCAGTGCCGGGAACGCCGTCTGAACTCCTTGCTTCTGCCCCAGAGCGCGGGTCACTTGGCCACGGTTTCAAGGGAACTCAGACGACGCGCAGGCCGCACTTGGCCCGGGCCCGCATGTCCCACAGGAAAATCTGGTAGGTGAACAGCCACACCCTGTGGGGGATGATGCGGTCGGCCAGACGCACACCCGCCAACAGCTGTTCGAAGCGGTGCTGCTGGGCCGCCCCCCACCGCAGCCGCATCAGGGTGCGGAAGTTCTCCGGCAGAAAGCCCGTCGTGACGAACAGGTTCAACGGACCGGCGAGCTTTCGCACCGGCCACGGCAGAAACGTCAGTGCCGCGACGCCCTTGAGGTATTCACGCACCGGCGCGTCGATGCGCAGTCCGGTGAGCGACTGCGACCAGTACTCATCGAACGCGGCCAGATCAGGGGGCCACATGGATTCGGGTACCTGCAGGGTGGTGCCCAGTCGGCGCGCGTCGCGATACACCGCTTCGGCGGCCGCTTGGTCGAGCGGTCCGTACAGGAACTCGTGGGCGTCCACGTAGTAGCGGTACAGGCATGCTGCCACCCACAACTGCAGTTTCGGGTCGAAGGCGTTGTAGGACAGCGGACTTGACGCCGAGGAGCGCACGCGCTTGTGCGCGTCGCGGACCGCGGTGCGGATGAGGCGGCGGTCGGAGTCGGTGCCGACCGTCGCCGCGGCCAGATAGGTGCCGGTGGTGCGGGCCCTCTTGAACGGGTGCTTGTAGACGTTGCCGCTGTCCACCGGACTCTCCAAGACGCCGTAGCCGACACCGGGGGCCGACAGCTGCATGATCACGTTTGCCGCGGGCAGTAGGGGAGACGCTGCGTTGATCAGATCGGCGACATGGGTGCAACGTTGCATGAGGGCAGTACACCACCGTATGAGACGCTGCCGGGGATGTTTGTGCCCAATAGCCGAGCCGCCGGTGTTCTCATCGGGTGTCTGGCCGACCAGCTGGTTGCCGACCCGCAAAGGGGGCACCCGGTGGCCGGGTTCGGGACCGCCGCCTCGGCATTGGAGCGGGTGAGTTACCGCGACAGCAGAACCGCTGGCGCTGCCCATTGTGCGTTGCTGCTACTTCCACTCGCCGCGGCGGCGGGACTGGTCGGCCGCTCGACGCCGGCGGTGGCGGCGGCGACGTGGATCAGCCTCGGCGGGACGTCGCTGGCGCGCACCGGATCGTTGATGGCCGACCTGCTCGACCGCGACGACATCCACGGTGCGCGCGCTTTATTGCCGTCGCTGTGCGGACGTGACCCCGTCTGCCTCGACCGTTCCGGATTGGCGCGCGCGGCACTGGAGTCGATCGCGGAGAACACCTCCGACGCCCAGGTGGCACCCCTGGTCTGGGCGGCGGTCGGCGGGGCGCCGGGTGTGCTGCTGTACCGCGGCATCAACACCCTCGATGCGATGATCGGGCACCGGTCGCCCCGCTATCTGCGATTCGGCTGGGCGGCAGCACGTTTGGACGACATGGCGAATTTCGCAGGGGCGCGGCTGGCCGGCGCGCTGACGGTGTTGTGCGCGCCCCTGGTCGGCGGCTCGGCGGCCGGGGCCGCCTGGGCGTGGCTTCGTGACGCCGCCGCACACCCCAGCCCCAACGCCGGGGCGGTCGAGGCCGCTTTCGCCGGCGCGCTGGGAGTGACGCTGGGCGGTCCGACGCAGTACCGCCACGAACTGGAGATCCGGCCGTCATTGGGCGACGGGCCGCCGCCGACCGTTGCCGACCTGCGCCGGGCGGTGCGCCTCTCGCGGATCGTCTCGGGGGCCGCGGCAGGCATGGCCGTTGCGGCGGTGCTCGTCGCCGGGCGGCTTCAGCGTCGCCGACCGTAGCGGTCGGCGAGTTTCTGTTCGACGCTGACCGCGGCGGACGCTTCGCCGGCGGCGGGGTCGTGCTCGTGGGCCCGCTCATTGCGGCGCGCCTTGAGCTCGGAGTAGGCGAAGTACCCCAACCCGACGGGGGCAACGACGCCGAAGACGAGCCACTGGATTCCGTAGGACAGGAACGGCCCGGCGTCGAGGTGGGGTAGCGGGATGACGCCCAGTCCGCCGGGCTGGTCCGCGACGAGTTGCACATAGGACCCCGCCAGCGAGACACCCGTCAGCGTCGACACCTGATGCGTGTCGATTGCATACACCTGGCGGTGGCCCTGCTCCGAGAACGGCTTCTTATCCGGGGGTGCGGTTTCGGAATCCCGCAGTCGCCCCGTGAGGGTCACCGTGCCGTCGGGCACGGGCGCGAAGGCGGGCACCCGCGATCCCTGCTCGGGTCGCACATATCCGCGGTCCACCAGGACCGTCGGGCCGTCGTCGACGGCGAAGGGGACCAGCACCTGGAACGCCGGCTCGCCTTCGACGACCCGGAGCCGAGCCAGCACCTGCGCATCCGCCAGATAGTGGCCGGTCGCGCTGACCTGCCGCCACTGCTGTTCCGGCGCCGCCGAATCCTGTTGTGGCAAAACAGATGTCAGGGGCACCGGCGCGGCCGTCAGAGAAGCGTTGATCTGGTTGTTCTCGTGCGAGGTGCGGCTGTTCTTGTCGAGCTGCCACGGGGCCAACACGGTGAAACACAAATAGGCGAACCCCGCCACCACCAGCGCCAGGGCGATCCACCCCGGCCGCAGCAGGAACGCCCATCGCTTCATGGCCCGGTCAGCTGTTCGACGATCCACGCGTGCAACCCCGGCAGTGCGGCGTCGATCACCGCGAACACGTCCTCGAAGTCGGCGTCGGTGCCGTAATAGGGATCCTCCACATCGGGGGTGTGCGAACTGGAGCGCGGGTCGAACGCACGCAGCATCCTCACCCGCGCCGCCTCCACGCCGAGCTGCCGCAGCAGCCGTTCGTGGTTGCGGCCGAGCGCGATGACCAGGTCGGCCGACAGGTGGTCTTCGTCGAGCTGTGCGGCGACGTGGTCGCTGGGGTAGCCGTGGGTGCGCAGCACACGCACCGCCCGCCGGTCTGCGCCGTCGCCGGCGTGCCAGCTGCCGGTGCCTGCGCTGGTCACCCGCACCCGATCGGCCAAGCCGCGTTCGCGGATCTGGTGCGCGAACATCTTCTCGGCCATCGGCGAGCGGCAGATGTTGCCCGAGCACACGAATGTCACGTGCAGGCGGTCAGACACCGAGCACCTCCCTCAGGGCTTCGAGGTCTGCCACATGGCGTGCCGCGGGTGCGTCCGCACCGGTGAAATCTTCATGGCCGTAGCCCCAGCCGACCACGACGGTATCGATGCCGTGTGCGGCGGCACCATCGACGTCGTGGCTGCGGTCACCCACCATGAGCACGCGTTGTGGCAGCGGCACCAGCTGGGCCAGCGCATGTGCGAGCACGTCGGCCTTCGTCGAACGCCGCCCATCGACGGTCGCCCCGGCGATCACTTCGAAGAAGCCGTCGACGCCGAAATGCTCCAGGATGCGACGCGCGGTGGGTTCGGCCTTCGACGTGGCCACCGCCAGGCGCACGCCCGCGGCGTGCAGGTCCGACAGCAGTTCGGCAACCCCCTCGT
>CAZEHT010000128.1:0-10919 GCA_964511995.1 uncultured Mycobacterium sp.
CGTCAATGATGTACGCGCCTTCTTTGCGACGGTGCGCTGAGCGCCGGTGCTCGACGTAACTTTCACCGTCGGTCACAGCGCGCCGGGCTGTCGGATAACCGACATGGGACTGGTAATGGCCGCCAACGCGGTCATGGGGTCGGGGTTGCGGAAATTTCGCTCGCTGAGATTAATTGGAGGCGACGTCCAGTTAGCACATACGTCGGACAAGTCGCCCCAGGTGTTCGCTTTTGCGCAACCAATCCGCGACCTCGCCCGTGCTACTTTTCCGTTGCTTTTGGGCGAATCCAACTCCTTTTGCCTGGAAGAGTCTATTCGTGGCGAAACTCCGCAGATCTACCGATCGCAGCTCTCGTCTGCCGCGTATCGGCGCGTGCAACCGGAGCAGCGATGCTCGGGACGGGTTTCTTCCTGGCAGTACCCGACACATTGACTCCGGTGGCCAAACCGGACATCACGCTCGCGTCGGTGGATTTCGCGCTCATTCCCGCGGACTCGCCAGACCCGTGGCTGCTGATCGGGTCGTCCGGGTCCGCATCGGATGCGCAGACAGCCACGGCGACCCCTCTCGTCAACGGGGCAGCATTCGTCCAGCCGCTCTTCGGCCCGGGTGGGACGATCGCCGGCGACGGAACGGCGAGCCACCCTGACGGCGGATTCCTGCTGGGCGACGGCTTCAGCTATGACTCCGGTACCTGCCCCAGCGGTCCCTGCAACGGCGGAAACGCCGGCCTCATCGGCAACGGGGGAAACGGTTACAACGGCGGCAACGGCGGCAACTCTGGCGGACTCGGCGCAGGCGGAGCAGGCGCGACAGGCGGAACAGGTGCTACGGGAGGCACCGGGGGCACCGGGGGCAAGGGCGGCTCAGCCGGTCTCAACGGCGGCGCCGGAGGAACGGGCGGATCGGGCGTGGGCGGCCTAAGCCGCGGCAGTGATGGCGGTGTCGGCGGCAACGCTAACGGAACGAGCGGCGGCGCGGGGGGCACCGGCGGTGCAGGAGGCGGCACCTAAACCGCGGCTAAGCTCGCAGGGCGCACAGCACCCGAGCAGGAACCGTCGGGGTAGCGTTTCCCCCTATGAGTTCTGAGCTGGTGCTCTACGCCGTCTCCGACCGCGTCGCGCTGATCACGATCAATGACCCGGACCGGCGCAACGCCGTCACCGACGAGATTTCGGCGCAACTGCGGACCGCAGTCGAACGCGCCGAAGCCAACCTCGGCGTGCACGCCGTCGTGATCACCGGTGCTGGCCGGGCGTTCTGCGCGGGCGCCGATCTCAGCGCGCTTGGCGTGGCCGCCGAAGAAGGGCTGCTGCGGATATACGACGGCTTCATGGCCGTGGCCGACTGCACGCTGCCGACGATCGCCGCGGTCAACGGTCCTGCGGTCGGTGCCGGCCTAAACCTCGCGCTTGCCGCCGACGTCCGCATCGTGGGCCCGGGCGCCGTGTTCGATCCGCGGTTCCAGAAGCTGGGAATCCACCCAGGTGGCGGTGCAACCTGGATGCTGCAGCGGGGTGTTGGACCGCAAGTCGCTCGCGCCGCGCTGCTTTTCGGGATGAGATTCGACGCCGACAACGCAGTCGTGCACGGTTTGGCGCTCGCCAAAGCCGACGACCCGGTTGCGGCGGCAATGGAACTCGCCGCGGGCCCGGCCTCCGCGCCCCGGCAGGTCGTGCTGGCCACCAAGGCGAGCATGCGCGCGACCGGCTCCCCGGGCTCCGTCGATACCGACCTGCATCGTGCCGCGTTGCGAATCGAACTCGGTCCCCAAGCCGCGTCGATCCGATCGCCAGAGTTTCAGCAGCGCCTGGCCGCCGCGCAACGACGCTGAATCCCGGGGGCTGACCACTGGGGGCCGCTGACTAAAGGTAGGCCAATGCGGTCTCCGGGGCCTCGATCAAACCGCGCAACTCACAAAGGAATTCGGCCACCTGGGCACCGTCGGCCACCCGGTGGTCGAACGCGCAGGTGACCATCATCGTGGACCGCGCGACCACCGCGCCAGCGGCAACAACGGCACGCGGCCGCAACGCGCCCATGCCCAGAATCGCCGACTCGGGGTAGTTGATGACCGGCACTCCCTCATCGAGGCCGAGCGCGCCGAAGTTCGACACCGTGAATGTCGAACCCTGCAGCTGGGCAGGAAGCAGCGTGCCGGCGCGCCCCTGCTCGACGAGCCGGGAGAGAGCATCGGCCAAGTCCCGGGTTGTCTTGTTCTGCGCGTCGCGAACCACCGGAACCAACAGGCCGCGCGGGCTCGCCACGGCCACACCCAGGTGCACCGCGTGATGAGTGTGCACCTGCATGCCGTCCGGCCCTTCCACCCAGGTGGAGTTCAAGATTCGGTGATGGGTCAAGGCCAGCACCACAAGCCGCATGGTCAGCGCGAAAGCGGTGACACCGAGCGTCGACCGCACTTCCAGCAGACGGGTGCCGTCTACCTCCACACCGGCATGAGCATCGGGGATTACGCTGCGCGACAACGTCATTCGCTTGGCCATCTCGGCGTGCACACCCCGCACCGGGATCACCTCATATGATGCCGCACGCCGACCCCCATCGTCGGCACCTGCCGCCGCCAGCACCGCCTCCCGCGAGATCAGCCCATCGCTACCCGGCTCAAGCTCGTCGATGTCGACTTTCAGCTCAGCCGCGAGCCTGCGCACCGGCGGCTTGGCCCGGGCCCGCCGGCCCGGATCGACTGTCGGTTCCTGCGGTACGGCCGCCGGCGGTTCGGCCGCCGGTTTCGCCCGGGAACGCCGGCTCGTATCGAAGTGGGCATCGGCTCCGTAGCCCACCAGCAGCGGAGTCCGCACGGCACCATTGGTTTTCACCGTTCCGGTGTCGATACGCACCAACAATGCTCCGACGGCAAGCACGTCACCGGCATCGCCGCCCAGCTCGACGATCCGTCCTGCGTAGGGGCTGGGTATCTCGACTTCGGCCTTCGCGGTCTCCAGAGTGCACAGCACCTGGTTCAGCTCGACGACATCGTCGACCGCCACGTTCCAGGCAGACAGGGTCGCGTCCTGCAACCCTTCCCCCAGGTCTGGTACCAGGAAGTCCTTCACGGCATCCCCAAGGCCCGCTCGACACAGTCCAGGAGACGGTCCGGGCCGGGAAGCCAGAGTTTCTCCAGCCGTGCCGGCGGATACGGCGTATCGAATCCGCAGGCCCGCAGCACCGGCGCTTCCAGGTCGTAAAACAGCTCTTCCTGGATGCGGGCCGCCAGGCCGGCGCCGTAACCGAGGCTGCGGGGCCCCTCGTGCAGCACCACGCAGCGCCCCGTCTTGAGTATCGACCGCGCGACGGTGTCGAAATCGAGCGGTGTCAGCGAACGCAGGTCCACCACCTCAAGGCTCCAACCATGGAGCCGCTCAGCGGATTCCGCCGCGGACAACGCGGTACCGACCAGGCCGCCATAGGTCAGTACGGTGACGTCTGTCCCGGCTCGCCGGATCACGGCCCTCCCGATCGGCGGCGCCGGTGTGGCAGTGTCGACGACCTCGCGCCCCCAGTACCTGCGCTTTGGTTCGAGGAAGATCACCGGATCCGGGCTCGAAATCGACTGGCGCAGAAGCCAGTACCCGTCAGAGGGGGTAGCGGGGACGACCACTTTGAGGCCCGCGGTGTGCGCCCAGTACGCCTCGGTCGACTCGGAGTGATGCTCGACGGCCCCGATCCCGCCGAAGGACGGAATGCGGATCGTCACTTGCATTCTCACGTCGCCGCGAGTGCGGGTGTGATACTTCGCCAGGTGGCTGACGATCTGGTCGAAGGCAGGGTAGGAGAATCCATCGAACTGGATCTCGGGAACCGGGACGAATCCGCGCAGCGCCAGCCCGACCGAGATGCCGATCAGCGCTGATTCGGCGAGCGGGGTGTCGAAGCACCGCTGCTCACCGAAGGTCTGGGCCAGTCCATCGGTCACCCGGAAGACCCCGCCTTGGGTGGAGACGTCCTCACCGAACACCAGGACCCGTTCGTCGATCGCCATGGCATCGTGCAGCGCTCGGTTGATGGCGGCGACCATCGTCATGGGCGCCGGCCGCGGCTGCTCGTGAAACGGCACGCCACTAACGGGCGGATCAGCGATCTGGGTCATCTGACGCATCCCTTTCCAGCTCGGCGCGCAGCTGACGACGTTGCGCCTCCAATCCCGGGGTGATCTCGCTGTAGACCGTGGTGAACAGTTCATCGATGTCGATGTCGGGAGCGTCGAGAACCGCGTCTCGCAACTCGGCGCGTAGTCGCTTGGCGTGGGCGGCCACTCGCCCCTCAAACCGCTGTGACAGCAGGTCGAGCCCTTGCAGGTGGGTTCGGTAACGCCGGATCGGATCACGTACCGCCCACTCGTCGAGTTCGGCCTGGGCTCGGTACCGGGTCGGGTCGTCGGAGGTGGTGTGCGGCCCCATCCGGTAGGTGACCGCCTCCACTAGTGTCGGCCCACCGCCTCCGCGGGCCCGTTCGGCAGCCTCGGACATGACCGCGTAGCAGGCCAATACGTCATTGCCGTCCACCCGGATACCGGGCATTCCATAAGCGATCGCCTTGTGCGCGATCGACAACGCGACGGTCTGGCGTTCTACGGGCACCGAGATCGCCCATTGGTTATTCTGCACGTAGAACACGCACGGTGCGCCGAAGACCGCCGCGAAGTTCATCGCCTCGTGCACATCGCCCTCGCTGGTGGCACCGTCACCGAAGAACGCGACGGTCACCGAATCCTCGGCGAGGCGTTGGGCCGCCATTGCCGCCCCTACCGCGTGCAGCGCCTGGGTACCGATCGGAATCGCGATCGGGGCACAGTGCTTGGAGGTGAAGCCAAGTCCGCCGTGCCAGGTTCCCCGCCACACCGCCCCCATATTGGCCGGCGGGATTCCTCGTACCAGGAAGGCGCCGAGTTCACGGTACTGCGGGAACAACCAGTCCGACTTGCGCAGGCAGGCCGTCGCGCCGACCTGCGCTGCCTCCTGCCCGCGGCACGACGGAAACAGCGCCAACTCGCCCTGCCGCTGGAGGTTGATGAACTCCTCGTCGAGTTCACGCGTGACGACCATCATCTCGTAGAGCCAGCACAGCGTTTCAACGGGCAACTCGCGGCTGTATCGGCGCTCCGGAGTGGCCGACCCGTCGGGGGCCACCAGTTGCACCGGTTCGAGGTCGACCGACGACGTCGCGGATGCCCGACTCACTTCACACCTCCCAGCCCGAAAACGGCGTCAGTGCTGAGCAGCGCATTACGTTGCGAGCTGCTCGATCATCTCGGCTCGCCGCAGCACAGGCGCACTTCCATTATGCCCGGGCACGGCGGGTGCACCCCTGCAGAGCAAACGGCCCAAGACAGTGTCGGCGCCCTCACTCGATTGACGGCTGGGCGGTGCATTCTTTCAGACTGCGAAGCCGACCCGACCCGGGCGAATCCGACCGCAAAGCAGCGTGCGGGCAGGATTCAGGCAATCCCCATCTGCCGGGCGATGACCATCAGCTGCACCTCGCTGGTGCCTTCGCCGATTTCCAGGACTTTGCTGTCGCGGTAATGGCGCGCCACGGCGTACTCATTCATGAAGCCGTAGCCGCCGTGGATCTGGGTGGCGTCGCGCGCGTTGTCCATTGCCGCCTCGCTGGCCACCAGCTTGGCGATCGCGGCCGGTTTCTTGAACGGCTTGCCGGCCAGCATGAGTGCTGCGGCGTCGTAGTAGGCGGTGCGCGCTGCCTGCGCGCGCGCCTCCATGCGCGCAAGTTTGAACTCGATGGCCTGGTTACGCACGATCGGACGGCCACACGCCGACCGCTGCGCGGCGTACTTCGCCGACTCGTCGACGCAACCCTGCGCGGCGCCCACCGACAGCGCGGCGATCGCGATGCGGCCCTCGTCGAGAATCCGCAGGAAGTTCGCGTAGCCCCGACCGCGCTCGCCCAACAGGTTCTCCCGCGGCACCCGCACGTCGTCGAAGGTCAGCGGATGGGTGTCCGACGCATTCCAGCCCACCTTGTCGTAGGCGGGTTGCACGGTGAACCCGTCAATCGGGACGGGAACCAGGATGGCGCTGATCTCCCGTGCGCCGGTGACGGCAGTGACCGTGACCAGCCGGGTGATGTCGGTGCCCGAGTTGGTGATGAACTGCTTGGACCCGTTGATGACCCAGTGCCCGTCATCGAGATGAGCCGTGGTCTTCGTCGCCCCCGCATCGGTGCCCCCGCCTGCCTCGGTGAGACCGAACGCCGCAAGCGCCTTGCCGCTGCTCAACAGGGGAAGCCACTCTTGTTTTTGATCCTCGTTGCCGAACCGGTAGACGGGCATCGCGCCGAGCGACACCCCGGCCTCCAGCGTGACGGCCACGCTCTGATCGACTTTGCCGAGTTCCTCCAGTGCCAGGCACAGGGCGAAGTAGTCACCGCCCATGCCCCCGTACTGCTCGGGGAACGGCAAGCCGAACAGCCCCATATCGGCCATTCCGGCAACCACCTCGTAGGGAAAGGTGTGCTCCGCGTCGTGCTTGGCCGCCACGGGTGCGACCACGCCCTGCGCGAAATCGCGTACGGTCTTGGCCAATTGGGCGTACTCGTCGGGCAGACTGCCCGTCGACAGATAGTCAGTCATCAGCCCTTCGCCACCCTTTCACGCATTCGCGTCACGTCGCCTCGATCCGCGCCAACGGCTGGCCGACTTTGACCTGGTCGTCAACCGCGACCAGAACCTCGACCACCCCGTCGACCGGGGCCGTGAGGCCGTGCTCCATCTTCATTGCCTCGACGACGACTACGACCGTCCCCGCCGCCACCCGGGAGCCGGTCACGCCGTTGACCGCGACGACGGTCCCCGGCATGGGACTCACCAATTCCGCGTCGCCGCTGTGCTCGTCCTCGGAACGCACCGGCGCCTCCCGCACCTCCTCCAGGACCGCGACGCCGTTGCCCCCGGACAGCCAGATGCGGTGGTCCGCCGCCGCGACAAGGTATTGGGCGCGCAGTCCGTCAAGTGTGACGGTAAGCCGGTCACCGTCCAGAGTTGCTGTCAGCGAATAGCTTCCGCCGTGCTCGACGGTGGCCCTTGCGGCACCGGCGATGCCTGTGACACGCACGTGTTCGACACGCTCCCCAGAGCGCAGACGTATCACCGTTCCTGCCGGGCAGCCAGTGCGCCAGCCCATGGGCTTGGTCCACAGATCGTCTGTCGACGCGTCCCAGCGCTGCAGCCACCGGTACACCGCGGCGGCGACGAATTCGTCGTCACCGGCGCCGGTCACAACGTAGTCGCCCATCCGGCGGTCCAACAGGCCGGTGTCCAGGCGCCCTTCTCGCACATCGGGGTCGGCGAGAATGAACCGCAAAAAGTCGATGTTGGTGAGGACTCCCATAACCGTGGTCTGGGCCAGAGCACGATCGAGGCCGCGCAAAGCCGCCGCGCGGTCGGCACCGCGGGCGATCACTTTGGCCAGCATCGGGTCATAGTGGCTCCCTATCACGGCGCCGGCGAAGATTCCCGAATCCACCCGAACCCCAGGTTCTTTCGGCTCGACTACGGCCAGCACCCGCCCACCGGTCGGCAGGAAGCCGACTGCCGGGTCCTCGGCATAGACCCGGGCTTCGATGGCGTGCCCGGATATCGAGATGTCGTCCTGACCGACGGGCAGACTTTCGCCCGCCGCGATACGGACCTGCCACTCGACCAGATCCCACCCGGTGACCATTTCGGTCACGGGGTGTTCGACCTGCAGGCGCGTGTTCATCTCCATGAAGAAAAACTCGTCCGGGTTGTGGGCGGAGACGATGAACTCGACGGTACCCGCACCCACGTAGTCGACGCTGCGGGCAGTGTCGCAGGCGGCAGCTCCGATTCGGGCCCGCGTCGCGGCGTCCAGCAGCGGGGATGGGGCTTCCTCGAAGACCTTCTGGTGGCGTCGCTGCAGACTGCACTCCCGCTCGCCGAAGTGGACGACGTTGCTGTGACGGTCGGCCAGTACCTGCACCTCGATGTGCCTGGGCACCGACACGTACCGCTCCAGAAACAAGGTGTCGTCGCCGAATGCCGCGGCCGACTCTCGGCGGGCACTGACCAGCGCCGCGGGCAGATCGGCAGACGTGGCCGCCACCCTCATCCCCTTGCCTCCCCCGCCCGCTGAGGGCTTGACCAGCACGGGATAGCCGATGTCTCCCGCGGCCGCGACCAGTTCCGCATCGGTCATGCCGGGCCGCGCGACGCCGGGGACAACGGGGACCCCGATACGGGAAACCGTGCTCTTCGCGGTGATCTTGTCTCCCATCGTGGCGATTGCCGCGGCGGGCGGACCGATGAACACGATGCCTGCGTCGGCCAGGGCGGAAGCGAATTCGGCGTTCTCGGAAAGAAACCCGTAGCCGGGATGGACCGCCTGCGCACCGGTGCGCACCGCGGCGCCGACAACCGCGGCGATGTCGAGGTAGCTTTGCCGGGCCGGGGGCGGCCCGAGGAGAGCCGCGGTATCGGCCTCGGCGACGTGGCGGGCCGTCGCATCTGCCTCGCTGTAGACCGCGACGGACCGAATGCGCATGCGCCGCAACGTCCGGATGATCCGGACGGCGATCTCGCCACGGTTGGCGATCAGCACGGTGTCGAAAGCCTTCTCACTCATCGGCGGCATGTCACATCCGGAATACCCCATAGGAAACCGGCTCCACCGGGGCATTGCCGACAACCGAAAGCGCCAGACCCAGAACAGTTCTGGTGTCTGCCGGGTCGATCACACCGTCGTCCCAGAGCCGTGCCGTCGAATAGTAGGGATTGCCCTGACGTTCGTATTGAGCCCGGATCGGCGCCTTGAACGACTCAGCTTGCTCTGCGGTCATCTCGCGTCGCACTGCCGCAAGCACCGAGGCGGCCTGCTCGCCGCCCATCACCGAAATGCGTGCGTTCGGCCACATCCACAGGAATCGGGGCGAGTACGCCCGCCCGCACATCGAGTAATTGCCCGCACCGTAGGAGCCGCCGATCACCACGGTCAGCTTGGGCACCCGCGCGCATGCCACGGCCATGACCATCTTGGCGCCGTGTTTGGCGATTCCGCCGGCCTCGTAGTCGCGGCCCACCATGAAACCGGCGATGTTTTGCAGAAAGACCAGCGGCACCACCCGCTTGTCGCAGAGTTCGATGAAATGCGCTCCCTTAAGAGCTGATTCGCCGAACAGCACCCCGTTGTTGGCTACGATGCCGACGGGGTGGCCGTGAATACGGCCGAATCCCGTGACCAGTGTGGTGCCGTACTCGGCCTTGAATTCGCCGAATTGCCCGCCGTCGACGATTCGAGTGATGACGCCATGGACGTCATAGGGCACCCGCGGGTCGACCGGCACGACGTCGTACAGCTCGGTCTGGTCGCCCGGAGCCGCGACGGTGGCTGCCACGTCCCACGGGCGGGGCGAAACCGGTCCCAGCGTCGCGACGATCGTCCGCACGATTAGCAGGGCGTGGCGGTCGTCGTGAGCGAGATGGTCGGCGACTCCGGACACTTTGGCGTGCAAGTCGCCGCCGCCGAGTTCCTCGGCTGTGACGACCTCGCCGGTGGCCGCTTTCACCAGGGGCGGCCCGCCCAGGAAGACGGTGCCTTGGTTGCGCACGATGACGGCCTCGTCGCTCATCGCCGGCACATAGGCGCCGCCGGCGGTGCACGAGCCGAGGACCGCGGCAATCTGCGGAATTCCCTTGGCGCTCAATGTCGCCTGGTTGTAGAAGATGCGTCCGAAGTGCTCCCGGTCGGGAAACACCTCGTCCTGGCGGGGCAGGAACGCGCCGCCGGAATCGACGAGGTAGATGCAGGGCAGTCGGTTCTGGGCAGCGATCTCCTGTGCCCTCAGGTGCTTCTTGACCGTAACGGGATAGTAGGTACCGCCTTTGACGGTCGCGTCGTTGGCCACGATCATGCATTCCCGGCCGGACACTCTGCCGATTCCCGCGATCATGCCCGCACCCGGGCACTCGTCGTCGTACATACCGTTCGCGGCCAGGGGGGCGATTTCCAGTAGCGGGCTGCCGGCGTCGAGCAGGTTGTCGACGCGGTCGCGCGGCAACAGCTTTCCCCTCGCCACGTGGCGTTCGCGCGCGTGCTCGGATCCACCGAGCGCTGCGGCGGCAAGCTTGGCCCGCAGCTCGGCCACCAGCGCCAGGTGCTGGTCGCGATTCGATCCACCGGATGACATCAACGCCGTCCCCAAGTTAATGACGACTAACTCGTGGTATGTTAATCACAATTAACAAGGCTGTCCAGACCCGCGGGAGTTGCTGCGATGTCCGTCAAAGCCTCAACCGATCGCGACGGCGCGACCGCGAATTCACCTTCACCGCGACAGCTCAAATCCGATCGCCGGTCCCTGCTGCTGTACGCCGCAAAGAGGCAGTTCGCCGACCGCGGCTTCCTAGCTGTCCGACTCGAGGACATCGGCCGGGCCGCCGACGTCAGCGGCCCGGCGATATACCGTCACTTCTCCAACAAAGAAGCACTCCTGGTGGAACTGCTGGTCGAAATAAGCACCAGGCTGCTCGCCGGGGGGCGCGAAGTGGTCGGCCATGCCGCCGATCCGAATGCCGCTCTGGACGGGCTGATCGAATTTCACCTCGACTTCGCTCTCGGGGAGCCCGAACTGATACGAATTCAAGACCGCGATCTCATTCACCTGCCGGCGCCGGCCCTGCGAAAGGTGCGCAAGAGTCAGCGGGAGTACGTCGAGATCTGGGTGGATGTGCTCCGTGGCGTCGACCACGAGCTTGAAGAGTCGGAGGCGCGACTGATGTCGCATGCGGCATTCGGACTATTGAATTCGACTCCGTACAGCACAAAGCCAGCCGGTGGGAAACCGGCCGGCCCGCGCGCCCGTTCGATTCTCCGCGCGATGACGACTGCCGCGCTCACGCGGTCGCATTAAGGGCCTGCCTTCAGTG
>CAZEHT010000129.1:0-10678 GCA_964511995.1 uncultured Mycobacterium sp.
CCATCATCCGCAGCCGATGCAGACCGTCGGAATCGCCGCCGCGGGTCACCCCGCATCCGACCAGCAAGACCACAGCGACGACCGCGGCGACGATGCCGGCCGCAGGCCGCTTGATTACTGACACGCCTCACTCCTCTCCGGGGTTATGCCCGTTGCGTTCAGCAATACTTAACTTCGAAGTGACGCAGGTCACTGTTGAGATCGCAAAGGAAGTTGTGGTGATTGAGTACAGTGCGGCGCTCCCCCCGGGTTGTTAGCCTGGCGGGCCAGTTCCTTGCCTTCCAGCTGATTGTGGTCGCGGTCGTGCTGTTGGCCGTGGCGGCGGTGTCGGTGGCTCAGTCGACCAGGGAATTCCGCGACGTGCGCGGGCAGCGCATGATCGCCGTCGCCGAAAACGTCGCCTCCACGCCGCTGGTTCGCGAGCGCTATGCGGACCCGTTCGCGGCACGTCTGCTGGCACCCGACGTGGACCGCGCGGTCGCGTTGTCGGGGGCCTGAATGGCCGAGATCCTCGGGCCGGACACGGTGGTTCGAGCGTCGTCGGACCCGTTACGGGTCGCAGGCCACGCGACCATCGGCGGAGGCCCCGACGGCGCGGGCCGCGCCTGGTTCGGCGACATCGACATCGGCGGCCGGCACAACCTCGTAGGCCAGGTGCCTGTCCTCGGGATCGACGGCGACGTCTTGGCCGTCGTCGCCGTCAGCGAGCCCTATTCCTGAGCACCGGCGCGCTGGAAATCCGCCTGCAGTACGGCGCCGGCCGGCCCGAACGGCGTTACCGCACGGCCCGCTGAAATCTACACATGACAGTCGCGTGAGGGGGACGCCATCACTGGACGCTGCGCCACCGCGCCATCGCCGGCGGTTCCGATCGGGGCGCCCCGTCGATGCTCACCTTTGGCGGCGGAATCCACTACGGCCTGGGCAGCCACCTGGCCCGGGTCGGGCTGGTCGAGGCGCTCACCCTGATCACCGCCCGGATATCGCACCCGCGGCGCGGCGGGATGCGCCATGGAAGCCGCTCAACGGAATCGGCGGACCGGCGACGCTGCCGATCGAGTTGGACCGCGCAGCCGCCTGACGACCCGAATCCAGGAGATCGCAACCGCCACCGCGACGACGGCCTGCACCTCGGCGGCCATGTCGGCCGGGTAGAGCACGCCCGAGATGTAGTGCGCGATGAATCCCTCGGGCGGTAGGGGGCGCATATCGGCCCACACCCTGGCCCAGCGCTCAAGCCAGGTCAACGGACACGGCCAGTGCAGTGCGACACTGCCGATACCCCACAGCACCGCGAACAAATGCAGCGCCAGGGTGCGCGGCCATTTCAGCGCCAGGAAACCCCCGGCCACCACATAGGCGACGAACACGAAGTGAATGGCGACCGTAACGGCAACCAGGACGACGGCGGCGATCTCGATGCACCGATCCTACGGGCGTGTCATGTGCACACCGGCGCGTGCATATCGCCGCGCCAGCGTGCGCGTCGCCGCCGGCCGAAAGGGCGCGGACGCCGACGGTCGCCGGCAGTATCGTCGACGCCGTGGCGCCGAAGGTGTTGTTCGTCTACAACGACCCCGGCGCGCCGGAGGCCCTGCTGGGCGAGGTGTTCTGTGAGTTCGGTTTCGACATCGAGACGTTCGGGGTGGTGCCCCCCGAGCGGATCGCGGATCCCGCCGTCGACGTCGAGTTCCCCGATCCAGCCGCCTACGACGTGATCGTCCCGCTGGGATCGCGGTGGTCAGTGTACGACGAGAGGCTTCGCCGGACGTGGGTCGAGGCCGAGATGCAGCTGGTCCGAGATGCGGCGGCGGCCGGCATCGGCGTGTTCGGGGTGTGCTTCGGCGGCCAGCTGGTCGCCCAGGCATTGGGCGGCACGGTCGCTCGTTCGCCCGCACCGGAACTCGGCTGGTACCGGATCGACAGCGATGTGGGCTTCCTCGCCGATGGCCCATGGTTTCAGTGGCACGCCGACCGCTGGACCACACCGCCGGGCGGGATCGAGATCGCCCGCAATGCCAACGCGCCTCAGTCCTTCGTCGCCGGCACCGCATTGGCCCTGCAGTTTCACCCCGAACTCGACCTTCCGCTGCTGCAAGCATGGCTCGACGACGACAAGGACGGGGATGTGGCGCGCATGGGCGCCGGCGCCCATGACCTGCGGGCCCAGACCCTGGCACAGCGCACCGCCGCACCTGTGCGATTGCGCGCGCTGGTTTCGGGATTCCTCGGCTCGATCGCCCGGCGCACGTAACACTGGTAGGCGAGGTGACTGCCGATGAACCGAGCGCCTTACCGGGATCGCCGCGCCGCTGGGCGAGCGCTCGTCGACGGCCTCGCCCACTACCGGGAGAAGCCCGGTGTGCTGGTGGTCGGGCTGGCACGTGGCGGGCTACCGGTCGCCGCCGAGGTCGCCGCCGGTCTGCGCGCAGATCTCGACGTCGCGGTCATCCGCAAGCTCGGTGTGCCCGGGCACGAGGAACTCGCGCTCGGCGCGCTCAGCGGTAGGCGGATCGTACTTAACGACGAAATCGTCCGCGCGGTGGCCATCACCGACGACAAGCTGCAGGCGGTGATCGATCAAGAACGGATCGAACTTGCCCGGCGTGAGAAGGCCTACCGCGGTGGGCGCCCCCCTATCGACGTCACCGGCCGCACCGTGATCCTGGTCGACGACGGACTGGCAACGGGCGCCACCATGCACGTGGCGGCCCTGGACGCGCGCGCGGGCGGAGCTGACCGGGTGGTCGTCGCCGTGCCGACCGCACCGGCGCGGGCCGGGTCCGAATTCGCTTCACTGGCAGACGAATTCGTTTGCCCACACACACCCAGCCCCTTCGTTGCGGTCGGTATGTCCTATCAGCGATTCGACCAGCTCGACGACGAGGAGGTGCGCGCCGTGCTGGCACGCCGGCGGCGAGGGTGAACGGCGCGCACCGTTGCAGCGCGGCGGTATCCTAGTGGCCACAGGTGCGAAAGGGATTTGCGGTGGAGAGTTTCGACTTCCGGGGACTGCCGATCGCCTATGAGCACACCGGGCAGGGCGAGCCGGTGATCATGCTCCACAACGGTGGCTCGTCGCATGCCATCTGGACGGAAGTAGCGAACAGACTGGCTGACAAGTACGAGATCTTCGCCCTTGACCTGCTGGGGTTCGGCAGCTCGGCCAAGCCTGGCGAAGGCTACACCTTGGACAACTATGTAGCGATTCTGGAGGAGTTCGTCAGCTCACGTGGACTGGAGAAGGTCGCGCTGGTGGGCAACTGCATGGGATGCGCCATCTCCCTCGCGTTCACCGACCGCCATCAGGGCAAGGTGAACGCCCTGGTGCTCTGCAACCCGCTCACCGAGTCGACCTTTCTGGGTGGCTGGTTGGGACCGTTCCTGTGGCTGCGGGAGCGGATGCCCGGAATCAATCGGCAGGTGTACCGGTTGCTCGGGCAACTGAAGCTCACCAATGGCATCGGATCCGTCTTCACCCTGTTCCAGTTGGGGCCGCGCGGACGTGACCTCAAGCTGCATCGCAACCCCGAACTCTGCGGCTGCTACGCGGCCACCGGTCAGGTGGAGTCGCTGCTCGGCGTGCTCGACGACCTGGAGAATTACGCGGTGATAGACAACCTCGCGCCGCAGCAGGGGTTTCCCCCGATCTGCACCATCTGGGGCCTGAAGAACAAGATGGTCTCCCCCAAGGCGGGACGTCGCCTGAATTCGACCCTGCACCCGGCACGTCAGGAATGGCTACCCGATTGCGGGCACCTGCTGATGCTGGAGCGGCCGGATGAGGTCGCCTCAATGATCGATGAGTTCCTGCAGGCCGCCGCGCGGACGCGGGCCTGAGGTGGAGCCTTTCCCCGACGACATCTTCAACCTCGCGGACATCGTGTTGCGGGTGTCGCGCGAGGACCCTGAGCGCATCGCGGTCATCGAGCCTGACGGCTGGGAGGGCTACGGCACACGCCGCTACAAGCGCCACACCTACGCCGAGCTTTCGGCCGATGTCGAGTCGGTCGCCGTGGGGCTGCGCGAGATGGGCATTGCCGAGATGACCCGCATCGTCTGCATGTCGCCTCCCAGCTACGAGACCTGCGTCATGGGTGTTGCCCTCACACGGGTGGGCGCCTTGTCCATCTGGATCGACCCCTCAGTCGGCTATCGCAACGTGGCGGAGCGGCTGAGACGCGTGAAGCCCGAGGCGTTCCTGGGCGTCGCGCTCGCGCACGTCGGAAGGATGACATTCGGATGGGGTCCGCGCAGCCTCCGGAAGCTTGTTCTCACGGGATCCCCAGTTTTGCCGGGAGCGCACATTGTCACCGGATTTCCACCCTTCCCCGGTGCGCGATCGATCAGGTCGCTGCGAAAACAAGCGCCCGCCGAGCCGCAGCCGCCAAAGGTCGGGCCCGGCGATCCTTGCACAGTTCTCTACACCACGGGCAGCACCGGGCCGGCGAAACCCACGCTCTACTTGCATCGCAACTTCTGTGAGGTGTTCCGCAACGCGCACCACAGCTGGCGCTGGGATCCGGACAACGAGGTCCCGGTGGACATGGCCGTCTTCCCCGCGTTTCTCTTCATCCCCATCAGCGCCGGCGGCACAATGGTGGTTCCGCCCATCGACTTCGCCCGGCAAGGCCCAGCCACGGTGAATTCGGCTGCCCTGATCCAGGTCATCAACGACTGCAAGGTCGGGTCGTTTTTCGCCGCACCGGTGCTCATCGAGAACCTGGCCAGGGAAGCGCTTGCGCGCAACCTGACGATGCCCTCTTTGAAACGAGTCATCGGGGCCGGAGCGCCGATCTTCGGTCCGGTCGAGAGAATGCTCACCGCGGTCATGGCCCCTGACGGGGAGTTGGCGGCGAACTACGGAGCCACCGAGGCCATGCCGTCGACCGAGATGGGCAGTCGCGAGCACCTTCAAGGCTTGTGGAACAGGACCGAGCAGGGCGCCGGCGTCTGTGTGGGTTACGCCCTTCCGGGCGTGGCATTGAAGATCATCGACATCGTGGACGGTCCCATCGCGTCCATCGAGGAAACGTCGGAGCTGCCCAACGGGCAGGTCGGCGAAATCCTGGTGCGGGGCAAGTACGTGAGCCCCGGGTACTACCTCGACCCCGAGAGCACGCGCAAGAACAAGGTGCCCGACCCACAAGGGGACTGGCACCGCTTCGGGGATGCCGGCTACCTCGACACCCAAGGCAGGCTCTGGGTCTGCGGTCGGCTGACGCAGCGGGTGAAGGCGGCCAGCGGGAACCTATTCCCGCTGCAAGTGGAGCCGCTCTTCGACGCTCACCCCAAGGTGAGGCGAAGTGGACTGGTGGCAGTGCCCGCACCGGCGGGCGAATTGCCCGTCCTCTGCGTCGAAGTCGAATCAGGCGTCGGCAAGAACGAACTCCCCGGCCTGCACCGGGAACTGCTCGCGCGGGCTGCAGATTCCGGAATGGCCGACGCCATCCATGCCATCCTCTTCAAGCGCAGGCTGCCGGTGGATCCGCGCCACAACTCCAAGATAGAGCGCCACGACCTTGCTACGTGGGCCGCTCGGCAGTTGTCGGGATCGCGCTTTCCCCGCAGGCGCACCGGTCTTCTCACCGAGTCCTCGGCTGCCCAGCTACACCGGTAGCTAGTAGGACCAACGGCGCAAGCCGTTTTCGGAAATGTTGCGTGAACCGAGGCACTGCTCAACCCGGCATCGCGAGGCTCAGCAGTGCGGCAAGGCATCCGCCGATCAGCGGGCCCACGACGGGCACCCAGGAGTAGGCCCAGTCCGCCTTGCCCTTGCCCCGTATCGGCAGCAGGGCATACGCCAACCGAGGACCGAGGTCACGGGCGGGGTTGATGGCGTAGCCCGTCGGGCCACCCAGCGACGCGCCGATCCCGAGCACGACGAAGGCGACCGCGGCATACCCGAGCCCGGCGTTGCCGAAGGACAGCGACAGCGGTGCCTCTGGATCGCCACCTTCGAGCCCGGGTGAGCGCAGAATCCACAGCACCAGGACGAACGTCGCGACAACCTCGGTGAGCGTGTTCCAGCCGTAGGCACGCACGGCCGGACCGGTGGCGAAGATGCCCAGCGTTGCCTCGGGATCAGGTTCGGCGTCGAAGTTGGGCTTGAACGTCAGCCAGCACAACACAGCTCCGACGAACGCCCCGACGAACTGCGCCCCGACGTAGACCGGTACCTCCTGCCACGGCGTGTGCCCAGAGATGGCGGCGGCGAGTGTCACCGCGGGATTCAGATGCGCGCCGGACGTCGAGGCGACCGAAGCGCCGACGAAGACTGCCATCGCCCAGCCGATGTTGACGGCCAGGAACGACCCTCCCGAGGCTTTGGACTCTCGCAGCACCACCGAGGCGACGACGCCACAACCGAGCAGGACGAGCAGGCCCGTCCCGATCAGTTCCGAAAGAAATATCCCACCGACGGTCGGCGACACGTGGACCTCCCGGGATCGTTCGGCGTCGTCGCGGTCCCGCGACCCACTTGACGATATGAGCTACATATCTACACGTCGGGGTGGGGGCTTGGCGCCGGGGTATCAGTTCTTCGCCGTGGGGTCGCCGTCGCCGGCGTCACCGATCTCGTCGCCGGCATCACCGACACCGTCGCCGTCGGCATCCGCCGCGTATCGCAGCTCGACGGACGCGGACTCCTCGACCACCGCTTCCACGACGATAGATTCGGTCGGCTCGGCCACCTCGCCGCCCACAGTGTCGCCGGCTGCAGCGCCGCCGACGGGGTCCGCGTCGGCATCGCCCGGGGACTCGTCATCGTAATTCTGGTACGTCTCGTCCACGGGGTCGGCGTCATCCAGCGCAGCGGGCGCGTCCTCCGTGACGGCAGCGGCGGCACGGCTGCGCTGGCGCTCCCGAAGCGCGTCAACGATCAGCAGGATGACACCGATGACGCTCGCGGCGATGCATACCCAGGCGACCACCTCGTTGCTCGTAACGATCGCCGTCACCAGGGCGGCCAGGCCGACGACCGCGAGCACCAGCGCAACGATCAGCATCGATCGATCATCCCCTTGCGGTCGCCACGGACGCTGCCGGTCGCGTCCTAGTTGTTGCCTCTGTTGAACTGGCCGAACCCTGCCTCATTGCTAGCGTTGTCGACCGGCGCCGCCGATCCGCGCTGGCCGAGCTCTTCCAGCTGAGATTCCAGGTACGTCTTCAGGCGCGTGCGGTATTCGCGCTCGAAGGTGCGCAGCTGCTCGAGCCGCCCTTCAAGTACCGTTCGCTGCTGGTTGATCGACCCCATGATCTCGGAATGCTTGCGCTCGGCATCGGCCTGCAGCGCGTCCGCCTTGTCCTGAGCCTGGCGCACCTGCGCCTCGGAGCGGGCCTGTGCGTCGGCGAGCAGCCCATCAGCACGCGACCGGGCATCGGCGATGGTCGACTCCGCGGTCCGCTTGGCTTCGTTGAGGGTGGCATCCGCATTGGTCCTCGCGTCCGACAGCACTTTCTCGGCGTCCGCGCGGGCGGTACCCGTGAGGCGGTCAGCAGTCTCCTGGGCGAGCGCCAGCACGCGCGCGGCACGCAACGAGATCTCTTCCCCGGACTGTGAGAGCACCGGAGCGGGGGCTTCGTGCACCGTCTCCGCCGGCTCCGGCTCTGCCTCCGACTCCGGCTGGTACAGCGGAATGGCCTGCGCGGTACCACCGGCCGACCGCGAACTCCCCAGTTCCTGATCTAGCTCACCGACCCGTTGGCGCAGGTCGGAGTTCTCCTCGATGAGCCGTGCCAGCTCGTTCTCCACCAGGTCGAGAAACGCGTCGACCTCGTCCTCGTTGTAGCCACGCTTGCCGATCGGCGGCTTGCTAAATGCCACATTGTGGACATCGGCTGGTGTAAGCGGCATTGTCTGCCCCCTCCGGCTCTGGACCGTCGTAACCAAAATGACTGTAACTGGCGTCCATCCTGTCACACCAGAACCGGGGGTCGCGCGCGAGACCCATAATTAAGACCGAATTTCACAGTTGTGCGCGGCCCAGTTCGGCGTGGCGAATGCGCCACCGTTGCATTGTGCGCTATGGCACGCGGCCCCTCGCGGAGACCCCCGTCATCACGCGGCGGCATCGAACGCGAGATGCATGCCGATGAAGGCCAGCAGCAGCAGCACGACGATGGAGAAATCGAAGCGAACAGCGCCGACGGTCAATTGAGGGATGAGCCGGCGCAGCAGCTTCACCGGCGGATCGGTGAGGGTCAGGATGGTTTCCAGGACCACGACGGTGAAACCGCGCGGGCGCCAGTCCCGGCTGAACGACCGAACGAATTCGACGACAATGCGGGCAATGAGCAGCAGCCAGAAGACGAACAGCGCGAAACCCAGAACCTGGAAGAAGATCGCCAACGAAAGCCCCGACCTTACGACGATGGTGTGACGTTCACCGGCACCGACGGTGCCTGGCCACCAGACTATTGCCGATGACCAGGCAAGCCTACCGATTCACCGCCGCAGTCACCCGACGATCGGGGTCATCACAGCGCGTAGAAGCCGGCCTCGGCCATCCGACGCCGCTCCTCCGGCGTGACCTCGACGTCGGGCGGTGAGAGCAGGAACACCTTGGTGGCCACTTTGTCGAACGATCCGCGCAACGCGAACGCCAGGCCGGCGGCGAAGTCGACGAGCCGCTTGGCGTCGGCGTTGTCCATCGTCACCAGGTCCATGATCACCGGTGTGCCGTCGCGGAAGCGTTCACCGATGGTGCGGGCCTCGCTGTAGTCCTTGGGGCGAAGCGTCGTGATCTTCGACAGCGGGCTGCCCTCGTCGAAGAGCGCCGCCATGCGCCGGGGATCCATCGCCAGTGCGCCGCGGGTGGAACCGCGAAGCGGACTCAGCCGCGGCGCGGGGCGGTCGAACTCGCGAGGGCGCAGACGGGGGTCGTCATAGCCGCCGCGATAGCCCGGCTGGTAGTCGCCGTCGCGGTCGTAGTCGCGGGCGTCGCGATCGCGGTCGGAGTACCGGTCACCGTAACGGCCCTTGTCGTAGTCGTCGTCGGCGAAACGCTCGCTCCGGCGCGAGTAACCGCGTGACGACGGGCGGTCGTCGTCGTAGTACTCGTCTTCGTACTCCTCCAACGGAGCCATCCCGAAGTAGGCCTTGACCTTGTGAAGTGTGCTCATCGCTTGACCCTTCTCGACGAAGCGGAAATTTCCGGGGATGTTTGAAAAGTTGTGGTGCAGTGGTACGTGTGATGAAGATGTGACTGGAGTGACTACTCATGGTGACGTTAGTGGCCGCTGGCCCAGAAGAGCGGTACCGACACGCACGCAGGTCGATCCGTGTTTTATGGCGAGTTCGAGATCGCCGGACATGCCCGCCGACAAACCGACCGCCTCCGGGTGTCGTTCCATGACCCGTGCCCGCTCCTGCGCCAGCCGCGCGAACGCCGCATCGGGGTCTGCACGCACGGGTGGCATTGCCATGACGCCCACCAACTGCAGCGCAGGCGATCCGGCGACTTGATCACACAGTGCGTCAACCGCGTCGCGATCGGCTACGGCGACGCCTCCCCGGGAGACGTCGCCGTCGAGACTGAGCTGGATATAGACACGCAGCGGACGTGCCCGCGCGCCGTTGGCCAGGGCGCTGGCGACGGCGCGCCCCAACGCCGTCACCACCCGGGCGCTGCTCACCGAATGGACGGTATGCGCCCAAGCAGCGATGGATTTCGCCTTGTTGCGCTGAACCTGGCCGATCATGTGCCAGGCGAGGGTTTGGGTATTCCGCGCCTCCCCCACCAGGGCCGCAACCGCGGCGACCTTCGCGGTCGCCTCCTGCTCACGCGACTCGCCGAACGAACGGCAGCCGAGTTCGGCCAGGATTGCAACGTCGCTGGCCGGAAAGAACTTCGTAACCGCGAGCAGCTCCACGTCGGAGGGTTCGCGGCCAAATTCCGCCGCCGCACGCATCACGCGCCCGCGCAGTCGTGCCAGCGCGTTCCTCAACTCTGCCTTCCGGTCGCACGGCTCGTTCACTGCATCCACACCAGCGAGGCGATCCGGCCGGTCGGGGCGTCGCGGCGGTGGCTGAATAGGGTCCGGTCGGCGACGGTGCAACGAGGATCGACGTCCACGGCCGCCACCCCCGATTCGGTGAGCTGGCGCAGGATGCCTGCGCGCAGGTCCAGAGCCGGGGTGCCGGTCTCAGTGTTCGTCCGGCTGCCCGGCAGGGCCGCCTCGACCTCTTCGGCCATCTCCGCGGGAACCTCGTAGTTGATCCCGCTCACGGCCGGACCCAGGAACGCCGAGACATTTTCGACATGCGCACCGGAGTCGGCCATCGCTTCCAGCGCGCGGGCCACGACACCCTTGGCTGCGCCGACACGCCCGGCGTGCACGGCGCTCACCACGCCGGCATGCGCGTCGGCCAGCAGCACCGGCACACAGTCGGCCGACACGACGGCCAGCGCCAGCCGGGGCACCGTGGTCACCAGTGCGTCGGTCGCCTCGACCGCCCGATCGCGCGGGCCGTCGACGATCTCCACATGATCGCCGTGAACCTGGTTCATCCAGACCACGCGGCCGAACGGCAGCCCGATGGCGGCGGCCAGACGCCGCCGGTTGGCCGTCACGGCGGCGGGATCATCGCCGACGTGATCGCCGAGATTGAACGTGTCGAACGGAGCCGCAGACACTCCGCCCGCGCGCGTGGTCGTTACACGGCGGATGACGA
>CAZEHT010000130.1:0-10569 GCA_964511995.1 uncultured Mycobacterium sp.
TACGGATTTGTGGCCACCCTGCAACCCGACGCGCATTTCGGGCGCATCCTGGCCGCCTACGGCGGAGTGTTCGTGGCCGGCTCCCTGCTGTGGGGGATGGCCTTGGACGGATTTCGTCCCGACCGCTGGGACGTCACCGGCGCGCTTGTGTGCCTACTCGGAGTGGCCGTGATCATGTATGCGCCCCGCGGTTGATCGCCTGCTCTTTGGCGGCATGAGGCACGACGCTTCTCAATCCAGGCTGGCTCTCAACCGAAGCGATCCAGGAGCAGGCCATGGCGCAGACCGCGGTCGCTGACCGTCAGCGCGCATTGATCGAGCTTGTCCATCACCGCCCTGACGATGCAGGCGCCCGCGAGGATGACGTCGGCACGCTTGGGCTGCAGCCCGGTGATCGAGCGGCGGTCCTCGGCGTCCAGGGACGCATACCGTTCGATCTGCCGGTCGACCTCGTGGCGGTGGACAACCGAGCCCTGGACCACGTCGGGGTCGTAGTTCTGCAGTCCGTGCTTCACCGCGGTGATGTTCGTGATCGCGCCTCCCATGCCCACCAGCGTCGTGGGTCGTGGGCAATCGTCGAGCGGAACGAGATCGTCGGCGATGCGGGCCATCACGGCATCCAGGGCGTCCTGTGACACCGCCTCCGCCAGCCCGTACTGCTCGGTGTAGGCGACAGAGCCGACGTTCAGGCTGAATTGCCGATCGACCTGACCGCCGCTGCCGAAGGTGAATTCGGTGCTGCCGCCACCGGTGTCGAAGATGCCGACCAGTCCGTCTCCGACCGGTATCCCCGACGCGACGGCCAGGTATTCCAGCCGGCTCTCCTCGTCGCCGGGGATGATCTCGATCGGGCATCCGACGCGATCGCGCATTGCGGTGATCGCCTCTCCGGCATTGCGCGCGTTCCTCAGCCCCGCGGTGCCGACGACGACGATCGCCACGGCGCCCCGTCGACGTGCCTCGTCAGCCATCGCGCCGACGGTGGCGACCGTCCGCTCGATCGCGTCGGGGGCGATCTTGCCGGTGTCTTCCAGCCCCTCGCCCAGCCTGGTGATTTCCGCCCTGTCGACGACGGGAGTCCATGTGCCGTCGGCCGCTCGCTCACCGATGTGAAACTTGACCGAGTTCGTACCCACGTCGATCACCGCGTACCGCTCGGGCGTTCCTTCGATGATCCGTCCGAGGGCCTTCGGATAGCTGGTGTTGGCCCATCCGGCCAGACCGACCGCGCGTACGGCGGCGATGACCGCAGCGGCATCCTCGGATTCGATCGCGACCGTCTGCAGCCGTGCTCCGTCTGCCTCCATGTCGGTGAGTTCGGCATCGCAGCCGGCCACCGTGTACCGGACCCGATGCTTGCGGACCCGCAGCACGTGGGCAACGCCCAGAGGTTCGACCAGCTCGCTGAGGAATGTCGCAAGTGAGTAGGAGTCCGCCTCGAACGCGGGCGCCGGGTGGCCGAGTGCATCGAACACTTGCGCTGCCTCATCAGTCGAGACGGGGAAGGTGGCCTTCATGACGGGCTGCCACCGTTGCAGGCCCTCGTCGTTCACCTCGCGCAGGACCTTGACGTCCATCAGGTCATCGCGGATCTTCACATTCTCACCACCCGGCGAGACGAGGTAGACCTCGTAGCTGTCCTGCACGCGCTCCGGAGTCAAGCGGGCGAACGCGTCCCGCGCCGGCCCGAAATTCTGCCCGAATGCACGCCACTCCCAGCGCGGCGAGACTGTGCCCGGCGCGCTGGCGGAAGACCACCCCACGACGTCCATCCTCCACCAATTTCGGTGACCGGGTCCCGTTACCGGTGACAATCAGTCTCAATCGATCACGGACGTGCTCGGCGATGCCGGTGCCGCATCCGACTAAAATCCATCCACCAACGTCTATTGCGGGGTGCCATGGCCATTGTGAGGCGAAACTTCGAATTCGCGTTCGCCATTGCGAATGCCCGCGACAACAAGCCGTACACCTACGGCGGAGTGTGGATACCGGACAACGTCTGGGCCACCACCGACTGCAGCGGCATCGTCACTCATATTCTCGACGCGCTCATCAACGGAAACCGGATGACCTGGTCCCGGCACGGCCTTTCCACCGAGGCGTACCGGTATGTCGGCGGACCCGGCTCGATGGGGCCCTTCGGCACGATTCGGGTGGGCAGTCCCCGTTACATCCCAGCCGACGCCGCGTTGCGCATCGGCCTGGTGCACGGACCGGGCGGCGGCACCAATTCGCATATGGCCTGCACGCTGGGGGGCGTCGCCATCGAATCTTCGGGCACGAACGGTCAACAGGTCGGGCCGCCCGCGCGCGGCTACGATCACCCCCTGTTCCGAGATTGGTTCTATCTGCCGGGTCCGATCATCGACGACGGTTCGCCGGGCATGCCTCCCTCACCGACGCCGGGGGGGATCGTCTACCTGCAAATGGGGTCTACCGGACAGAAGGTCCGGGCGCTCCAGACGCGGCTCAACCGCGACTACCCCCTCTATTCCGGTCTCGAAGTCGATGGAGAGTTCGGACCGCAGACTGACATGGTGGTGAGGGAATTCCAGCGGCGAGCCGGATTGGTCGTCGACGGGATCGCCGGTCCGGCCACGCTCACCGCGCTCGGATTGCCGACTCGGGAAGACGACCCTGCCTGGGGCCCGTAACAGGGCTGGCGAACACACCCGGGCGGACGAGGCGCGTGGAATTCACCGCTCGAGCAGCCACCAGCCGACGCCGAAAACACTCAGCAGGCTGACCAAGGTGAGCGGAATACCGAAGCGCACGAACGTCGCTGTCGAATAACCGCCGGGCTGCATCACCATCATGTTGGACTGGTGGCTGAACGGGTTGATGAACGTAAACGAGATGCAGGTACCGATCAGCGTGAGGAGCAGGACGGGATCGAGTCCGGTGGACGCCGCCACCTTCAGGGCCACCGGGGTGAGTATGGCCGCGGCGGCGGCGTTGGTGACGACATTGGTCACCAGCGTGGTGCCGACGGCGATGACCAACACCACCAGCGCGGTGCTCCCGCTCGACAGCGTCAGAATGGCGTCGGCGATGTGCGCCCCGAGCCCGCTCTTGACCACGATCACGCCGAGGCCCACCGACCCGGCGATGATGATCAGGATGTTCCAGCTGATCGCCCGGGCCGCCGACCGCGGCGTCAGAACCTTCGTCAGCACCATCAGCGTCGCCCCGGTGGCGGCAATCAGTTCGATGGGAGCCAGGCCGAAAGAGGCGGTCACGATCACACCGGCGAGAATCGCCAACGCGATCCAGGTGTTCTTGGTCTGCGGCGCCTTGCCCGCCACCTTCTGCCACAAACCGATGAGGGGATTGCTGGTCAGCGCGTTGGTGGATTTCGCCGTGACGAGGCACATCTCGCCCGCGCTGGCGCGCGTGTGGCGCAGCAGCTTGTTGGTTCGGGCGGCCACGACCTGGATGTCGTCGTTCTCTTCGAGTTCGCGCATCGACGCTTCCTCGTCGGTGGAGATCGACACCATGTAGAGGTCTTGCGGGGACAGGGTGAACCGCGGGCTGTTCCAGAGCATCCGAACCCCCGCCTCCGTGGCTCGGTAGATGAGGACATCGCCTTCCTCGATCACGCTGTCCTTATCGATCGACTCGCCCCACCGCCGGATTTCCAGCAGTTCGAAGTCGGTTGTGTGGCCGACGCCCAGATCGTCAGCTTTCCTTCCGATGACGTTGGCGTGTCCAAGGATCAAGATCTCCGCGCGCCAGGAAAGCTCCTCTTCGGTCGTCTTCGGCTCACCCCGCAACATCAACGGCGCGGTGATCATCAAGACGATCCATCCGACCAGCGCCACCGGAACCGCGATCGGCACCCAGGAGAACATAGTCAGGTTCACTCCGGCCGGCTCGGCGAGGCCGGCGATGAGCAGGTTGGAACTCGTGCCGATCAGTGTCGCCGAGCCGGCCAACGTCGTGGCGTGGGCGATCGGGAGGAGTACGCCGCGGGCGGGAACCCCGGCCTGCTGCTCGAGTTCCTTGGTGGCCGGGATCAACATGGCCACGATCGGTGTGGTGTTGATCAGCGCGGAGACGAACCCCACCGGGGGGATGAGGCGGCGCAGCGCCTGGGCCGAGGACGTCACGCTCGCAAGGAGGCGATAGGCCACCCGCGAGACCACACCGGTGTAAAGCACTCCTTTTGCGATGACCAGCATCGCGGCGATGGTGATGACACCGCCATTGGAGAGCCCCGCGAATAGCTCGCCCGGCGTGGCGATCCTCAGCAACCCCGCGACGATGAGCGCGCAGATGATCGCCAGCACCGGCGGGACTTTCCCGCTCGTCATTGCTGCGAGCGTGAGGACGACGATCACCGCCGCGACGATTGCCATGCCGCGCATTATTGAACGATCCGCATGCCCACACCCACCGCTCGGGAAAAAATTCGTGGCCTAAGCACTGACGAGAATTGACTCCCGCGTTACGTGGCAGGTGTTTTGGCGGCTCGTGATGTGACGCCGGGAGCTGTGGAGCTGAAACGCGCCGTGTAAGGATGAAACGATGTCCGACGACGCAATGGCAGGCGAACGCTCGTTCAACCAGCACAACATCGACGAGTTCCGCCGAAACGGCGGCAAGGTGGGTGGACAGTTCGAAGGCTTTCCGTTGCTGCTGCTGACTTCGACCGGTGCGCGCACCGGTAACCAGCGCACCAACCCGGTGGCGTATTTCGACATCGCCGGCCACATCTATGTCGTCGGCTCCTCCGCCGGGCGCGACAGCGACCCGGCGTGGACCTTCAACCTTCGCGCCCATCCCGCCGTCACCGTCGAAATCGGTGCGGATGCTCCCAGGCGCGCCTCCGCCCGGGAGTTGCCGCGCGACGAGCGCGACCGCGTCTACCGGACGGTGGTGGAGCGCGCGCCGGGCTTCGGCGACTATGAGAAGCGCACCGATCGGGTCATACCGGTCTTCGAGCTGATCCCGGACTGACCGGCCTCCGGGACTGCGGGCCTGAAGCCTCCACGGTCAGCCGGATGCATGGCGAACATGCGCTGAGCGTCGGCTGTAGGTGCCTATGCTGGACGCGTGAAACGGGGACTGACCGCTTTTGCCGGCGCAATCCTGGTGGTACTGACCGGCTGCGGCGGTCAGCGTATGGGCCACGCGGGCGATGCGGCGGCGCCGACGTCGTGTGAGGTCACCACCGAAGCCAGGCTGAGCATCGCCACCGGCAATACCACCGGGGTGTACTACACGCTGGGCGGCGCCCTTGCCGAAGCGATCAGCCAGCAGACGGGCGGCAAGCTGAAGGCCACCGCCGCCGAGACCTCGGCCTCGCTGCAAAACATCCAGCAGCTCGTCGCGGGCAACTACCAGATCGCGTTCGCGCTCGCCGACACGGCGGCCGACGCCGTTAACGGAACGGCGTCTTTCACCGAGAAGCAGCCCGTCGCTGCGCTGAGCCGGCTGTACTCCAACTACACCCAGGTGATCGTCCGCAACGATGCCGGCATCGACTCGATTGCCGGGATGCGCGGCAAACGGGTGTCCACCGGGTCGCCGAACTCCGGCACCGAGGTGATCGCCAATCGGATGCTGCAAGCCGCGGGGCTCGACCCGGGACGCGATGTCGCGGTGCAACGCACTGAACTCGGCAAGACGGTCGATGCCATGAAAGACGGTTCGATCGATGCCATGTTCTGGTCCGGCGGGCTGCCGACGGGCGGCATCACCGACCTGTTCGTCAGCCAGCGCGACAACGTCGAGTTTCTCGACGTGACGGATACATTGGGCAAGCTGCAGCAGGTCAACCCGATTTACGAACGGGGAGTCATCCCGGCCAGCGCCTACCAGACACCATCGGATGTACCCACTGTCGTGGTCCCGAATGTGCTTCTGGTCAAGGACGACATGGACGGCAACACCGCCTGCGTCGTCACCAAGGCGTTGTTCGGCCACAAGGCGGACTTGGTCAAGACCAACAAGGCTGCCGAAGGTATCACGCTGGAGAATGCCCGAACGACCAGCCCGGTACCGCTTCACCCCGGTGCCGCGAAGGCACTCGACGAGCTTGGCGCGCCCCGCTGACGAGGCGCGATCCGATGCCGACCGGTCGCCGCCGGCCGGAGATGCCGGCCTGGGTGCCGGCGGGGGAGCTGGCCCGGGAGTCAGCCAGGGAGTCGCAGCGCCGGCGTCCTACGAGGAGGAGAAGCCGGCCCGTCAGCTGACCGGCTGGGCCGGCCATTTCGTGACGGCGGGCTGCGCTCTGATCGGACTGTTCGCGCTGTATCAGGTGTTCTTTCCGCTCCGGCAGGGCAGCCAGTTCTCGCTGATCGTGTTCCTGGCCGCGGTGCTGCCGTTGACATTTCTGTGCTACCGCTCCGGACTGCCGTTGTGCCGGGGTGGTTCGGCGGCCCGCCGGGACAAACCGGCGGTGCTCGACTGGCTGCTGGCGGCGGTGGCGTTCGCGGCCTGCATCTACCCGCTACTGCCCATCCGAATCGCAGACGGCGGAGGCGGATTCGACGCGTTTCTGAGCAGGCAGGCGACACCGGCGACCGCCGACGTGGTTGTCGGGACTGTGGTGCTGCTGCTGGTGCTGGAGGGCTGCCGCCGCACCACCGGGGCCGCCCTGCCGATCGTGTGCTTGCTCGCGCTCGGGTACGCCTACTACGGGGGCTACCTACCGCAGGGAGCGGCGATAGCGCACGCGGGAGTGGACTGGAATCAGATCGTCGCAGCATCGTTCCTTCAGTCGACCGGCCTGTACGGCGTGCCGTTGGACGTCGCGGCCACATACATCGTGCTGTTCACCATCTACGGCGCGGCCCTCGATACATCCGGTGCGAGCAAGTTCTTCATCGACCTCTCCTTCTCGGTGTTTCGTCGGTCGCGTGCCGCGCCCGGTCGTACGGTGACACTGGCCGGCTTTCTGATGGGCAGTGTTTCCGGGTCGGGGACCGCGACGACGGTCAGCCTAGGATCGGTGACCTGGCCGGTGCTTCGCCGCGCGGGCTATCCGTCGGAAAACGCGGGAGGCATGCTGGCCGCCGCAGGCATCGGTGCCATCCTGTCTCCGCCGACGCTGGGTGCGGCGGCTTTCATCATCGCCGAATACCTGCAGGTTTCCTACCTGAAAGTGCTGGTGTGGGCAATTGTGCCGACCATCCTGTACTACTTGGGCATTCTGCTCGCGGTGGAAATCGACGCTCGCCGCTACGGCACGCGTGACGTCGACGTCGGCGCGCAATCCACATGGCGCCTGCTGGCCAGGTTCGGCTACCACCTCATCTCGCTCGTGATGATTGTGGTGTTTCTGGCGATGGATGTGTCTGCAGTGCGGGCGGTCATCTACGCGACCGCGGTGCAGATCGCGTTGTCCTTCCTCGATCGCAAGCGCCGCCTCACTCCGGTTCGGCTCTACACGGTGCTGGCCACCGGAGTGCGAGGCGTGCTCTCGGTTGCCGCGGTGTGCGCTGCCGCAGGCGTCGTCGCCGCGATGATCACCAGAACCGGGGTCGGCCTGCAGCTGAACTCAATCTTGGTGAACACCGCCCGCTCGATCACCGAAAACCCGACGGCAGTATTGATTCTCACTGCGATATTCGCCGCGCTGGCGGTTTCGGTGCTGGGTCTGGCCGTGCCGGTCACCGCGTCGTTCGTCATCAGCTGGGTGATAATCGGCCCGGCGCTGCAGGATTTGAGTGTCGCCGCTCCCGCCGCAGCGATGTTCGTGTTCTATTTCGCGGTGCTGTCCGAGGTGACTCCACCGACGGCGCTGGCCGCCGTCGCCGCTGCGGCGATCACCGGAGGCAAGGTGATGGGAACGATGTGGCAGACCTGGAAGTGCACGCTGCCGGCATTCCTGGTGCCGTTCGCCTTCGTGCTCACCGACAACGGCGAAGGGTTGCTGGGCTTGCGATCGCTCGGTGACATGGTGTGGACAGCGGCAGTCGGTGCCGTGGCCGTGGCGGCGTTGGCGGTTGTCACGGGCGGCTGGATGATCCGCCGGGCCGGCTGGCCCGAGCGGCTGCTGTGCGCGCCGGCGGCAGCGCTATTGCTCTACCTCAATCCGGCGACGATCGCGATCGGAATCGGCTTGCTTTCGGTTGCGCTGGTCGTCCACCTCATCACCGCTGGCGGGCGGCCACCGGACTCACAGAGCGACCGTCCGCCACCCGACCTGCCGGTTACGCTCGCACGTGCCTAACGGGTCCAAGCATTCCCGCTGAGATAACGGGTCGTTCACGTTCTGGTCCCCTGATGCCTGTGGCAGAAGGGCCAGGCAGGTTGAGAGACTGGCGTATCGGCTGTGGCGGCCCACGCAGCAGCCGGCAATCGATGCCCCGGCGGCTGACCCAGCCCTTCGGGACAACCGCCGGAATAGCCGGTCTATGACCTGACTGAAGGTTGGGGAGGCGGCCAACATGGACATCAATTCAGAGAAGCTCACGGCGCCGGATTCCCCGGCAACGGTATGGTCAGCGCTGCCAGCCGCTGACGAATCGAGGTTTGCCTTGGCGACAGTGCGAGATCACCCAGATGTCGGGGAGATCAGGGATGTCGGGCTTGTATCCCCGGGCAAGAGCGCGCCACTCGGCGCGACGGTCTGCGCGGACGGTGTCAACTTCAGCGTGTTCTCCAAGAACGCCACGGGGATCGACCTTCTGCTGTTCGACGACGAGCAGGCAGCCGAGCCGGCCCGCGTGATCGAACTCGATCCACGCGCCCACCGCACCTATCACTACTGGCACGCTTTCGTGGCGGGCCTGCGGCCAGGGCAGGTCTACGCCTACCGGGCGTACGGCCCGTTCTCGCCCGAGCAGGGTTTGAGATTCGACCCGGACAAGGTGCTGATCGATCCCTATGGGCTGGCAATCGCCGTCCCCGAGGGATTCGACCGATGGGCCGCCGCGCGTCCGGGGGACAATGCCGCCACGGCGATGAAGAGCGTGGTGGCCGATCCGGCCAGCTACGACTGGGAGGGCGATACCCCGCTGCGGCGGCCCGCAGCCGAAACCGTCATCTACGAGCTGCATGTGCGCGGTCTCACCCGTGACCCGAGTTCGGGCGTGGCGCCGGAAAAGCGCGGCACTTACGCGGGGCTGATCGAAAAGATTCCATACCTGCAGGAATTGGGTGTCACCGCGATCGAGCTGTTGCCGGTCTTTCAGTTCGATCCGCAGGACGCCCCGTCGGGGAGGGTGAATTACTGGGGATACCAACCGGTTTCGTTCTTCGCGCCCCATCACTCGTATGCCTGCGACGGAGGCGCGCTGGCGGTGCTCGACGAGTTCCGCGACATGGTCAAGGCGCTGCACCGTGCGGGTATCGAGGTCATCCTCGACGTCGTCTTCAATCACACCAGCGAGGGTGGGCACGACGGACCCACATTCTGCTACCGGGGCCTGGCCAACGACTTCTACTACATCCTGGCGCCGGACAGATCGCGGTATGCCGACTACACCGGGTGTGGCAACACACTCAACGGCAATCAGCCCATCGTGCGGCGACTGATCCTGGACAGTCTGCGGTACTGGGTCACCGAGATGCATGTCGACGGTTTCCGTTTCGATCTCGCCTCGATACTGGCCCGCGACGAGGCCGGCCATCCGCTCCCCAATCCGCCAGTGTTGTGGGACGTCGAATCCGATCCCGTCCTGTCGAGCACGAAGCTGATCGCCGAAGCCTGGGATGCCGCGGGGCTCTATCAGGTCGGCAGCTTCGTCGGCGACGCCTGGGTCGAATGGAACGGGCGATTCCGCGATGACGTGCGGCGGTTCGTCAAGGCGGACCACGGTGCCGTTCGCGGCCTTGCCGCTCGGCTACTGGGCAGCCCAGACATCTACGGCCACGAACAGCGCGGGCCGGAGCAGAGTGTCAACTTCGTGACGTCCCACGACGGCTTCACGCTCAATGACCTTGTGTCCTTCAACGAGAAGCACAACGCGGCCAACGGCGAGAACAACCGCGACGGCATGAACGACAATTACAGCTGGAATTGCGGAGTCGAAGGACCCACCGACGACCCGGTCATAGAGGAACTTCGCAACCGGCAGATCAAGAACATGCTTGTGCTGAATCTGCTGGCGGCCGGGATGCCCATGCTGGTGATGGGCGACGAGGTGCGGCGCACACAGCGGGGCAACAACAATGCGTACTGTCAGGACAACGAGATCAGCTGGTTCGACTGGAATCTGGTCGAACGGCACTCCGGACTGCATCGATTCGCCGCCAACGTGATCGCGTTTCGCACTCGCAAGCTCGCCGGCGGGGCGGCACTGACACTCAATGAGGTGCTCGATCTCTGCAGGATCGAGTGGCATGGGGCGAAGCTGGGTCATCCGGATTGGAGCGATCACTCCCACTCGCTGGCGGTCACATTGCGGAGCCTGCGGGCGGACGTGCTGCTGCACGGGATGTTCAACGCATACTGGGGGCCGTTGACATTCGAGCTGCCGCCGATCCAGGCGGTTTCCGGCGAATCGCATCCCTGGAGACGCTGGATCGACACGTCGCTTGCGTCGCCCGACGACATCGGCCTCTGGACAACAGCACCGGCTGTCGCCGATGTCTATGAGGTGCAGCCGCATTCGA
>CAZEHT010000131.1:0-10343 GCA_964511995.1 uncultured Mycobacterium sp.
CAGAGCCATCCAACAACAACCAACACCGCCGTTGGCGGCGTGAGGTTGACACAGGGTAACTGGTCAGGTATCCGTGACTTCTGTGTGGCCGATGTGATCTGTGAGGTTTCTGTGGCTTGATGGGCGTGTCGGGTTGATCTTCGCCGCCGACTGCGAATCATGGTGTGGTGCCTGCCGATCCACGTCCTTCCCGCGAGGAGCTGGCCGCGGAGAACGCGGAGCTTCGAGCGCTGGTCGCGGCGCTGCAGGCGCAGGTCGCCGGTTTGACTGCACGGCTGGATGCGTTGGAGACCGAGAACACGGAGCTGAAACGGCAGCTGGGTCTGGACAGCCGGAACTCGTCGAAGCCGCCGTCGACGGATTCCCCGTTCGCCAAGCCCGCGCCGAAGTCGTTGCGCGGCAAGAGCGGCCGTAAACCGGGCGGGCAACCTGGGCATCCGGGGTCGACGCTGAGGCTGGTGGCCGATCCCGACGAGAGGCTGCGCCACGAGCCCGGCTCGTGCGGCGGGTGCGGTGCCGATCTTGGGGGTGCGCCGGAGGCCGGGGTGGAGCGCCGGCAGGTGTTCGACCTGCCCCCGATGACGGTGCGGGTGACTGAGCATCAGCTGGTGGCACGGCGCTGTTCGTGCGGGAAGACGACCCGTGCCCCCGCGCCCGAAGGAGCAGCCGCGCCCGTCCAGTACGGGCCGCGGATCACCGCGATCATCCTGTATCTGTATGTGGGACAGTTTCTGTCGAAGAAACGCACCGCAGCGGCGCTGGCCGAACTGTTCGGCACTCCGCTCTCGGAGGGTACCGTCGCGGCGATGTCCCAACGCGCCGCCGGCGGGCTAAACGGCTTTCTCGATGCCGTGCGCGAGAGGATCGCCGAGGCCGAGGTCGCCGGGTTCGACGAGACCGGGCTGCGGGTGTCGTCGAGCCTGTACTGGGTGCACTGCGCCCGCACCGGCAAGTACACCCTGATCACCTGCCACCCCAAACGCGGCAAGCAGGGTATCAACGACATGGGCGTGCTGCCCCGGTTCGGCGGCGTCGCGGTGCACGACGCCTGGGCACCCTATGACACCTACCTCGACCCGGCACATCAACTCTGCTGCGCCCACGCGCTGCGAGAACTGCAGAGTGTGGCCGACGCCTGGCCACCGGATGCCCAATGGTGCTGGGCCACCCAGGTATCCGACGCGCTGGTCGCGATGCAACACCTGGCGGCCCAAGCGACCGCGACGGGTGCGGCGAGCATCGATCCCGAGTCGTTGGCCGAGCAGGTCGAGCGCTACCGCTCGGCTGCACAGATCGGCCTCACCGACACCGCGGCGCGCTGCGACCCGATCATGAAGAAGCACAACGCGCTGGCCCGCCGCCTGCTCAACCGCCAGGACGACTACCTGCGCTTCACCCAGGATCTGCGAATCCCTCCCGACAACAACGGATCCGAACGCGACATCCGCATGATCAAACTCCGGCAGAAAGTGTCCGGCTGCCTACGTACCCTCACCGGCGCCAAACAGTTCTGCGCCATCCGAAGCTACGTGTCCACCGCGGCCAAACACCACCAGAACCTCTTCGACACCCTCGTCATGCTCGCCGAGGGCCGACCCTGGATGCCCGCATAACCTGACCAGTTAGAGCGCCGGGATAAACCGGCATGAAGAAGGAGATGTGAGAGCTCTACATCGAAGGACTAGCGATCCACGATGACCCCGAACCGTGCGTGGATGCTCGCGAGGGCATTGGCGAAGCGTTGGGAGGGGCACGTGCAGGCCAGGCTATTGAGCCGCGAAATCAAGGAGTCCGGGGTGCCGACACGGTTAACTGACGTGGAAGGCAACATCGTTGGCGGCGTTATCGCGAGTCGCCAGGGGACCCCGCGCGGTCGGAGAACCAGGGCATGTACGGAATCTTCATGCGCGAGAACCGGGAGATCCCACGTCTTGCCCGTCCCGTTGATCGAGGGGCGGGCCGCTCAGGGAACGCTGAGGCGGTACGCCTGAGATGCACGAGCGTGGGAAGTCTGACAGCCCCGTAGTACCTGCGAAGCCGTCGAACAACGCCGCGCAAGCGGTCGCGGAGATGGTGGAGGGAAGGGGGCTGGCCGAGGAGAACACGGCCGACAAAACGCGTCCCGGACACAGAGCCGGACCAGACGCGCCAAGTGCGTTGGCTCGTGTGCGTCAAGTGGCACAAGGAGATAAGGAAGCACGGTTCACGGCGCTGCTGCACCACGTCACCGTCGATCGCCTGCGGGCGGCCTACTGGGCGATTCGCCCTAAGGCCGCACCGGGGGTGGACGGGGTGACGTGGGAAGCCTACGGGCAGGAGCTGGAGGCCAACCTCCACGATCTGCATCAGAGGCTGCACACAGGGCGTTACCGGGTGAAACCGTCGCGGAGGGTATACATCCCGAAGGCGGACGGGCGGCAGCGACCGCTCGGAATCGCCTCGCTGGAGGACAAGGTCGTCGAGCGGGCCGTCGTCGAGGTGCTCAATGCGATCTACGAGGTGGATTTCCTGGGCTTCTCCTATGGGTTCCGGCCGGGACGCGGCCCGCATCACGCGTTGGACGCGCTCGCGGTCGGGATCGAGCGGAAGAGGGTGAACTGGGTGCTCGACGCGGATGTCCGCGACTTCTTCAACCAACTTGATCATAGTTGGCTGGAGAGGTTCCTCGAGCACCGGATTGCGGATAAGCGGGTCCTGCGTCTCATCCGAAAGTGGTTGAGTGCAGGTGTCATCGAGGACGGGCAATGGTCGGAGAGCGTGGAAGGGGCACCCCAAGGGGCATCGGTATCGCCGTTGCTCGCGAACGTGTACCTGCACTACGTGTTCGATCTATGGGCTCAGTGGTGGAGGAAGCGGTTCGCGCAGGGTGACGTCGTCATCGTGCGATTCGCCGACGACTTCACCGTCGGTTTCGAGGACGAGGAAGACGCGCAACGGTTCCTGTCCGATCTCCGCGAACGATTCGCGAAGTTCGGGTTGGAGCTGCATCCTGACAAGACCAGGCTGATCGAGTTCGGCAAGCATGCTGCCCGAAGGCGAAAGGCCCAGGGTCTGGGGAAGCCGGAGACGTTCGATTTCCTTGGTTTCACGCATTTCTGCGGGAAGACCAAACATGGGCGGTTCTGGTTGCGACGCATCACGATATCGAAGCGGATGCAGGCGAAGTTACGAGAGGTCAACGACCAGCTTAAGCGACGTCGGCATCAGCCCCTCCCGCAGCAGGGCACATGGTTGAGAAGCGTGGTCCAAGGCCACCTGGCCTACTACGCTGTGCCCGGCAACACCGACGCGGTAGCGGCTTTCCGCACCCAGGTAGGACGATGTTGGTACAAAGCGCTCCGGCGCCGCAGCCAACGTACGCGCTTGAACTGGAAGCGGATGGACCGACTCACCACGAAGTGGCTACCTCCCGCCCGCAAGAGGCATCCCTTTCCCGACGTGCGATTCGACGCCAGAATCCGAGGCAGGAGCCCAGTGCGGTAATTCCGCTCGCTGGGATCTGTGCGGGGGGCCGCTCGAAAGGGCGGTCCCTACCGCGAACGACACAGGAAGTGTCATTGGTGACTCCTCCGATTGGAGCCACGCCGATTGCCCTAGTTGCGCGAATATTGCGCGGGGTTACATCTATGCAGGTCAGATGGTGCCCCCGGCAGGATTCGAACCTGCGGCCTTCTGCTCCGGAGGCAGACGCTCTATCCCCTGAGCTACGGGGGCGCTTCGCCGACGCCGGCGAACCGGCCGCGCCATGGACGTCAACAGAGTAACGCATGCCGCTGGCTGCGCCGGCATCGGAACGGATTCGGGGCCTGAACACCCCAGACCATAGGATGAACTTTCGTGACCCCCGCATATCTGGCAGCGCTGTTGAAGGCCACCGCAGCCGCGGTGCTGGCCGAGCATGGCCTGGACCCCGCCGCGTTGCCCGACACGGTCACCGTGGAGCGGCCACGTAATCCCGATCATGGCGACTACGCCACCAACCTGGCACTTCAGCTGGGCAAGAAGGTCGGAGCGAACCCGCGCGAACTGGCGGGCTGGTTGGCGGGTGCTCTGGGCGACTCCGCGGGCATCGCCTCGGCAGAGGTCGCCGGCCCCGGCTTTGTGAACCTGCGTATCGAGGCTTCGGCACAGAACGTCATCGTCGGCAACATCATCGCGGCCGGCGGTGCCTTCGGCGGTTCGGATGCCCTGTCGAGCGAGAAGATCAACCTCGAGTTCGTCTCGGCCAACCCGACGGGGCCGATCCACATCGGCGGTACCCGGTGGGCGGCGGTCGGCGACGCGCTGGGGCGGCTGCTAGCCACCCAGGGCGCCGCCGTCACCCGCGAATACTACTTCAACGACCACGGCGCACAGATCGATCGGTTCGCCAGGTCATTGGTCGCCGCGGCCAAGGGTGAGCCGGCCCCGGAGGACGGCTACGCCGGCAGCTACATCGCTGACATTGCCGCCGAGGTTGTCAAACGCGTGCCCGCTGTGTTGAGCCAGCCTGCCGCAGAGCAGCAGGAGACGTTCCGGGAGACCGGCGTCGAGCTGATGTTCGATCAGATCAAAGCCTCGCTGCACGAGTTCGGCACCGACTTCGACGTCTACACCCACGAAGACTCGATGCACACCTCCGGCCGCGTCGGTCAGGCCATCGCCCAGCTGCGCGCGGCGGGCAACATCTACGACAAGGACGGCGCAACCTGGCTGCGTACCACGGATTTCGGTGACGACAAGGACCGCGTCGTCATCAAGAGCGCCGGGGAACCCGCCTACGTTGCCGCCGACATCGCCTACTACCTTGATAAGCGAGAGCGCGGCTTCGGTCTCTGCATCTACATGCTGGGAGCCGACCACCACGGCTACATCGCCAGGTTGAAAGCCATTGCGGCGGCGCTGGGCGAGAACCCCGATACCGTCGAAGTGCTGATCGGCCAGATGGTCAATCTGGTCCGCGACGGCCAGCCCGTGCGGATGAGCAAGCGGGCGGGCACCGTCATCACTCTCGACGACCTGGTCGACGCCCTCGGTGTGGACGCCGCGCGCTACGCGCTGATTCGGTCATCGGTGGACACACCCATCGACATCGACCTGCAGCTGTGGTCGAGCGCGTCGAGTGAGAACCCGGTCTATTACGTGCAATACGCACATGCGCGGTTGTCCGCGCTCGCCCGCAACGCCGCCGAACTGGGATTGACCGCGTCCACCGAGCACCTGAACCTGTTGACCCACGAGAAAGAGGGCGTGCTCGTCCGCAACCTGGGTGACTTCCCCCGGGTGCTCGAAACCGCTGCGGCACTTCGCGAGCCGCACCGAGTGTGCCGCTATCTGGAGGATCTCGCCGGCGATTACCACCGGTTCTACGACTCGTGCCGCGTCCTGCCGCACGGCGACGAGGAGCCGACCGATCTGCACACCGCACGACTGGCGTTGTGCCAGGCGACCCGCCAGGTCATCGAGAATGGGCTGGGCATCCTCGGCGTCACCGCACCGGAGCGCATGTGATCGCACATCCCGCCGGGCCGCGCCATGCCGAGGAGATGTCCCATGCAGGCGCCCCCGCAAGGCCCCAGACGACTGACGAGCTCCTGCTGCTGGCCCGTAATGTGTGGCCCCGCAATCTGGTTCGCGACGCAGGCGGCGAGGTGTCGATCGCCGGTGTGTCGGTCACCGAACTTGCGCGTCGTTACGGGACACCGCTGTTCGTCGTCGACGAGGACGATTTCCGCTCACGTTGCCGTGAGATCGCCGAAGCGTTCGGTGGCGGGTCCAACGTACGGTATGCCGCGAAGGCGTTCTTGTGCAGCGAGGTCGCACGCTGGATCGAGCAGGAGGGCCTGTCGCTGGACGTGTGCACCGGCGGCGAACTCGCCGTCGCACTGCACGCTGCGTTTCCCCCGGAGCGGATTGCCCTGCACGGCAACAACAAATCGGTTGTCGAGCTCACCCTGGCGGTGAAGTCCGGAGTCGGCCACGTCGTGCTGGACTCGATGACCGAGATCGAACGGCTCGATGCCATCGCGGGAGAGGCCGGGGTAGTTCAGGACGTGCTGATCCGCGTCACGGTCGGTGTCGAAGCGCATACGCATGAATTCATCTCGACCGCGCACGAGGACCAGAAGTTCGGCCTGTCCCTGGCCAGCGGCGCGGCGATGGCCGCTGTTCGGCGGGTCTTCGAAACCGAGAACCTCAGGCTGGTCGGCCTGCACAGCCACATCGGCTCGCAAATCTTCGACGTCGCCGGGTTCGAACTCGCCGCGCACCGGGTCATCAGCCTGCTGCGCGATGTCGTCGCCGAGTTCGGGGTCGACAAGACCGCTCAGATCGCGACCGTGGATTTGGGCGGCGGCCTCGGTATCTCCTATCTGCCACAGGATGATCCGCCTCCCGTGCGGGAGTTGGCGGCCAAACTCGCGGCGATCTTGCGTAGCGAGTCGGCCTTGGTCGGCCTGCCCCCGCCCCGCCTGGTGGTCGAGCCCGGTCGCGCCATCGCCGGCCCCGGCACCGTCACGCTCTACGAGGTCGGCACCGTCAAGGATGTCGCGGTGGCTTCGGATCGGTACCGGCGATACGTCAGCGTTGACGGCGGAATGAGCGACAATATTCGTACGTCGCTCTACGGCGCGGAATACGATGCCCGGCTAATTTCACGCGCCAGTGACGCAGCCCCAGTCCTGGCTCGAATCGTCGGAAAGCATTGTGAAAGCGGCGATATCGTCGTCAAGGACGTCTGGGTGCCCGGTGACCTCGCGCCCGGGGATTTGTTGGCCGTGGCCGCCACCGGCGCGTACTGCTATTCGATGTCGAGCCGGTACAACATGATGGGCCGCCCCGCTGTGGTGGCGGTGCGAGACGGCCGGTCCCGCCCGATCCTGCGGCGCGAGACCGTCGACGATCTTTTGAGTCTGGAAGTGACTGGAAGTGAGAGGTGACCGGTGAGCATCCGGCAAGTAGCGAAGGCAGATTGCGCATGAACGGAGTCGAGCGGCCGATCGGTGTGGCCGTGTTGGGCCTGGGGAATGTCGGCAGCGAGGTCGTGCGGATCATCGAAGACAGCGCCGACGATCTGGCCGCACGGATAGGCGCGCCGCTGGTATTGCGCGGTGTCGGCGTCCGCAACGTATCCGCCGACCGCGGTGTGCCGGTCGGCTTGCTCACCGACGACGTCGACGAACTGGTTTCCCGCGCTGACGTCGACATCGTCGTGGAACTGATGGGGCCCGTAGAACCGGCGCGCAAAGCCATCCTGGCCGCCCTGGAGGGCGGAAAATCGGTGGTCACCGCCAACAAGGCACTGCTGGCGCAGTCCACCGGGGAACTGGCGCAGGCCGCCGAGCAGGCGCATGTCGATCTGTACTTCGAGGCCGCGGTCGCCGGCGCCATTCCGGTGATCCGGCCGCTGACCCAGTCGCTGGCCGGTGACACCGTGTTGCGGGTCGCCGGAATCGTCAACGGCACAACGAATTACATCCTCTCGGAGATGAAGGACACCGGTGTCGACTATGCGAGCGCGCTTGCCGAGGCCAGCGAGTTGGGTTACGCCGAAGCCGACCCGACCGCCGATGTGGAGGGTTACGACGCTGCCGCCAAGGCGGCGATCCTGGCATCCATCGCCTTTCACACCCGGGTGACCGCCGACGACGTCTACCGTGAGGGCATCACCCAAATCACCGCGGAGGATTTTGCCTCGGCGAAAGCGTTGGGCTGCACCATCAAACTGCTGTCGATCTGCGAGAGGATCACCACCGACGACGGGCAGGAGCGGGTCTCCGCCCGCGTGTACCCGGCTCTGGTGCCGATGTCGCATCCGCTGGCCAATGTCAACGGTGCCTTCAATGCCGTCGTGGTCGAGGCTGCTGCGGCGGGTCGGCTGATGTTCTACGGTCGAGGGGCCGGGGGAGCGCCCACGGCGTCGGCGGTCATGGGGGACGTGGTGATGGCCGCCCGTAACCGTGTGCAAGGCGGCCGCGGCCCGCGAGAGTCGAAATACGCCCAATTGCCCATCGCGCCAATCGGAGTGATTCCGACGCGGTACTACGTAAGTCTGTACGTCGATGACCGGCCCGGTGTGTTGTCTTCGGTGGCAGCCGAATTCGCCAAGCGGGAGGTCAGCATCGCCGAGGTTCGCCAGGAGGGGATCGTCGACCATGGTGGTCAGCGGGTCGGGGCCCGCATCGCGGTCCTCACGCATCGCGCCACAGACGCGGCGCTCAGCGACACCATCGCGGCGCTGAGCGATCTGGACGCGGTGTCGAAGGTCAACAGCGTGCTGCGCATGGAAGGGGCCGGCGAATGAGCGCTGGCGAGTATCGGGTGTACCGGCCATGGCCGGGACTCATCGAGGCCTACCGCGAGCGGCTCCCGATCGGGGAGGACTGGACGCCCATCACTTTGCTTGAGGGCGGTACGCCGCTGATCCATGCCAAGCGCCTGTCCGAATACCTTGGCTGCACGGTGCATTTGAAGGTCGAAGGACTCAACCCCACGGGATCGTTCAAGGACCGCGGCATGACGATGGCCGTTACCGACGCGCTGGCTCGCGGACAGCAGGCGGTGCTCTGCGCGTCGACCGGCAACACCTCCGCGTCGGCGGCGGCGTATGCGGCACGTGCCGGCATCACCTGTGCCGTGCTGGTTCCCCAGGGTAAGATTGCGATGGGCAAGCTTGCGCAGGCGGTCATGCACGGCGCCAAGATCATTCAGATCGACGGCAACTTCGACGACTGCCTGGAACTGGCCCGGAAGATGACCGCCGACTTCCCGACCATCGCGCTCGTGAACAGCGTGAACCCGGTCCGCATCGAAGGGCAGAAAACCGCCGCCTTCGAGATCGTCGACGCGCTCGGCTACGCGCCTGACGTGCATGCGCTGCCGGTCGGCAACGCCGGCAACATCACTGCGTACTGGAAGGGCTATACCGAGTACCACCGCGACGGCCTCATCGACACCCTGCCGCGGATGCTCGGAACGCAGGCCGCCGGTGCCGCGCCGCTGGTCTTCGGTGAGCCGGTGAAGGAACCCGAAACCATCGCCACCGCTATCCGCATCGGCTCGCCGGCATCCTGGTCGTCGGCGGTCGAGGCGCAGCACGAATCCAAAGGCCGGTTCGTCGCTGCCACCGATGAGGAGATCCTCTCCGCGTATCACCTGGTGGCGCGAACCGAGGGTGTGTTCGTCGAGCCGGCATCGGCCGCCAGCATCGCGGGGCTCCTCAAATCCATCGAAGACGGCTGGGTCGTCGGCGGGTCGACGGTGGTCTGCACCGTGACCGGTAACGGCCTCAAAGATCCAGACACCGCCCTGAAGGGTATGCCGACGGTGACCCCCGTTCCGGTCGATCCGATTGCGGTGGTGGCGAAGCTGGGCCTGGTGTAGCCGTGGTCGTTACCGTGCCCGCCGGGTTGACGGCAAGTGCCACCGTTGCGGCGTCGAGTGCCAACTTAGGTCCGGGCTTCGACTCGTTAGGGTTGGCGCTCGGCATCTACGACGAAATCACTGTCCAGACAATGCCTTCCGGTCTTGTGGTGGAAGTCGAAGGCGAAGGCGCGGGGCAGGTTCCGCTCACTGCCGACCATCTCGTGGTGAAAGCCGTCGAGCGTGGGCTGTCGGCGTGCGGGGTGCGGGCTGCGGGCCTGAAGATTCAATGCCGCAACATGATTCCGCACTCGCGGGGTCTCGGCTCCTCGGCGGCAGCCGTGGTGGGCGGCCTCGCCGTTGTCAACGGACTTGTCGCACAGACGGATACGGCTCCACTGAGCGAAACGGCGCTGGTTCAACTGTCCTCGGAGTTCGAAGGCCATCCCGACAACGCGGCCGCATCGGTCATGGGCGGCGCCGTGGTCTCGTGGACCGAACCCGCAGGGGATGTCGTCGGCGGGCGCCGATTCGCGGCCACGCCGCTGCGTCTGCACCCTGGCATCAACGTGTTCGTCGCGGTCCCCGAAGCGGAGTCGTCCACCGCCGAGACCCGGGTGCTGCTTCCCGCGGACGTCAGCCACCACGACGCGCGGTTCAACCTCAGCAGAGCCGCACTGCTCGTCGTGGCGCTGACCGACCGTCCCGACCTGTTGATGCCTGCCACCGAAGATGTGCTGCACCAGCCGCAGCGAGCGCCGGCGATGCCGCCCTCCGCGGAATATCTGCACATGCTTCGTCGTTGGGGAGTGCCGGCGATGCTCTCCGGGGCCGGTCCGTCCGTCCTGGCGCTGACCACCGATGACGAACTCCCCGCGAAGGCGGTCGAGTTCGGCTATGCGATGGGGTTCGCGCTGAAACGGATGACCGTCGGGGACGGCGTTCGCTGGAAGCCCGGCGTACCTGTCGACTCTTGAAACGAATACACACACCGCCGGGTTGTC
>CAZEHT010000132.1:0-3922 GCA_964511995.1 uncultured Mycobacterium sp.
TGACCAGGATGTCGACGCCGAAGTCGTCGCGCAACTCCTCGGCGCGGAACCGCAGGCCGCTGCCTCAGCCGCCGATGATGGTGGTGCGGCTGATCTCGATGCGCAGCCGCTGACGCATACCCTCGGGGGCCCTCTCGCCCCTGCACTTGGTCGCAATCAGGGCTTTGATCCGCTCCTCGACCCCGTAATGGCGCAGGCACGCCGGGCATTCGTCGAGGTGCTGGCGCAGTTTCGCGCGGGTCTCGGCGGTGCACTCACCGTCGAGCAGCGTCCACACCTCGGCGATGACACCCGCGCATTCCGGGTGCTCGGGATCGACCGGGCCCACCGGCGGACTCCACCGCTCGTCAGAATTCGCGCTCACGAGGAAACCTCCTCGGGCTGGTCGAGTTGCGCGCCGCGGAGGAAGCCGCGATCTTTGGCGACGCCTCTGAGCAACGAACGCAGCTGCCGCCGGCCCCGGTGAAGCCGGGACATCACCGTCCCGATCGGCGTGTCCATGATCTCGGCGATCTCCTTGTAGGGAAAACCCTCGACGTCGGCGTAGTACACCGCCATCCGGAACTCCTCCGGCAGCGCCTGCAGGGCTTCTTTGATCTCGGTATCCGGCAACGCTTCCAGGGCCTCAACCTCGGCGGAGCGCAGACCGGTCGAGGTGTGCTCGGCGTTGGATGCCAGCTGCCAGTCGGTGATCTCGTCGGTGGGATACTCCGCTGGCTGCCGCTGTTTCTTGCGGTAGCTGTTGATGTAGGTGTTCGTCAGAATGCGGTACAGCCAGGCCTTGAGGTTGGTCCCCGCGCGGAACGAGCGAAAACCGGCATACGCCTTCACCATCGTTTCCTGCACCAGGTCCTCGGCATCGGCGGGGTTGCGCGTCATCCGCAGAGCGGCACCGTAGAGCTGATCGAGCAACGGGATCGCGTCACGTTCGAACCGTGCCGTCAACTCGGCATCGGTCTCCTTGGAGGGGATCGGCGCAGTGTCCCCTAGACCCTCAGGGCCCTCAAGGCCCTCAGAGCCGCCTTCGGGAATGCCTTCAGCTTCACCTTCGGGATGGCCTTGAGCGCCGCCTTCAGTGTCCTCGACGTCAGTCATCGTGGTCGACGCAGTCCCTTTCGTCTTGGTCGCACCGAACAGGCCCGGCAGAGACACCGGACGCTCCAGGCATACCGTCGACACCGGGCTCCCCTGACTTACTGAATCCTAAGACTTCCACCGCCACACACGACCGCGGGGACGCATTACCGTAGGAACAGCGCCAGCGCTCGCGCTATTTCCCGCCGTTCCCGCCGTTCCCGCGGTTCCTGTCGTTCCCGCGGATGGATTACCCTCATCCGGTGGTCCGTCGGCGACCCCCGCGATCGCGGGGGTCATGAAAGCGAGCATCGTGCATTCCATGCTGCAGTACCGCCACGACCCCCGCACCGAGTCGTTCGGCGAGGAGGCGGCCGCCGAACTCGCCGCCACGCATGGGGTCAGCCCCGCGCAGATCTTCAAGACACTCGTGCTGGCGGTACCGCGCGGTCCGGCGACAGCCGTGTTACCGGTGCCAACCCGGCTGTCGCTCAAAGCGGCGGCCGCGGCGCCGGACGTGCCCAAGGCGACAATGACCGACCGCGTCGCCGCGCAACGCTCCACCGGCTACGTCGTCGACGGCATCTCGCCGATCGGCCAGCGCAAACCCCTGGCGACCGTCATCGACCGTCGGCGCTGCAGTGGGACCCGCGTGCTGTGCAGCGCGGGGGTCTGCAGATCGCACTGCCACCGCAGGATCTCATCGCGGTGACACGCGCCGCCGTCGCCCACCTGGCGCAAGAAACCCGCCGTGACCCCGCATGACCCCTCACAACCCGCAATAAGGTGAAGAGATGTCTCTTTCAGGCAAGACGATGTTCATTTCCGGGGCCAGCCGCGGGATCGGCCTGGCCATCGCCACGAAAGTGGCGGTCGACGGGGCCAACGTCGCCCTGGTCGCGAAAACCGCCGAGCCCCACCCGAAGCTGGACGGCACCATTTACACCGCCGCCAGGCAGATCGAGGAAGCGGGAGGTCAGGCGCTGCCGATCGTCGGCGACATTCGCGACGGCGAATCGGTTGCCTCGGCCGTCGCAAAAACCGTCGAACAGTTCGGCGGGATCGACATCTGCGTCAACAACGCCTCCGCGATCAACCTGGGCTCCATCGAGGACGTTCCGCTGAAGCGCTTTGACCTGATGAACGGTATCCAGGTGCGGGGCACGTATGCGGTCTCCCAGGCCTGTCTGGCGCATATGAAGGGCCGGGAGAATCCGCACATCCTGACCTTGTCCCCGCCGATACTACTGGACCGCAAATGGCTGCGCCCCACCGCCTACATGATGGCGAAGTACGGTATGACGTTATGCGCCTTGGGTATTGCCGAGGAGGCCCGACAGTACGGCATCGCGTCGAATACCCTGTGGCCGCGCACCATGGTGGCCACGGCGGCGGTGCAGAACCTGCTCGGCGGCGACGAGGCCATGGCACGGTCCCGCAAGCCCGCCGTCTACGCAGATGCCGCCTACGCGATCCTCAATAAACCGTCCTCCTACACCGGGAACACGCTGCTGTGCGAAGACGTCCTGGTCGAATCCGGCGTTACCGACCTGTCGGTGTACGACTGTGTGCCCGGCTCGCAGCTGGGCGTGGATCTGTGGGTCGAAAGCCCCAACCCACCGGGCTACACCGGGCCGGCCTAATACCCCACTGAGCGTCCACCGGGCGGGCGGTGGTTTGGGGACGATTCGTTCGCGGACGCCGCCGCCCTATGCTCGCCGCACCCGTACGGCGGTCACTGGGTGTCGAACGGATTGGCATACCCGCAGCGCTCTAGGAAGTCGAGTGCAGGCTGCTTGATGCCCGCGAGGTCGGCCCGAACCTGAGGGTTGACGTCGAGGTAAGCCTGTACTTCGGGACGCATTTCGTCCCTGGATTGGCCTGCGAGGGTCGCGAAGAAGTCGTTCACTGGCGGGTGGGTGAACAGGTAGGCCGACGTGGCCGCGGCGACACCCGCCCTGACGCCTGCCCAATCCGCGGGCGAGCAGTTCGGCGGCGCCGGTGGCTCGGCAATTGCAGCCGCTGCCCCGACAAGCGTCGCGCCGGCCATTGCGACAGCGGCGACAGCTCCCACCATTGCCCGGCGCCCAGCACCTCCTAACGGCAACATCATTGCTGCTTCTCCTTCGCTCGTTGGCGACGGTGGCTGCCCGTGGGGTCGTCGCCCTGTCGACCATCGACGTCAATCCCGGCATCACGCCGCGCTGAAGTCATCGTAGGGCCGGTCCCGCGATTCAGGTGGCAGGTCGACCACACCGTTCGTCCACCGGTCAGGCTGCGTATCCACATTTCGCTGCTGAACCGTGGGCTAACGGTGTGGTCGACCTGCCCACGAATCCCCGTGCAGCCTTCTCCAATCCAGGAAGGCTGGTCAGACCATTCAGGTGCACTCAACGCAGCTACGACCGCCGTCCTCCTTTCCGGCGCTATCCAAGGAACACCTGTCGTTGCCACAATCGCCACCGTCTGTGCTGTATCGACCCCCGGGGACGGTACGAATCGTAGTATCCACCCAGACGGCAATCGAGAGAAGATGTGCAATGAAGCCTCGGCTACAACACAGTGCCTTAGCTGCCGTCGCGTTGGCAGTTCTGCCGCTAATGGAACTCACCTCACCAGCGATCGGCAGCGCTCAACCACCACCTTGCCCGCCGGGCATGTACTGGGACTTCGTTACGGTTCGATGCGAATTTCCGGCGCCTCCGCCCGCGGTTTACATCGATCCGTGGTTGCCGATTTGGGTCCCGGATCTCGTCGACGTCGACTTCGATGTCGATATCCCGATTCCCGGACCTCCCGGGCCTCCCGGACCTCCCGGTATCGGGCCTCCCGGTATCGGGCCTCCCGG
>CAZEHT010000132.1:4022-9947 GCA_964511995.1 uncultured Mycobacterium sp.
CCTCCCGGTATCGGGCCTCCCGGTATCGGGCCTCCCGGCCCTCCGGGTGGCATCGGACCTCCTGGCGGCGTCGTGGCTCCAGGTGGGATGGGGCCTCCAGGTGGTATCGGGCCAGGGGGGCCGAATGTCGGGCGTCCTGATATCGGACGTCCCGCACCGCGATCGCGTGGGGGTGGGCGCGGCCGACGCTGACAGTGCGTCGCATCACAGCGTCTGTGGGTTTTGGGACTACCAGCGACACGGCGTCGTCACCCTGTTCACCGCGGGATGCTTTGCCCGGCAACGTGATCGGACAACGCATCCCCCGCGGATGCATCGCCCTGGAAAGTCAGCCGAGTACCGGAGGAACCACCGAGTTTTTCTAAGACTTCGGCTCGAAGTGGTAGTTGAATTCGTTGCCGTCGACGCTGGTCACCGTCACCGTAAAGGTGGTCGTCTCGACCCCCGCCACGACGACGCAGTCGATCGCGGTACCCGTCTTGCCCAGAAGGTCGTCGGAGCATTCGGCCGAATCGGGCCGCTCGCCCACCGCCTCCTCCAGTTGGTCGAGCAGCGACGCGGCGACCTCGTCCCTGGTCAGCATCGGCGTAAGACGGTAGTCCATAATCAGCCCGTTGACCCTGCTGACCTCGACAGTCCGGCGTAGTGTGGCGCCGCCGGCCTCGACATCGCAGTACGCGACGTTGCCTTCCTCGCCCTCCAAGCCCGTCTCACACGACACCGATTCGGCCGGCGTGCCGAGGGACTCCTCGACCAGCGCCGAAACCGACTTCTCCAACTGCTCTTTAGACAGCGCGGGGGTCATACGGTAATTGACGGTCTTCCCTTCTACCCCCGTCACCTCGACTATCGGCTCGAAAACGTTGGTCTCACTGAGTGCGACTTCGCACCTGGTTATTTGACCGACCTCACCGGGCAGATCGTCCTTGCAGGACACTGACTTGGGCGTTTCGCCAGCCTTGGCGAGTCGCTCGGAAATGTCGGTTGCCAAGTCCTCCTTGGCCACCCGTGGTTTGGTGTTGACTCCGACGTTGACGCTACAACCCGTCGCAACCGTAACCGCGACGGCTACCGCACCCGCGGCCATGACGAACGCTCGCACGATGACCTCCAAGTCGTTGCCACAACAGCAAACCCCGACTGTTGGGAGTGAACATAGCAACTCTGCGAATATCCTGGCGGTTAACTGCGAAGATTACTGCCCAGGTCTGGCCGCGTTCGTGACAACGCCTCGAAACAGGCACGCACCAATGTCGTCGCCGGGCTCGGGTTCGGCACTATCGGGCTTTCCCGTTCACACCTATCCGACGGCGGACGCCGTAGGCGGCGATCCCGATGGCGAAGACTGTGAGTCCGGAAAGGATCGATGACAGCGGCAAGGCGAACGCCACGACGACACAACCGAGCAGCCCGATGACTGGGATCAGCCGCGGCGGCCGGCCTTCGGCGGGGGTGAGCGTCCACGCCGATGCATTGGCCACCGCGTAGTAGGCCAGGACTGCGAACGAGGAGAATCCGATCGCTCCCCGGATATCGGTGGTAGCGGCCAAAATGGCGACCACGACACCCACGGCCAGCTCGGCACGGTGCGGCACCCCGAACCGAGGATGCACCGCGGCCAGCACGGGGGGCAAGTGTCGGTCACGGGCCATCGCCAACGTCACGCGGGAAACCCCCAAGATGAGCGCGAGCAGCGAGCCCACCGCCGCGACCACTGCCCCAACCCGCACCACCGGGAGCAATGACCCCGCACCGGCGTCCTGCACCATCTGAGCCAGCGGCGCCGACGACTCGGCAAGGCGTTGCGGGCCAAGCACACTGAGTGCCGCTATCGCCACCAGCGCATAAACCATCAGCGTGATGCCCAGGGCGATCGGGATGGCCCGCGGGATAGCTCGAGCCGGATCGCGCACTTCTTCACCCAGCGTGGCGATCCGGGCATAGCCGGCGAACGCGAAGAACAGCAGGCCCGCCGCCTGCAACACCCCGCCCACCGACGCCGAGGACACGCTTGCCCCCGATATCGCTACCCCACGAGCGACGAACGCGGTCACAATCACCGCGGCCAACACCGCCAACACGGCGACCACGATGACCCGGGTCAGCCACGCCGATTTCTGCACGCCCACCACGTTCACCGCAGTCAACGCCACCACCACGGCCACCGCGACCGGATGCGCGTGCGCCGGGTAGGCATAAAACCCCACGGTTAGAGCCATCGCCGCACACGATGCGATCTTGCCGACCACGAAGCCCCACCCGGCAACGAAGCCCCAGAATGGCCCGAGGCGCTCACACCCGTAGACATACGCGCCACCGGAAGCCGGGTACACGGCGGCCAACCGTGCTGACGAGGTCGCATTGCAGTACGCGATCACTGCCGCGAGCGCCAACCCCACCAACAGCGCCCCGCCGGCCACCCGCGCCGCCGGAGCCAGGACCACGAAGATCCCGGCGCCGATCATCGACCCCAGCCCGATCATCACCGCATCGAACACACCCAACTCACGGCGCAGCGCCTCGGGCGCTCGAGATTTCGGACTGGGTTGCGACATCGCTGGCTTCTTGCAGGCGCCGAGCCTCGTCAGTACCCGCGTCAGTGCTTGAGCGGCTTGAGGCCGAGCCGGCGAAGCCCGTGGGCGGAGAAGCCCCGCATCGCCCCGAGCGCCACTGCCAGCCGCCGCTTCGACGCCGGGTACCAGAGCAGCTCGGCCTTCTGCGTGGGCAGCCTGGGAGCGGTGATCGCTTGCTGGCGGCAGTACTTGATGACCCCGGCGGCTCCGCCGGCACGGTAACCGATCCCGGATTCTTTCCACCCGCCCATCGGCACCCCTGGGCAGAAAACATTCGTCAGAGCGTCGTTGACATTCACCGCACCTACTTCGAGGCGACGCGCAATCCGCTCCCCCCTGCTCGTGTCGCCGGTCCACACCGTTGCCGACAAGCCGAACACCGAATCGTTGGCGAGCCGGACTGCCTCGTTCTCGTCGGCAACCTTGATCACTGGCAGCGTCGGGCCGAACGTCTCCTCGGTGATGCACGACATCGACTGGTCGACGTCGACGAGCACGGTTGGGGCGAAAAACGTGCCCACCCCGGTCGGCCCACCACCGGTGAGCACCCGTGCTCCGGCCGCGGTGGCCTCGTTGACGTGGCGGGAGACAATGTCGCGCTGAGCGAGGGTGGCCATGGCGCCCGTGTCGCCTTCCTGACCCTGTGTCACCGCGCGAACCTTGGCGGCCAGCTTGTCGACGAACTCGTTGTACACCGGCGCTTCGACATAGACCCGCTCGACCGACACGCACACCTGCCCCGAGTTGAACAGCCCACCCCAGACGATGCCGTTGGCAGCACGCTCCAAGTCCGCGTCGGCCAGGACGATGGCCGGATCCTTGCCGCCGAGTTCCAGCCCGTAGGGGATCAGCCGGTTCGCACACGCGACAGCCACCTTCCGTCCGGTGGCGGTGGAGCCGGTGAACTGCAGGTAGTCGACGTTGTCGATCAGCGCCGCACCGGTTTCCCCGTAGCCGGTGGCCAGGCCGAGCACCGGCGGCGCGCCGACCTCGGTCCACCCCCGGACGAACTCGACGGCCGAAAGAGGCGTCACCTCCGACGGTTTCAGCAGCACCGCGGCACCCGCCGCCAGTGCGGGGGGCACGTCCAGGCCGGGCATCGCGAACGGGAAGTTCCACGGCGTGATGACCCCGACCAGCTGGTACGGCCGGTACGTCGTGGTGAATCGCTTGACCTGATACAGCGGACTGTGCGCCGCGGGATGCTTGTCGGCCAGGAACTTCTCCGCATTGGACGCCCAGTAGTTGACGGCGTCGGCGACAGCGACGGCCTCCAGACTGGCGTCGGCGCGCGACTTTCCGGTCTCCGACATCAGGACTTCGGTGATGCGATCGGCGTTGTCGAGGATCCACCCCTGGTACTCGAGAAACCATCGTTTACGTCCGCGGGGGCCGATCGCCTCCCACTCCGGCTGGGCGCGCCGCAGTTCGCGCGCCTTGGCCGCGACCGTGTCCGGCCCGTCGACGGGCACGTTGCCGGCGATGCTGCCGTTGGCCGGATTGTGCACGGTGATCGTCTCGGCCTTGGTTCGGGGTTGTGTTGCAGTCATCGCGGTCCTCCTGTACAGATTCGTGTCGCGAAGCCCAGCATCGCACGTCCCAGCTGAGCGACTACGGCCCGTCCTACAAATACGCCCGCCGCGTTCGGTCAGAACAGGGCGTCCTGCCCGGGGGGTGGGGCATCGGGCTCTATCAGTTCGGGGCCGTTGTTGGCGATCCTGTTCACCAAAGTGGACACCCGGCGGATCGCGATGCGGTCGAGGTCACCGTGTCCGCGCAACAGCCCCTCGTCGACCGGGGCGTCGGGATCGAGCCAGCGGTCCCAGTCGGCGGTGCTGACGGTCAGCGGCATCCGGTCGTGGACCTCGGCGAGTCGCCCCACAGCATCGGTGGTCACGATGGCGCAGCTCAGCAGCGGCGAGGCATCGCGCGGCGCGCCCGCCGGCCGCCACGTCGACCACAGACCTGCCATGAACAGCAGTTCGCCGTCGTCGGCGTACATGTAGAAGGGCGTCTTGACGACTTTCCCGCCATCGGTTCGCCGGGTCTCCGGGCGCCATTCGTACCAGCCGTCCATCGGGACCAAACAACGCCTGTGCCTGGCCGCGTTCCGAAACGCCGGTGACGCGCTAACGTTCTCGGCCCGCGCGTTGATCAGCAGAGAACCTTTGGTCTCGGGGCCGCCGTTCGCCGCGGTCTTGGCCCAGGGCGGCACGTATCCCCACCGCATCGAGCGGACCCGCCTGGCCGGCTCATCGTCGGGTTCGCGATGCCGGGTCACCAGGGTGGTGATGGTGGTGGTCGGCGCGACGTTGTAGTTAGGCACCGGAGCGCCCCCGGCGACATTCTCGTCGATGGCCTGGATCTTCTGCGCCAGCAGCGCCGGGTCGGTGGTCACCGCGAACCTTCCGCACATACCTGCCATCGTCGCAGAGGGCGACAGGGCAGGATGGGGCCGTGGGCAAGCAACGGACGTGGCCGGCACCGCATGCATCCGAGCCTGTGCATGCCACGGTGATCGTGCCCGGATCGAAGTCTCTGACCAACCGCACGCTGGTCCTCTCGGCGCTCGCCGCCGCCCAGGGCTCGGGTGAGTCCACCATCGGCGGGGCGCTGTTCAGCCGCGACACCGAGCTGATGATCGGCGCCCTGCGGACCCTGGGTCTCGACATCGATGGTGACGCCACGAAACTGACCGTGGCCGGCCGCGTCTCGCCCTCGGTCGGCGCGCGCGTCGACTGCGGGCTCGCCGGAACGGTGCTGCGGTTCGTGCCTCCCCTGGCCGCGCTCGGCGAGGCCACCGTCGAATTCGACGGCGACGAACAGGCGCGCACCCGCCCCGTCGCTCCGCTGTTGTCCGCGCTGCGCTCGCTGGGTGTGGACATCGACCGCGATGCGATGCCCTTCAGGGTCGCGGGCACCGGCTCGGTCAAGGGGGGCACCGTCGCGATCGACGCGTCGGCGTCCTCCCAGTTCGTCTCGGGCCTGCTGTTGTCCGGGGCGGCATTCACCGACGGCCTGACCATCGAGCACGTCGGCGACCCGATGCCATCGGCGCCGCATGTCGATATGACGGTGGCCATGCTGAGGCAGGCCGGAATCGACGTCGACGACTCCAACCCCGACCGGTGGGAGGTGGCTGGGGGCCGGATCGCGGCGCGCCGGTGGGATATCGAACCGGATCTGTCCAACGCCGTGCCGTTCCTGTCGGCCGCGGCCGTCACGGGCGGCACCGTGCGCGTATTGAGCTTGCCGGGCCCGAGCCTGCAGCCGGTGCAAACCGTGGCGCGCATCCTGGGGTTGGCGGACGCGACCGTCGCCCAGTCCGAGTCGTATCTGGAGGTACGGGGCG
>CAZEHT010000133.1:0-9937 GCA_964511995.1 uncultured Mycobacterium sp.
TTATCCATCAGCGTGGCGGTCCACCCATCGCGAGCCTGAGCGGCGACGTGGCCACCTTGACAGCCCGGATCCTGGGTCTCTACGGAGGTTAGCCGCGGATCGCCGGGCGTGCAGGTCTATGGCCCGAGTTCGGGGGTATGGCCAGCGACGACCGCCCTCCGTCATCCAGCTAATACACATACCGTCGTGAGACCTGGATTTGCGTCGGCATAGGCATCGCCGCGCTGGGATTGCGCCTGATCCTCAAGCCCAAGCCCGGCTCCGTCGGCGCGGTGCCGGCGGCGCGCACTGACCCCATCGCGCGGCCGCGCACACACCCCACAGCACCCGGGCATCGTCACACCGGCGATCGAGGAACGTCTCCACCAACGACATCTTTGCGAATACCCGATTCACCGGAGACGACTACAAAGCTGCCACGGCCCGCTCGCCCCTCAGCAGCGCGAGTCGCGAGCACTCCGAGCTGCTGTTCGCGCTCTGCGAAAGCGCCCTCACCAGCGGAAACAGGTGGGCGGGTTAGGCAGCGCGGAGGATGGGCAGTGACCGGGCGCGCCAAGATGGGCATCGGGTGACGATGTGTCTGGCACAGCGTTCGGCGAGTGTGGAGCGACAGATAGCACGAACACCTTCGAAGGGAGAACGACATGACCACCAACACCAAGGCAGCGATCAGCCTCGCCACCGGATTGGAAGACCCTGAGCGGGTCACGGTGGCCTTCCTGATGGCGGTCGGCGCCGCCGAGGCGGGCCGACCGACGGTGATGTTTCTGACGAAAGAGGCTGCCCGGCTTGCGGTGCCAGGCGTCGGCAGGGGTACGGCCTGTGAGGGATGCCCGCCTTTGTCCGAGCTGATGGAGCGGTACGAGCGCGCCGGGGGGCGCTACATCGTGTGCTCGCTCTGCGTAAACGCCAAGGGCCTCGATGCGAGCGCCTTCATCACCGGCGCCGAAGTCGGCGGGACGGTTCAGCTGTGGCAGTGGATCGGCGACGGAGCAACGACCTTCAGCTTCTGACTCGCGGCGACCTACAGACGTCCCCGCCGGAAAGTACGGGCGGGGACCAAGGGGTCCGCGAACCGCTGTCACCTCGGTGCTTCCATTCCCGCCGTTTGCTCTGCGCATCGACCTCACCCGAACTGATTGCCATCGCGGATGTGAAGGAGCAGCATAACCACAGAGGACACTCGTTCTCGGTGGCCTTTCTGCGACGGGGGCTCCAGATGCGCGATCAGGACCGGACGGTTTGACCGTGTCCGAACCCGTGGAACTCCGTCTGCTCGGCGATTTCCGGCTCTTCGTCGCAGGTGGTGAGGTTTTACTTCCGCTCAGTTCTCGACGGGTCATCGCCTACCTTGCCATTTGCCCTGGCCGGGGAGAAGCGCTTAATCGAAATGAGCTGGCGGAGCACCTTTGGGTCGATCTACCGCGTCAGCGCGCATATGCGATCCTGCGTACTGCAATATGGCGAATTCGGCAGGCCAATGACCGTTGTTTGCTTGTCGGACGTCAGCGCATTCAGCTCGGTCCGGCGGTGCAGGTGGATTTCCACGAGAGCATGTCCGCGGCCCAACGACTGCTGTCAGGTGACGAGGGCCCGGAAGTCGATGACACGGTGCTCTCACGCCTGAGATCGGATCTGCTGCCGGGATGGGAGGACGACTGGCTCCTGCTCGAGCGCGAACGCATCCACCAGATTCGTATCCTGGCACTGGAGGCGCTCGCACGGAAGCTTTGCCGACTCGGGCACATCGTTCCCGCGCTCAACGCGGCCTACTCCGCAATCGCGTCGGAGCCCTTGCGTGAGTCGGCGCGCGCGGTCTTGGTCGACCTGCAATTGGTGCAAGGCAACATCGTCGAGGCGTGTAAGCAAGTCGAGGAGTATTCGAGACTTCTGTGGCTCGAGATGAAGCTGCATCCGTCGGAGGCGCTGCTGGGCAGGATCACCGAAGCGCGCGGCGCGGGAGATGCCGCGACCGCCGAAGTCGACGGGGTTCGTCTCCGCAGCGGAGCGAACGCCCTCTGAAAGCGACGTGGCGAGCTCAGCCGGTCACGCAAGTGACGCCCGGGTGACGGCCTTGCATTTCTATCGCTGGCATGGGTGCCTTCACTGCGGTGGCGGCGGTCGGTCTGAGCATCGAGTCGATGCTGGATCGGCAATTGAAGGCCGCCCACAGTGCCGACAGCACCTTGTTCAACCGCCAGCCGCGGGCGCGGCTGGTCCGCACCGAGCAGTTCAGCCGTACCCCGGGGGCGCCCAACGCCATCGATGACGGCACCGTTTCGGTCTTCTGCTACCGCGTCGATCTGAACGGAACCACGCGTGCCCCGTGGTCGGCGGTCAGCGCAGTCACCCGACGACTGCATGTGCCCGTCGACGCGCATTTCCTCATCACCGCGTGGGAGAGCGATGCCGAAGCCGAGCTTCGGCTGCTCGGGTGTGCGATCACGGCCCTCGAGTCGACGCCGACGTTGACCGGACCGCTGCTGCACCCGGTCGGCCGGTGGGAGCCGGGTGAATCGGTTCACCTCGTCAACGAGGACCTCGTCACCGAAGACGTCCTGCGCACGTTCGAGACCCTGCCCGCCGATTTCCGGCTCAGCGTCTCCTATGTCGCCCGGGTCATTCAGCTGAATTCACCTGTCTCAGAAGACCACCCAGATGTCGTCACCGCCATCGCGGGTATCACCGCCACCCCGGTGCCGGTATGAGTGTGAACACCTACCTGCCGACGCGGTATGACGAGATGGTCACCCGGCTCGCCCTCGGCGTCGAGCCGATCGACGCCCTGCGGGGCGGCAGGGTGAGCGGGCCGTTGCGGGTCACATTCGACGAATGCCCACGCCCTTTGCACGAGTGGCGGCGGTTCCCGGCCGGTGTAGGACTCGACGACGTGCTTCCCAGGATGCTGCGACACGCGTCGGGACGCTACATCCGCCGCTACCAGCGCCGCATGCCCGACCGAATCCGATTGCGCATCAGCGATTCCCGCCGCCGCTACGTCCCCCGCCGGTTCGTACTGACGATCGCCACCGAAGCCGACGTATCGGCCGGAGAGGCCGGTTTGGCGCCCGCCATCCCGATCGCCGCCCGGATAGCGATGATCCACCTGCACCCGGGAGCCAACGCCGACATTGCCGCCGGGGTGACCGCGATCCGCGGGCAGGTGCGCCGCGCCGACGGGAGCCCCGCAGCCTGGATCCGAGTGCGCGCCAACCGGACGGGCACCGGCGACCAGTTTGGTTTCACCCACGGCGACGAGCGTGGTGAATTCCTGCTCGTCCTTTCACCACCGCCCGACACGGTCGGTGTGACTCCCGACCCGGTGTCGGTCGAGTTGACCGTCGGTGTCGTGCCGCCGCCGGTGCCACCGCCCACGGACCCCCTCGTGCCACAACTAGATCCGCTGTGGCAGCTGTTCGAGGAGCCGCTGCCGCTGCCCGCCCCACAGTTTCCCGCAACGGGCACCGCGTCCGACGGGCGGCGGTTCCCTCCCGAGTACGTCACCACGGCGTTCGCGGGCCCCTTCGTCGTCTCGGCTGGGCAGGTGCGCTCGGTCGTTCTCACGCTGCCCTAGTCGCCCCGGAGGAGACCTATGCCCGAGTACCTGAGCCCCGGAGTCGTCATCGAGGAGACGAGTTTCCGTGCCAAGAGCATCGAGGGCGTGGCCACCAGCACGACGGGCTACTGCGGCCTGACCCGGTTCGGTCCGGTGCGCTACCCCGGCGGCCCACGGTCGACCGAACCCCGCCTGGTCACCAGCTACACCGAATTCGAACGAATTTACGGCGGCCTGGAACAACTCGCCGTCGACCGCGGCGACGGCGTCGCGACCAGCGAGTGCTACCTGGCGCACGCCGCCCGGTGCTTCTTCCTCAACGGCGGTCGCCGCCTGTACGTATCGCGCGTCTTCAGAGCCGGTGCGGACGACGGGGTCGCGAGATTCACCGTGAACTTCCCCGGTGACGCCGCGGTGTGGCGGGCCCGCTGGCCGGGCAGGTTCGGGGAGGTGCTGGTGCGGGTGCGTCCGCACCGCAAACGCAACGTCGGATTCGAGACCGGCGGGATGATGCAGGCCAAGGGACTGGCCCGGGGCGCGGTCGTCGAAGTCACCGCACCGGCACCGGTACTGCGTCGCGATGACGCCGATCTCGTCGGCGCCGACCTGCGCATCGTGGACGTGGACGCCGATGGCGTCCAGCGGTTCGTGCCCACCGCTCCGAACGTCGGGGACGTCATCCGTGAGGTCACCTTGCGGGTGGAGGTCGTCGCCGACGGCGGCCGGGTCGACTCTCACCTCGACCTCGCCTGTCACCCGGCTCAGCGTCGGTGGATCGGCAAGATCCTGCAGGCCGACCACCCTGAGGACGAGAACGGCATTGTCTTTCTCGACATCGCCGCGCCCGCCGACGGCGACGGCAGCCTGACCCGCGCGCTCGCCCTGATGCAACGGCTGGAAACCCCCCTCGGCGCCAACACCGTGGCGCCGGGGATCCGCCTCACCGGCGGCAACGACGGCGTTCTCCCGCTCGCCTCCGACTTGCTCGGCCTCGAAGCGGACCCGGACAACGCCCTGCTGAAGGCCACCGGACTGGAGGCGCTGGGCGAGGTCGACGACATCGCCATCGTGGCGCTGCCCGACGGCGGCGCCTACGCCGACCCCGCAGCCGCGCAGGCGGCCGCGGACAGCCTCATCGGCCACGCCGAGAAGATGAAGTACCGCATGGCCGTCGTCGACGCCCCGCAGGGATCGTCGATGACCCAGATCCGCGACTTCCGGGGCCGCTTCGATTCCACCTACGCCGCGCTCTACCACCCCTGGGTGGAAATCTTCGACCCGCTCGAACGTCCTGCTCAGGGCGCACCGCCGCGACGGATCATGCTTCCCCCGTCAGGCTTCGTCACCGGCATCTACGCCCGCAACGACATCGAGCGCGGAGTGTTCAAGGCCCCCGCCAACGAGATCGTCCGCGGCCTGACCCGCTTCGAAGCCAACATCAACACCGCCCGTCAGGACGTGCTGAACCCCGAGGGCATCAACGCGCTGCGATTTTTCGAGGGCCGCGGCAACAGGGTCTGGGGAGCACGGACGATGTCCTCGGATCCGGAATGGCGCTACGTCAACGTCCGCCGGTTCTTCATCTTCCTCGAGCACAGCATCGACAAGGCGATGCAGTGGGCGGTGTTCGAGCCCAACAATCCGCGGCTGTGGACCAACATCCGCCGCACGATCGAGGACTTCCTGTTCAGCCAGTGGCAGTCGGGTGCCCTGCTCGGCAGCAAGCCCGAGGAGGCCTTCTTCGTCGCGTGTGACCGCACGACGATGACGCAGCTGGACCTGGACAACGGCAGGCTGGTCTGCCTGATCGGGGTGGCACCTACCAAGCCGGCCGAGTTCGTGATCTTCCGCATCGGCCAATGGACTGCCGACTCACCGCAGTCCTGACCCGTCCCCGCTTCCACCGAGCACGAAAGCGAGCCGCACAAGATGGCCGTATTCCGCGAAAACCCCTATCCCGCATTCAATTTCATCGTCGCGCTGGGTGACGCCCAGGGCAGCGGCGACCTCGGGGCCATCGTCGGCGGGTTCTCAGACGTCAGCGGCCTCGGCATGGAGGTCAAGTACAGCGAGTACCGCAACGGCAACGACAAGGTGAGCACCGTACGAAAGGTGCCCAACACGCACACCAACGACGACGTCACGCTCAAACGCGGCGTGATCGGCTCGGTGGATCTCTACGCGTGGCTGAAAACGGTACGCGACGGGGTCGCCGACGCCCGGACGGTGACCATCTCGCTGCTGGACGAGTCGCGCAGCGACGCCGTCTGCACCTGGACGCTGCGGCGGGCCCAGCCGAAGAAGTGGACCGGCCCGACGATGGCCGGCAAGGGCGGCGAGTCCGCGATGGAGGAGCTCGTGCTCGTTCACGAGGGCATCGAGTACAGCTGAGCCCGCGATGACCTCTCCCACGTCGACGCGGATCGGCCACGGCGCACCCGGTGTGTTCATCGGCCCCTCCGTGAGCGCCCGGCGCGTTACCGGTGTGCGTCGCGATCTCGCCGCGTTCGCCGGGGTAGCCCCCCGCGGCCCGGCCCGCATGCCGATCCGGCCGATCGCCGAGGACGAAACGGTGCTCGACTATCTGACCGGCGTGCCGACGAAACGCAGCGTCGCGGTCGAGATCGGATCGTGGTCGGAATACCGTCGCCGATTCGGCGGATTCGGCGGCGCGGGCCGGCTTCCGTACGCGGTGTCGGCGTTCTTCGCCCAGGGCGGCAGGCGGGCACGAGTGATCCGGATCGTGCACGACTACGCCGGTCCAGACGACGCGGGTGGATGCGCGCAGGGCGTCTTAGCGGTGCCCACTCCGGGAGGCCTGGTAAGGGTGCAGGCCGGTCCCGGCGACGATGTGGTGGTCGCGGCCCGCGATGAAGGAACGTGGGGCAACCGGCTGCGTGCCACGTTGTCGTTCTCGGCCCGCCCGCTGCGGGCCGGGAACCTCGCAGCGCACCGTTTCGAGGTCGACAGCCGTGCCAATGTTCCGATCGGTTCGCTCATCCGCGCCACCGACGCGACCGGGCAGCAGGCGCTGCGCTATGTCGCCGACAGCCGTGTCGAGGCCTGGCCCGACCGTCCCGGCGGGCGCCGCATCGTCACCCTCGGCATTGCACTCGTCTCGATCCCGGTGGCGGTGGAGGTGGTCGCCGCCCGGTTGACCACCGTGGACGACGACAACGCGCAGCCGCGCGTGGAGACGCTGGGCGACCTCGGCTGCTCCCCGGAGCACCCCCGCTGGCTGGCCCGGGTGCTGATCGACGCGAGCGAGCTGCTCTGGCCGCGGGGCGCGTGGGTGGCAAGCGCGCTGCAACTCACCGACAGCACGCTGCCCGACCTGATGCTCGCTTCGGCGGAGCCCGGCGACGGCCCACCGGTCGATCGGCATCTGGGCGGCGGGACCGACCGCTCGAACGCCATCGTCGGCGCCGACTTCTTCGACGCCGACTGGGTTCTCGGCGACGAGCGCCCCGCCGACGGCCTGCACGCCACGATCGACACCGAGGACGTCGGACTGCTGCTGGCGCCCGACCTCTACGACCCGGCGGCGCCGGACCCGGTCGACGACATCGCCGACCCCCCGCTGACCAGCGGACCCGACTTCGCGCCGTGTGTCGACGTCCCCGCCGGACGGCAGGGCGGACCGGCCGCGGGCCTGGACGGGCTTCGCCTCGACCCGAACGTGCCCGGCGACCTGGTCATGATCACCGAGCTGCAACAACGGCTGGTGGCGGTCGCCGAAGCCGGCGACGGGCGGACCGCGCTACTCGACGTCCCGCCGGGGTTGTCGGCCGACCGGGTGACCCGCTGGCGGGCGTCCTTCGACTCCGCCGATGCCGCGGCCTATCACCCGTGGCTGGACGTGGCGGCACCGGACGACGCTCGCGACAGTCTCGTGCGCGTAAATCCCAGCGCCTTCGCCGCGGGCGTGATCGCGGCCCGGGAACTGCGCGACGGGGTCTTCGTGGGCCCGGCCAACCTTGTCGTCAACCAAGCCGTCCGGCTGGCCGCCAGTCCCACCCGCGCCGAGCACGACGACTTGCATGCCGACGGGGTCAACGTATTCGTCCAGGACCGCGACGGCATCCGGTTGACCGGCGCGCGGACGCTGAGCCGAATCCCAGACGTCCGCCAACTCAACGTTGCCCGCCTGCTCGCCGTCATCCGCATCACTTTGCGCCGGGAGATGGCCTGGGCGGCGTTCGAGCCCAACGGGCCGGCCCTGTGGACCACCGTGCGGCGCGCGATCGCCGACTACCTCACCACGCTGCACCGGGCAGGCGCGCTCGCGGGCGCGACGCCGGGCGAGTCGTTCTTCGTGCGGTGCGACCGCACGACGATGACTCAGCTCGACCTCGACAACGGCCGGCTGGTTGCCCTCGTCGGTGTGGCTCCCGCCGAGCCGACCGAGTTCATCGTGGTTCGCCTGACCGTCGACGACGAGCTGACCGCACGGGTGGAGATGAGCCGTGGCTGACGATGATCTGTTGCGGGCGTTCAACTTCCGGGTGGTGCTGTCCGGACCCGGGACCGGCACCCTGGCCGACGGCGGTTTCCAGGAGGTCACCGGTCTCGAGGTCGACATGGACATCGCCGAGTACGTCGAGGGTGGCCGCAACGACGGCGTGGTCCAGCGCGTCGGGCGTGCCAAATACCAGCAGCGGGTCGTCCTCAAGCGCGGGATGTTCGCCTCCGACGACACCCGCGCCCGCGAGCTGTGGCAGTGGTTCCAGGACATCGTTGCGGGTGTGCGGCCGGTGAGGCGTTACGACGGGTCGGTCGAGGTGCAGAGCCGGAGCGGCGAGCCGCAGGCCACCTGGCGGTTCTCACGGGCCTTGCCGGCGCGGCTGGTCGGCCCGGCGCTCAATGCCCGTAGCGGCGAGATCGCCATCGAGGAACTGCACCTGGCGCACGAGGGTCTCTACCTCGAGGGGACTCTCTGATGGCTGAGTTGAAGAAGGCCACGCTGGCCGAGGTCGACGCCAAGGGCACGGTCGGCAACGAGATGGCGGTCCAGTTCAATCCCACGACGCTGCGGCTGCAGATGACCAACAGCATCGACAGCGGCAACTCCAAGGGACGCCAGACCTGGACCTACAACGGCACGAGTTCGTCGACCCTGACCGTCGAGCTGGTCTTCGACACTGCCGACGAGGGGACCTCCTCCAATCCCGCCGACGTGCGGGACAAGACGGCCATGGTCCGGCGCTTCATGCTGCCCAAGGAGAAGTCGACCGACGCTCCGCCCAGCGTCCGGTTCCATTGGGGTTCGTTCGTCCTCACCGGCGTGATGACCAGCGCGAGCGAAGACCTTGAACTGTTCACGTCCGAGGGCACCCCGCTGCGGGCCAAGGTGAACATCTCGATCAAAGAGCAGGACCCGAGGTTCGCCGCGCCGAAATCGTCGCCGAAGCCCGCGGGGCGGGGCGGCATCGGGGCGCTGGCCGGCGACCTCGGCGACGTCAATCCGTTCGGTCCGGGCGGGCTTGGGCTGGCGGCCGAGGCGACCAACCGCATCGCGGAGGCACTCGACGGCGAGAGTGCCGCGGATTTCCTTGCCCGCAACGGCCTTTCACCCGAGGCGTGGCGCGCGGTCGCCAATGGGCTCGGAGACACGTTGAGCCTCAGCGCGGGCGACACGATCGGCTTCAACGTCGGCCTGCCTATCGGCGGGATCAGCATCGGCGGCATCGGCACGGCCAGCGTGGGCGGCGGATACGCGCTCGGCGCAAGCGGCTCCACGTCGCCGGCCGGTGACACCGCCGTGGGCCTGACGGGTTCCGGTGCCGCCGCGGGGTTTGCGCTGGCCGCTGCGGGCGGGCTGAGCGCCGCGGTGCAGGCACACGCCGCCGCTGCCGCCGACGCCGGGGCCGACGCCACCCGGGCGGCGTTCGCCGACACCGCGCACATTGATGTCGCCCCGTCCACCACCGGGGCGCGCGACAGGTTGCGCGACGTCGCCGGTTCGCGCACGGCACCGCCGGCGGCCGCGGCCCCCGGAGAACCGCCGCCCAGCGCCGACCAGCGAGCCGTGTCGTTCGGGCGCGACGTTCCGCTGCGCGCGCGGTTCGTGCCGACAGACGGGACCCGGACGAATCCGGCCTGGGCCACGGTGGCGCGCCGCGCCCCGGTCCAGCGGGGACGGCCGGGGCACACCAAAGCTGGGTCCGGCTGCGATTGCGGGTGCTCGGGATGACCGTTCACATCGGCGACCTCACCACCGACATCTCCGTCGACGCGGCGGATAACCCCACAGCGGCCGAGTCGGCCTCGCCGTGGGAGGCCGCCGCCGCCCACCGGATGGACCAACGGCGCCAATGTGCCGTCCGGATGCGCACGCGCAGCGAGGGTTTCGATGACTGACACCGCCCTCTACAGCGCCAA
>CAZEHT010000134.1:0-9443 GCA_964511995.1 uncultured Mycobacterium sp.
AAAGAAGCGTCGGGCACCGGCAATATGAAGTTCATGATCAACGGCGCGCTGACCATCGGGACCCTCGACGGCGCCAACGTCGAAATCCGCGAGGAGGCCGGACCGGAGAACTTCTTCCTGTTCGGCCTGACCGAGGATCAGGTCCAGGCAGTCTGGCGTGACGGCTACCGGCCCGTCGAGTACATCGAGCGCGATCGCGAACTTGCCGCGGTGCTGGAACTGATCGCCTCGGGCACATTCACCCACGGCGATACCGAGATCCTGCGCCCGGTCCTCGACTCGCTGGCCCATCACGACCCGTTCCTGGCGGTGGCCGACTACCGATCCTACGTCGACTGCCAGGATCGGGTCAGTGGCGCGTGGCTCAACCGAGACAAGTGGTCGCACATGTCGATTCTCAACACCGCGCGCAGCGGCAAGTTCTCCTCGGACCGGGCGATTGCCGAGTATTGCAACGACATCTGGCAGGTACCGCCGATGTCGGTGGGTTTGTAACGGCCGGCGAACGGACGGCCCGGGCCGCCGCCTGAATATCGGCTAAATCCCGCGCTCAATGGGCAGCCTGCCGAGGCGGACCGCCTGGAGCAGGCGTGCGTGGTCGGCTTCGGTCTGGTCGGCGTACCGACGGGCAAACGTGCACAGCGCCGCGTCGACGCGCTCCGAGCGGCCGATGTAGCCGCTGATCATCGACGCGCCGCTGGTGCGAGCGTGGCCTTTGGCCAGAAGCGGACCCACGACCGCTGCGTAGTCGACGAGCGCGTGGGCGTCCATTGCGTCGAGAGGAACGGTTCCCTTCATATTGCGGAACTGGCGCACGTAGTACTGCAGGCCGTCGATTGTCGTCCAGCCCAGCAGCGGGTCACTGACCGTCTGCAGCGCCTGCTGGTACTCGACGACGCGCTGACCCTGGTGCGCGTGCCATGCCGATTCGCCGTGAACATAGCGCGCCAGCACCGAACGCCTGGCCTGCTTGAGCTGTAAGAACACCACGTCATCGGGCGAGGATCCCTCTAGCAGGGCAACATAGGCACGCAGGCCGACGCTGCCCACGCCCACCACTTTGTGGGCGACGTCCAAGACGGTGTAGCCACCGAGCACTCTCTGCCAGTGGACGGAAAGCGTATCCAGATAGGCGTCGAGCGCCGCCGTCAAGACCTCGACCTCCCTCTCGGGCAACCGGGTGATCAGGGGCGGCTCTTCGACGATGCGCCGGACACCGTCGACCTCCTGGGTGAATCGCGGCAGCGCACGGTCGCTCGTGCGGTGGCGTGCTCGTTTCGCAGAGCGCTTCACCGCGTCGCGCAGCGGCCCGGCCGTCTCACCGGTCAGCTGATCCACGTCGACTCGCGTGAACGAGCGCGAGAAGAGCGGCTGCTCGGCCAGCCGGCCCAACTCGAGGCGGTATGCGCCGACACAGGACCGGACCGCCGCGGCGCTATCCTGCTCGGATCCTCCGTTGTGGCGGCCGGCGACCCAGATGCTGGCCACCAGCCGCCGCAGATCCCATTCCCATCCACCGGGGTGCGCCTCGTCGAAGTCGTTGAGATCCATCACCAGATCCCGTTCCGGCGACGCATAAAATCCGAAGTTGCCGAGGTGGGAATCCCCGCACACGACCGGCGTGATGCCGGTCGAAGGCAGCCGTGCCACGTCGTCCGCCATCACCACGGCGGTGCCCCGCAGGAAGCCGTATGGCGAAGCCGCCATCCGGCCGACCCGGATCGGGATCAGGCGGTCCAGTCTCCCCTGGTGGCTGACCTCGATGAGCTTGACCGGGTCGGGCCGATCCGCCGGCGGCTGCCAGTCCGCCAGTGATCGCCTCGGGACCCGCTCGCGCAGACTCCGGCCCAACGCGTAGCGCTCGGCACGTGTTATCGGCCGCTCCCGAAGGGAGTGGTAGGCGCTGCTGTCCGCGTCGGCGACCGCGATATGGCGTCTCGTCCCGGCACCTGCCGAATTGTCGGTCATGCAGACCAAACCTTACCGCCCTGCAGGGAAGGCACATCGGCGATTCGAGCGCCGGGCACGGGGGATCAGTCTGCTGCTTCCGGTGATGACGCCGGGCCTTGGCATGAAAGGTGGGTGGGGCCGGGTCGCCGCGCCGGTCGCGCTTTGATCCCGGCCGAATGCCCGGGCCGTTTGGCCGGACTCGCCAGCCCCACAGCGGACTCCAGTTCCGAGAGGGCGGCATCGGTCATCGGAACCAGCGTTTCGATGTCGGGCACTATGTTGCGGCCCGCGACGTAGCCGAACGCGATCACACCCGCGTACGAATAGACGGTGATGTTGATCCCGAGTCCGTCGAAAACTGTGGAGATCGGGTACAGTGTGTCGAGCCGCGCCCCGTTGTAGTAGAGCGTTTCCGCCGGTCCGCGAATGTTGGAAATGGGCACGTTGTAGCCCGTCCGCCACTTGGGGCTGAACGGGATCACCGACTGTAAGAGGCTGGGCACGATGCTCGGCACGGCAAGCAGGGTGCTCACCGTTGAGCCGTGATCGGCCACCTGTTGCTTGGCCCACTCCATCGACCGGTGGATGGTGGCCAGCCGCTGAGCGGGATCGCCGGAGTCGGTGGCCAGCGTGCACAGCTCGAGACCGAAGAGGTTGCCGTGAGCAGCCTGACCGGCATCGCCGCCGACCCGCACCGAGATCGGGCAGAACGCCACCAACGAGCGGTCCGGCAGCTCGTCGTGGGCGGCGAGATAGCTGCGAAGCGCACCGGACACCACCGCCATCAGCACGTCGTTGCACGTCAGTTCGCCTGTCGCACGTATCGCCCGGATGCGGTCGAACGACCAGGTGCCCCCGGCGACTGCGCGCTCCGGTCCCAACTGCCCGTTGAATCGCGTAAACGGCGCCGACATCGGGAGCACGCTTCTGCCCTGTACGCTGCCCGCCAGCATCGCCGCCTGCCCGCTGATCATGTTGCGTGCCAAGCCGATTGTGGATTCGGTGACGCCGAGCGCGGACTTCAGGACCGACACCGGGTTCGGCAGTATCGACAGCGGCGAACGCGCGGACTCAGCGGGCGGTTCCTCGCGAGCCGCGAAGAACGGCCTGGCGCCGCGCAAGTTCGGGTCGGTGGACAGCGCGTCAGCGATCATCTGCATGCCTGTGACACCGTCGACCAGGGCGTGGTGGATCTTGACGTAGAAGGCGAACCTGCCGCCGGGCAGCCCGTCGATCATGTAGGCCATCCACTGCGGCCGGTGCCGGTCGAGTGGCACCTGGTGCAGATCGGCGACCTGCCTCCACAATGCGCCCTCGTCGGAGCCGTCGGGCAATGTGAGGCGCTGGACGTGGTGGGCGAGGTTCACCTCCGCCTCCCGCCACGTCCACATTCCGAAGGTGTCGCGACCGATGTGCGGGTGGCGGCGCAACCTCGGATCGAGGGCAAGGGCGTCGTCGAGGCTCTCCCGGTAGATGTCGTCGAGATAGTGCGGGCCCGCGTCGTCGGGCGGGGTGAAGATCATCAGCGCCGCGACATGCATCGGGCTGGTCAGGGCATCACCGGTCATTATGGCTGCATCCAGGCCGCCCATCACGCTCATGCGGTCACCTCCGCTCCATCAGACGGGTTCGCCGGTGTCGACCACGAGTGGCCCGCGATCGATCAACCCGGACTGCACGATCGCGGCGTCGATGAACTTCGGTACCGGACGCGCGGCAAAGAACCCGGTGTGGCCGCCCCGGTACCAGACGATCTCCGGCTTACCCCAATGCTCCCAGAGCCGCTCGACCTGTTCGCGGGGATGGACGACCCGGTCGGCGACACCGCCGTAGATGAAGCGCCCGCGCGGCGGTACACGCGGCGCCAGCGACAACGGCGAGATCATCCGCCCGAGCGGCTGCGCCAACTCCATCGTGCGGCGCCGGGGGTCGACAGCGCCGAAGCCGGAATGCCGGCCCAGCAGTCCCACGAGGTCGGCCACCGGAACGCCGAGGATCGCACAGGTCAAGTGGTCCTCGAGGCTGGCCACCAGCGCGGTGACATAGCCGCCCATCGAAATGCCGTTCAGCCCGATGGCCGACCCCGGGTCCTGTGCCCGGATCCACGACACGAGTCTGCGGACATCCCACACCGCCTGTGCCGCGAAGTGGACATCGTCGAGGATGTCCTCACCGGGGAAGGCCTTGCCCTTCGGTAGGCCCCTGGCCCGCGGACCGTGCATCGGGAGGACGGGCATCGCGACGTTCAGCCCGAAATCCTCGTGCAGGTGCCATGCCCGGAACAGGGTCAGGTCGATGCCGGCGCGGCCCATCTCCACGCCGTGCACACAGATAAGCCAGGGTCGGGGTTCGCGATGGCGCAACATCAGGCCGAATACCCGCTCATTGCCCGCATAGCGATGCCACCGGTCCCCGCCCGGCTCGCCGTCACCGGCGGTGTAGCCGCTGTCGAATACGAAGCGTTCGTAGGAGCGGCGGCGTTTCCTGACGGGCAGCACTGTCACGTCGGCCGGCGTGGGCGGTGGCATGAAGAACCCGTTGGGGTCGCTGAGCCAGCCCTTTTCACCGAAGTAGTCGAGCGCGGCGACGACCTCGCGTTCTATGCGGCCGAACGCGGCACCGTGGCTGAGCGGCCGTTGGGTGCGCAGACCGGACAAGACAATCTCGTCGCGCAACGCATGTGCGGCCAGCCTGACGGTCGGCCGGGCAACAGGAAGCGCTCTGTGATCGTTGTCCAGGTAATGGCGCCACGACCCGGCGTAGTAGCGACCGGTCTTGGTCAGCGGACGAAGGACGGTGTCCAGGGCCGACGTTCTCGGGCCTGAGCGCCCGGGAGGCGTATCGCCTGCCTCTTCGGTGTTGTGCGAGGCCGTCACGGCTTCGATCCTAGACGGAAACGGCGTACGGATACTGCCTGTCTGCCTGCCCGGCGCTTGAGCGACTTCGGCGGTGGAGCGCCAACCTATGAAAGACCTGTGTGCTGGCATACCCTCCTGGTGTGACCGACTCCCGTTGGCAGACGGCACCCCGGCCGTTGATCTGGGCAAAGATCGACGAGGCGCTGCGATTGCAGCGGCGCGGGGTCATCCTGGTCGGCCCCCCGACGGATCCCAGAAGTTGGCGGCGAACTCGCCGGGCGCTCTGGGGAACGACCCGGGCGGATATGCCTTTCCGCGTTCGACGACGCACACCTCGATGTTGCGCTCGGCGAGCTTTGCCGCCACCACAGCGCCCTCGAACCCGGAACCGACGATCAGGACATCGGTGGATGTGGGCACGTCGCCGACGTGCAGGCTCACCGCTTTCCCGCCGGGGGCTGATGGGTGAATCGGCCGTGGGGCACCGCACGATCGTGGTCGTTTGTCACGTCGCGGCCTGCCCGGCGGGGCGTGGGCATCGGGGACAGCCGCCGATCGCCATGACTGTGACCCCTCGTTGCGCAGTCGAAGCGACCGGTCCCCCGACAGCTGTCCTCGTGCCCACTTCATGAACGCTAGAACCGCAGGGTCTCCCTGACATGCGTAGCCACTACTTATTTTCGCCGGCCATGTCATAGGTGATTACCTAGGCTGCCGCCTCGCCCGCGACATCCCCCCGAGGAGGGTCGCACCGCAACCTACTCCCCCGCTCACCACCCGGCGTCTGGTAGGACTGGACCCGAGACGACGCCATGGGAGGAGAACCGCGCAGTGTCCGACACCGTCGAGGCTTTCTCCAGATCCACCGCACCTGGGATCTGATGGCCGACACAACTGTAAAGCCGCAGGCCACCGGCCTGCCGAGGGTGATCCGGCGCTTCGCCGTCTTGGTCATCCTGGGCTGGATCGCGATTGTCGGTATCTTGAGCGTGGCCATTCCGTCACTCGAAGTCGTCGGGCAGATGCGCTCGGTGTCGATGAGCCCCGACTACGCGCCGTCGGTGATCGCGATGAAGCGCATCGGCACGGTGTTCGACGAATTCCACTCCGACAGCTCGGTCATGATCGTCTTGGAGGGCGACGAGCCGCTCGGCGACGGCGCCCACCTCTTCTACAACGACATGGTCGCCAAGCTCAGAGCCGACACCAAGCATGTGGAGCACGTCCAGGATTTCTGGGGTGACCCGCTGACCGAGGCGGGCGCGCAGAGCAACGACGGCAAAGCGGCGTATGTGCAGGTGTATCTCGCCGGCAACATGGGCGAATCGCTGGCCAACGAATCGGTGGAAGCGGCCCAGCATCTCGTCCGGGGACTCTCCCCGCCGCCGGGCGTCACGGTTTACGTCACAGGACCGTCGGCCCTTGCGGCAGATCAGCAGGCTTCCGGCGACCGCAGCCTCAAGATGATCGAGATGGTGACGTTCGGGGTCATCATCACGATGCTGTTGCTGGTCTACCGGTCGATCGTGACGGTCGTACTGGTCCTGGCCATGGTCGTCATCGAGCTATCCGCGGCTCGAGGCGTCGTGGCGTTTCTCGGCTACTACGAACTCATCGGGCTTTCGACTTTCGCAACCCAGCTTCTGATCACCCTGGCGATCGCCGCCTCGACCGATTACGCCATCTTCCTGATCGGGCGCTACCAAGAGGCACGCAGCGTTGGCGAGGACCCGGAATCGGCCTACTACACCATGTTCCGCGGCACCGCCCACGTGATCCTGGGGTCGGGCATGACGATCGCCGGCGCGACGTTCTGCCTGCGCTTCACCCAGTTGCCCTACTTCCAGTCGCTGGGCGTTCCGCTGGCGGTGGGCATGGTGGTCGCGGTGTCGGCGGCCCTGACCCTGGGGCCCGCGGTGGTGGCCGTCGCCAGCCGATTCGGCTTGCTCGAACCCAAGCGCGCCATGCGGATCCGCGGCTGGCGGCGATTGGGCGCCGCGGTGGTCCGCTGGCCGGGGCCCGTGCTACTGGCCACCCTGGCGCTGTCGCTGATCGGACTCGTGGCCCTGCCTGGCTACCGGACCAACTACAACGACCGGAACTATCTGCCCGCCGATCTGCCCGCCAATGCGGGTTACGCCGCGGCCGAACGCCACTTCTCCGCCGCCAGGATGAACCCCGAGGTGCTGCTGATCGAAACCGACCACGACGTAAGGAATTCCGCTGATTTCCTGGTGATCGACAGAATCGCCAGGGCTGTGTTCCGCGTCCCCGGTATCGGCAGCGTTCAGGCGATCACGCGACCGCAGGGAGAGCCGCTGAAGTTCAGCACCATTCCGGCCCAGCTCAGTATGAGCGGCGTGAATCAAACCATGAACCTCAAGTACCAGCAGGACCGCATGGCCGACATGCTCACCCAGGCCGACGAGATGCAGAAGACCATCGACACCCTGGAAAAGATGATCTTGCTCATGGAGCAGATGAGCGCAACGACGCACAACATGGTGGGCAAGACCCACGACATGGCCGCCGATGTCGCCGAGCTGCGCGCTCACATCGCCGTATTCGATGACTTCTTCCGGCCGATCCGCAATTACTTCTATTGGGAACCGCACTGTTTCAACATCCCGGTGTGCTGGTCGATGCGCTCGGTGTTCGATTCCCTCGACGGCGTCGACACCATGACCGATGCCATTCAAGAGCTGTTGCCCGACATGGACCGCCTCGACGAGCTGATGCCGCAGATGCTGGCTTTAATGCCGTCGCAGGTCGAAACCATGAAGACGATGAAGACCATGATGCTGACGATGTATCAGACGCAGAAGGGCCTTCAGGATCAGATGGCGGCCATGCAGGATGGCCAGACCGCCATGGGCGAAGCATTCAACGACGCCAAGAACGACGACACCTTCTACCTGCCGCCGGAGATCTTCGAGAACAGCGAATTCAAGCGTGGCATGAAGAGTTTCATCTCGCCGGACGGACACGCGATCCGATTCATCATCTCCCACGAAGGCGACCCCCTGACGGTCGACGGAATCGAGCGCGTCGATGCCATCAAGCTGGCCGCCAAGGAGGCGATGAAAGGAACACCCCTCGAGGGCTCCAATATCTACCTCGCCGGAATGGCCTCCGCGTTCAAAGACATGCGGGACGGCAACCGTTACGACCTGATGATCGCCGGTATCTCCGCGCTGTCGCTGATCTTCATCATTATGTTGCTCATCACCCGCAGCCTGGTCGCGTCGGCGGTCATCGTCGGAACCGTCTTGCTCTCGCTCGGCGCATCGTTCGGCATGTCCGTGCTGTTCTGGCAACATATCCTCGGCATCGAGCTGCACTTCATGGTGATGGCGATGTCGGTGATCATCTTGTTGGCCGTCGGAGCGGACTACAACCTGCTGCTGGTGGCGCGCTTCAAGGAAGAGATCCATGCCGGTCTCAAGACGGGGATCATCCGTGCGATGGGGGGCACGGGATCGGTCGTCACCGCCGCAGGCCTGGTCTTCGCGTTCACGATGATGTCGATGGCGGTGAGCTCGATGACGGTGGTCGCACAGGTGGGCACCACGATCGGGCTCGGGCTGCTGTTCGACACGCTGGTCATCCGCTCGTTCATGACGCCGTCCATCGCGGCGCTGATGGGCCGGTGGTTCTGGTGGCCGCAAGCGGTTCGGACGCGCCCGGCCGCACCGCCGGCGGTTGGCGCCGGGGCTTCCCGGTCGGCGGCCCTTCTAGCGGAAGCCGGCGGCGCGTAGAGCCGATCAGCCCAGGAGGTCGTCGGGGGTGTCCCAACGCAGGCCGTCGAATCGGCCGAAGTCGCTGTCGTAACTGACGATTCCGGCTCGGTGCTCGATGGCCAGCGCCGCCAGGTGGGCGTCGTTGACGAGGTTCCCGCCGGTACCGACCCGGGCAAGCAGCCCGGAAAGGATGTCGGCATGGCGTGGGGTGGGGCCGATCATCACCGCCGCGGGTGCGCTGCACCAGTCGCTTACTTGGCGTAGCGCGTCATCCGCGTGCAACGGCGAAGGAAACAGGCCGACCTTGGTCGTCAGCCGTACGAAAGCCAGCAGCGGCACCCACGCCAGTCCCACGGTATCGGCTCCCGACAAGGCGCCGTCGAGCCAACGTCTGCTCGCAACGTGATGTTCGCTGGCCGAATTGACCGCGTACAGAAGCACATTGGCGTCGACAACCCTCATGCGCCGCGGCGCTGACGGCGAATCAGTTCCTCGTCTTCGAGTTCGGCTACCAGCTGCAAAGCACGATCGAGGTTGACCGCGGCAACACCGAGATCCGCGGTGCGGGTGGCAAACGGCGCGGGCGTCGGCCGACCCTGCGCCCCGTCACGGATCGCATCGTTGAGTGCCTTCTTGAATGACACCCCGCGCTCGCGCATCCGCCGCCGGATCAACGCAAGTGTGTCGTCGTCCAAGGTCACGGTGGTACGCACATTGACAGCATAGCATCATCCATACTGATGCCTTGCTGTCAGATACACGCGCCCGCACGCGTCGCGCAGCGCCGGTCTCAACCCTGGCGGGTCAGGGCGTCTTGCCCGCCGGAGAACAGGACCACACTCGAATGCGGCTGCACCTCATAGACATCGGCGACAGCCGGTGCTGTTGTCCAGAG
>CAZEHT010000135.1:0-9427 GCA_964511995.1 uncultured Mycobacterium sp.
CATGCCGGATACCCATGTCGTCACCAACCAGGTTCCACCCTTCGAGGGATTCAACCCCGCGTCGTCTCCGGTTCTCACCGAGGCGCTGATCCGGGAAGGCGGTGAGTGGGGCGTCGACGAGGTCAACGAACTCGGCGTGCTGGCCGGCACCGCCGAGGCGCAACGGTGGGGTGACCTTGCCGACCGCAACGTGCCGATCCTGCACACCCACGACCGCTACGGGCATCGGGTCGACGAGGTCGACTACGACCCGGCCTACCACCAGCTGATGACCATCGCCATCGGCCACGGCCTGCACGCCGCGCCGTGGGCCGACGAAAGGCCCGGCGCGCACGTCGTGCGGGCCGCCAAGAACTCGGTGTGGACGGTCGAACCGGGCCACCTGTGCCCGATCTCCATGACCTATGCCGTCGTCCCGGCGCTGCGCTTCAATCCCGAGCTATCAGCCGTCTACGAGCCGCTGTTGGCCAGCCGAACCTACGACCCGCAGTTGGCGGTGCCGTCGACGAAAGCCGGTGTCACGGCCGGCATGTCGATGACCGAGAAGCAGGGCGGCTCCGATGTCCGGGCCGGTACCACGCGGGCGCTTCCCAACGGTGACGGCACCTACTCGCTGACCGGGCACAAGTGGTTCACCTCGGCCCCGATGAGCGATGTCTTCCTGGTGCTGGCCCAGGCCCCCGGTGGGTTGAGCTGCTTTTTCCTGCCCCGGGTGCTGCCCGATGGCACCCGCAACCGGATGTTCATCGCGCGGCTCAAGGACAAGCTCGGCAACCACGCCAATGCCTCCAGCGAGGTTGAGTACGACGGCGCCACGGCCTGGCTCGTCGGCGAGGAGGGTCGTGGCGTGCCGACCATCATCGAGATGGTCAACCTCACCCGGCTCGACTGCACGCTGGGCAGCGCAACCAGCATGCGCAACGGTCTGTCCCGCGCGGTTCACCACGCCCAGCACCGCAAGGCGTTCGGGGCATACCTGATCGACCAGCCGCTGATGCGCAATGTGTTGGCCGATATGGCCGTCGAGGCCGAGGCCGCCACCATGCTCGCGATGCGGATGGCCGGTGCCACCGACCGGGCGGTTCGCGGCGATCAACGCGAAACCCTTTTGCGCAGAATTGGGTTGGCGGCAGGCAAATATTGGGTGTGCAAGCGTGCCACCGCGCACGCCGCGGAGGCCATGGAGTGCTTCGGCGGCAACGGCTACGCCGAGGACTCCGGCATGCCGAGGCTTTTCCGGGAAGCGCCCCTGATGGGAATCTGGGAGGGCTCGGGCAACGTCAGCGCGCTGGATACGCTGCGTGCCATGGCGACCCGGCCGGAATGCGTCGCCGTGCTGTTCGACGAGCTGGCCGCTCCGGCGGCGCAAGACCCCCGTCTCGCCGCCCATGTGTCGAGTCTGCAGACAGCGCTGACCGAGCCGGCGACGCTGGAATTCCGGGCCCGCAAAGTCGCCGAGGACATCAGCCTGGCACTGCAGGGCGCGCTGCTGGTCCGCCACGGCCACCCCGCCGTCGCCGAGGCCTTCCTGACCACCAGGCTCGACCGGCAGTGGGGCGGGGCGTACGGCACGCTTCCGGCCGGACTGGACCTCGCTCCCATCCTGGAGCGGGTACTGGTCAAGGTCTGAGCATCGACATGACGCACACCGTTGCCGTCGACGTGGACAACCTCAAGACCATGACCTACGAGGTCACCGGCCGGGTCGCCCGAATCACGTTCAACCGCCCCGACAAGGGCAACGCGATCGTCGCCGAAACCCCACTGGAACTGTCGGCACTCGTCGAACGGGCCGACCTCGACCCGGCGGTGCACGTCATCCTGGTGTCCGGCCGAGGCCGGGGCTTCTGTGCGGGTTTCGACCTGTCGGCCTATGCGGACCGCACGTCGTCGGCGGGCGAACCCGGAGGCTATCGAGGCACCGTGCTGGATGGCGGGACGCAGGCGCTCAACCACCTTCCCGGCCGCCCCTGGGATCCGATGATCGACTACCAGATGATGAGCCGGTTCGTGCGCGGGTTCGCCAGCCTGATGCGCGCCGACAAGCCGACCGTCGTCAAGATCCACGGCTACTGTGTGGCCGGTGGAACCGACATCGCACTGCACGCCGACCTGCTGATCGCGGCGGCCGATGCCAAGATCGGCTACCCGCCGATGCGGGTGTGGGGTGTGCCGGCGGCCGGCATGTGGGCACACCGGTTGGGGGATCAGCGCGCCAAGCGACTGCTGTTCACCGGCGACTGCATCACCGGCGCGCAGGCCGCCGAGTGGGGTCTGGCCGTCGAAGCGCCCCACCCCGCCGAACTCGACGACCGCACCGAGCGACTCGTCGAGCGTATTGCCGCGATGCCGGTCAACCAGCTCATCATGGCGAAGCTGGCCTGCAACGCCGCCCTGCTGAGTTCGGGCGTGGCCACCAGTCAGATCCTCGGCACCGTGTTCGACGGTATCGCGCGCCACACGCCCGAGGGCCACGCGTTCGTCGCCGACGCGGCTCAGCACGGCTTCCGTGAGGCGGTCCGCCACCGCGACGAACCTTACGGCGACCATGGCCGCCGCCCCTCAGGGGTGTGACGAGATGACGATGGGGGCCCGGATGACCGCCCGTTCGGTGGTGCTGTCGGTACTGCTGGGCGCGCATCCCGCCCAGGCGACCGCGGCCGAGTTGATCAGGCTGACCAGCGATTTCGGTGTGAAGGAATCGACGCTTCGGGTTGCGCTGACCCGGATGGTGGCGGCCGGGGACCTGGTCCGGTCCGCCGACGGCTATCGGCTCTCTGAGCGACTCCTGGCGCGGCAGCGCCGCCAGGACGATGCGCTGCGACCGCGCCGCAGGCCCTGGGACGGCACGTGGACGACACTGGTGATCACCAGCGTCGGCGCCGACGCGGTCTCCCGAGCGGCGCTGCGAAAGCTATTGCAGGACAGTAGATTCGGTGAGCTTCGGGAAGGGGTGTGGTTGCGGCCAGACAACCTCCAGCCGGCCGTGCCCGCGATGGCGGGGGAGCGGGCGCGGGCGTTGCGCAGCGTCGACGACGCACCGGAGCAGCTTGCCCGCCAGCTGTGGGATCTGCCGGCCTGGTCGGCTGTTGCCACCGACCTGCTCGCCGCCATGGCCGCGGCTCAGGACGTACCGGCCCGCTTCGTCATCGCGGCGGGCTTGGTCCGGCACCTGCTGACCGATCCGGTGCTGCCCGACGAGCTGCTGCCGCGGGCATGGCCGGGCGACGCGTTGCGGGGCGCGTACGCGCGGTTTGCCGCCGAACTCGCCGACCGCCGCGACGATCCGGTTTCGGCCGCAGCCTGGTCCGGGAGCGATGGGTGGCGCGCGATGCAGACAAGGGGAGGACACTCGGGGTCATGACCATGGGCGGAGTGCGGACCGAACGCAGCGGAGCGGTTACCACGATCATCATGAACCGGCCGGAAGTGCGCAATGCGGTCAACGGCCCGGCGGCAGCCGAGTTGTATGAGGCGTTTAGCGAGTTCGATGCCGACGACAGCGCCGCGGTGGCGGTGTTGTGGGGCGCGGGCGGAACCTTCTGCGCCGGGGCCGACCTCAAGGCGTTCGGCACACCCGAGATGACCCAGACACATCGCACCGGGCCGGGCCCGATGGGACCCACCCGGATGACGCTGTCCAAACCGGTCATCGCCGCGGTAAGCGGATACGCGGTTGCGGGCGGTCTCGAGCTCGCGCTGTGGTGCGACCTGCGCGTCGTCGAGGAAAACGCCGTCTTCGGCGTCTTCTGCAGGCGTTGGGGTGTCCCGCTCATCGACGGCGGCACCGTTCGGTTGCCCCGGCTGATCGGGCACAGCCGCGCCATGGATCTCATCCTCACCGGCCGGGCGGTGGACGCCGCCGAGGCTTTGTCGATCGGCCTTGCCAACCGGGTGGTACCGGACGGGCAGGCCAGACAGAAGGCGGAGGAGCTCGCGGCCGAGCTGGCCGCGCTTCCGCAAGGGTGCTTGCGGGCCGACCGGCTCTCGGCACTCGGGCAGTGGGGCATGACCGAGGCGGAGGCGATGGACGTCGAGTTCGGCGGCCTGTCGCGGGTGGCGCTGGAGTCGCTTGCCGGGGCACAGCGTTTTGCCGACGGGGCGGGGCGACACGGCACAAAGGCGTAGGTTCTGGCTCAAGTTCGATCCGCAACCGCCTGCGCGGCCGAACGCCGTTTCAGCCTTTGGTGATGTCGTTGCCCGAACCGCGGTTGTCGATCTTCGGTTTACCGTCGTAGTAGGTGACGGTGTTGTTGAGGCCGACAATCGACAGTTCCCTGTCGATCTTCTGCAACGTGATCACGTTGTCGGCGCCGCCGACATGCACCGACGCGCACGTGCCGCGGACGTTGAGCGTGTTGTTCGATCCCCCGACGTTCAGCGACTTGCCGTCCGCGCAGTCGATCTCGGCCGTCGTTCCGAAGGACCCGTAGTTGATGGTGTTGCCCACTTCCACCTGCGCGCCGGGGGAGCTGTCGCGTGAGCCGCAACCGGTCAATACGAGCGTGACCGCCATCAGCGCGGCCGTGCGGGGGCGGAGTGTGGTGCCAGGCTTGCTACGTGATGGCCCGCTACGCGGGCACACGATCGATGCGGTTGGTCATCCCCAGTTCGCGTCCGCGGTCGATCACCGCGGGGTTGCCGTTCTTGTATAACACTGTTTGGCCGAAGCCGAAGACGGTGATGTCGTTGACGACGTTGTCGGCGACGATGGTATTGCCCGATCCCTGCACGGTGACGGCATGGCAACTTCCCAGCGCAGTCACGACGTTGTCCGAGCCGGTGACGAACAACGTGCCGTCGCTGCAGTCGATAGTCTCAATCTTGGCCACACCGACGATGTGGGTGTCACCGGGGCATGAGTCGATGTGAAGCCCGTGAGGCCCGCATGCGCTTGCCGTGGGCGCGCTGACGCTGGCCAAAACCCCGGCCGCCGCCGCTACCGTGAACATCGTCGCCGCACGTACAGCTTTCGAATTCACTGTGCCTCCCGTCCCTGCTGTCCAGTAGAGAGTACGTGTAAGCACCCTGCCGTCGGAGGGATTCGGCAGGAGTGCATGCCACTCATGGGAAATTCGCACGTTCAGGCGCGGCACACGAGTCCGACGGGCCAGGCCAAGCCGGCCCGACGTAAATCACGCCCGACGGGGGATACGTCCCGGTCGCGGGGGGAGCGCGTCCACGAGAAGTTCGTCGCTGGTCTAATGAAACTGTCCGAGGACTGAGGATACGACGGGGGCAACGCGATGGCAGCAGGGCACGAGGCGGTACCGGCCATGCGTCCGCGCGGGCGCACGCCGATGCGGTCGGCAAAGCTCAGCCGCGACGTCGTCGTCAACGCCGCGCTCACCTTCCTCGATCGCGAAGGCTCGGACGCGCTCACGATCAACGCACTGGCCGCCCACCTCGGCACTAAGGGCCCGTCGCTGTACAACCACGTGCACAGCCTCGACGACCTGCGGCGGACGCTGCGGATGCGGGTGGTCGGCGACATCATCGGGATGCTCAACACGGTCTGTGAGGGGCGCACCCGCAACGACGCGGTGCTGGTGATGGCGAGCGCCTACCGCAGCTACGCCCATCACCACCCCGGCCGGTATTCGGTGTTCACCCGGCTGCCGCTCGGCGGCGACGATCCGGAGTATTCGGCGGCCACCCGGGCCGCTGCCGCCCCGGTCATAGCGGTGCTGGCGTCCTACGGCCTCGCGGGTGAAGAGGCCTTCTACGCCGCATTGGAATTCTGGTCGGCCATGCACGGCTTCGTGCTGCTGGAGATGACCGGCGTGATGGACGATGTGGACACCGACGCGGTGTACACCGACATGGTGCTGCGTTTGGCCACCGGCCTGGAACGCCGGTCATAAGGCCCCCGGTGAGACCAACGCAACGTCGGCGATCGCCCGTTGGTGATACAGTAAATACGCATTGACCTGCGGTAACGCGGTACCAGTGGGTAGCGTGCGCAAGTTTTGCCGGGCTGGGCTGCCCTGGTATTGTGTTAGGCCGTGCCTGGCTGACAGGTGCGCACGCGGCTAGAAGTGAGCATGCGCGCACGCCGGGCCAATTCGCATGTGCACCCAAACGCATCGACGGGATGGTCGCGGGTGCGCGCGACACACCCGGCTGCGGGGTAAGCGACCGGGGCAGAAGAGCAGTACAGAGAACCAGCAGTGCAAAGACCTGAAGTACGACCGAGCGAACGCAACCAAGAGGGAAGCCGTTAGATGCCAACCATCCAGCAGCTGGTCCGTAAGGGCCGCCGCGACAAGATCGCCAAGGTGAAGACTGCGGCGCTGAAGGGCAGCCCCCAGCGCCGCGGCGTGTGCACCCGCGTGTACACCACCACCCCGAAGAAGCCGAACTCGGCGCTTCGCAAGGTGGCGCGCGTCAAGCTGACAAGTCAGGTCGAGGTGACCGCATACATCCCGGGCGAGGGTCACAACCTGCAGGAGCATTCGATGGTGCTGGTGCGCGGCGGCCGGGTCAAGGACCTGCCGGGTGTGCGTTACAAGATCATTCGCGGTTCGCTCGATACCCAGGGCGTCAAGAACCGCAAGCAGGCTCGTAGCCGCTACGGCGCCAAGAAGGAGAAGAGCTGATGCCGCGCAAGGGGCCCGCGCCCAAACGCCCGCTGGTCAACGATCCGGTGTACGGATCGCAGCTGGTCACTCAGCTGGTGAACAAGATCCTGCTGGACGGGAAGAAATCTCTGGCCGAGCGCATTGTTTACGGTGCGCTGGAGCAGGCCCGTGACAAGACCGGCACCGATCCGGTCGTCACGCTCAAGCGCGCTCTCGACAACGTCAAGCCCGCCCTCGAGGTTCGCAGCCGACGCGTCGGCGGCGCTACCTACCAGGTGCCGGTGGAGGTGCGTGCCGACCGTTCGACGACGCTGGCGCTGCGGTGGCTGGTCAACTTCTCGCGGCAGCGCCGGGAGAAGACCATGGTCGAACGTCTGGCCAACGAGATCCTCGACGCAAGCAACGGGCTGGGTGCATCGGTGAAACGACGCGAAGACACCCACAAGATGGCCGAGGCGAACCGGGCCTTCGCGCACTACCGCTGGTGATTGCCCGCTGGCGTTAGGGCTGGCGGCGTGTCGTGGCATCGGCCGCGCAACCGGCCGGCGCGACATCACATAGCAATCACGTAATCCGAAAGAGTGGGAATCCAGCCGTGGCACAGGACGTGCTGACCGACCTCAACAAGGTCCGCAACATCGGCATCATGGCGCACATCGATGCCGGCAAGACGACGACGACCGAACGCATCCTCTACTACACCGGAATCAGCTACAAGATCGGTGAGGTGCACGACGGTGCCGCCACCATGGACTGGATGGAGCAGGAACAGGAGCGGGGTATCACCATCACCTCCGCCGCCACCACCTGCTTCTGGAACGGTAACCAGATCAACCTGATCGACACTCCCGGCCACGTCGACTTCACCGTGGAGGTGGAGCGCAGCCTGCGCGTGCTCGACGGCGCCGTTGCCGTGTTCGACGGCAAGGAAGGTGTCGAGCCGCAGTCCGAGCAGGTGTGGCGCCAAGCCGACAAGTACGACGTCCCCCGCATCTGCTTCGTCAACAAGATGGACAAGATCGGCGCCGACTTCTACTTCTCAGTCAGGACGATGGAAGAGCGCCTGGGGGCCAATGTCATTCCGATTCAGCTCCCGATCGGCTCGGAGAGCGAATTCGAGGGTGTCGTCGACCTCGTCGAGATGAACGCCAAGGTGTGGCGCGGTGAGACCAAGCTGGGTGAGAAGTACGACGTCGTCGATATTCCCGCCGAGCTTGAGGAGAAGGCCGAGGAGTACCGCACCAAGCTGCTGGAGGCGGTGGCCGAGACCGACGAGGCGCTGCTGGAAAAGTACTTCGGCGGTGAGGAACTCACGGTCGAGGAGATAAAAGGCGCGCTGCGCAGGCTGACGATCAGCTCGGAGGCCTATCCGGTGCTGTGCGGCAGTGCGTTCAAGAACAAGGGCGTGCAGCCCATGCTCGACGCGGTCGTCGACTACCTGCCGTCGCCGCTGGACGTGCCGCCTGCCACCGGGCATGCCCCCGGCAAGGAGGACGTCGAGGTCGTCCGCCAGCCGTCGGTCGCCGAGCCGTTCTCCGCGTTGGCGTTCAAGGTTGCCACGCATCCGTTCTTCGGCAAGCTGACCTATGTCCGGGTGTACTCGGGCAAGATCGACTCCGGCTCGCAGGTCATCAACGCCACCAAGGGCAAGAAGGAGCGGCTGGGCAAGCTGTTCCAGATGCACTCCAACAAGGAGAACCCGGTGGAGACGGCCAGCGCCGGCCACATCTATGCGGTGATCGGGCTGAAGGACACCACTACCGGTGACACCTTGAGCGACCCGAATAACCAGGTCGTGCTGGAGTCGATGACGTTCCCGGACCCGGTGATCGAGGTGGCGATCGAACCGAAGACCAAGAGCGACCAGGAGAAGCTCTCCTTGTCGATCCAGAAGCTCGCCGAGGAAGATCCGACGTTCAAGGTTCACCTGGACCAGGAGACCGGGCAGACCGTCATCGGCGGCATGGGCGAACTGCACCTGGACATCTTGGTGGACCGGATGCGGCGCGAGTTCAAGGTGGAGGCCAACGTCGGCAAGCCGCAGGTGGCCTACAAGGAGACCATCCGCCGGACGGTCCAGAACGTCGAATACACCCACAAGAAGCAGACGGGCGGGTCGGGTCAGTTCGCGAAGGTCATCATCACGCTGGAGCCGTTCGTCGGCGAGGACGCCGCGACGTACGAATTCGAGAACAAGGTCACCGGTGGCCGCATCCCGCGCGAGTACATCCCTTCGGTCGACGCCGGATGTCAGGACGCCATGCAGTACGGCGTGCTGGCCGGCTACCCGCTGGTGAATCTCAAGGTCACCCTGCTCGACGGTGCATACCACGATGTGGACTCCTCGGAGATGGCCTTCAAGATCGCCGGTTCGCAGGTGCTGAAAAAGGCTGCCGGTCAAGCGCAGCCGGTCATCCTCGAACCGATCATGGCCGTCGAGGTCACCACGCCCGAGGACTACATGGGTGACGTGATCGGCGATTTGAACTCCCGCCGTGGCCAGATCCAGGCCATGGAAGAGCGCAGCGGTGCGCGCGTCGTCAGGGCGCAGGTGCCATTGTCGGAGATGTTCGGCTACGTCGGCGACCTTCGGTCGAAGACCCAGGGCCGGGCTAACTACTCCATGGTGTTCGACTCCTACGCAGAAGTACCGGCGCAGGTTTCGAAGGAGATCATCGCGAAGGCGACGGGCGAGTGAGCGCGGAGCCGAGCGTTCGGCAGCGCGAAGGCGACGGGCGAGTAGTCCGTCTCCTCGCGGGACCACACAATTGAACACATCAACACTGCTTACCCAAAGCACCAACAAGTCCAGGAGGACACAGAAGTGGCGAAGGCGAAGTTCGAGC
>CAZEHT010000136.1:0-9074 GCA_964511995.1 uncultured Mycobacterium sp.
CAACATGGAGATGGACGTGGTGCTGCGAACTGTGCTGCGGCAGTACACCATCGACGCCACGACGAAACCCGGCGAGAAGTGGCACTCCCGCGGCGTGGCGTTCACTCCAAAGAAGGGCGGCCGGATAACGGTCCACCGGCGCTGAGGTCCGCGGTCCCGACCATCCGTGCGATCATCGACGCCGTGACTGACCCGATTGTCGACATGATGAACGCCGGCATGGCTTCGACCATCCCTACCGCTCACCACATGGGCGTGACGGTGGTCGAGGCGCGCCGCGGCTTCGCCGCCGCCACCGTCCCGGTCGAAGGCAACGGCAACCACTTCGGCGTGATCTACGCGGGCGTGCAATTCACCGTCGCGGAGATCCTCGGCGGCGTCATCGCCGTGGCGAGCTTCGATTCAGCGAAGTACTTCCCGCTGGTGAAGCGTGTCGACATCACCTTCGTGGGTATGGCCACCACGCCGCTGCGGGCCGAGGCGAGCCTCGACGGGGAAACGCTGACCCGCGTCGAATCCGAGGTCGCCGAAAAAGGCAAGGCGGACTATCATCTCGACGCCGTCGTCACCGACGCGAACGGGCAAGTGGTGGCCCGCACCCACGGCGTGTATCAACTGCGGGCGCACCGGAAGTAGCGTGCCGCGGCCAAGGGGGCGCGCGCTCAGACGGTTTCGCGTTTGGGTAGCTTCCACCCCGGCCGGGGGAAGTGGCAGGTGTAGCCACCGGGATAGCGCTGCAAGTAGTCTTGATGCTCGGGTTCGGCATCCCAGAAGGCGGCGGCCGGGGTGACTTCGGTGACCACCTTGCCCGGCCACAGCCGCGAGGCGTCCACGTCGGCGATGGTGTCCACCGCCACCCGCTTCTGCCCGTCGTCGAGATAGAAGATCGCCGACCGGTAGCTGGTGCCGACGTCGTTTCCCTGGCGGTTCTTCGTCGTCGGGTCGTGGATCTGGAAGAAGAATTCCAGCAGCGCGCGGAAGTCGGTACGGGCGGGGTCGTAGACGATCTCGACCGCCTCCGCATGTCCGGGATGGTTGCGGTAGGTGGGGTGGTCGTTGCGCCCGCCGGTGTAGCCGGCGCGAGTCGAAACCACGCCCGGCTGCTTGCGGATCAGATCCTGCATACCCCAGAAGCAGCCTCCCGCCAGGATCGCGGTCCGGTAATCGGTCACATGCCCTCCTCGAAACTTCCCCGGTCGTGCTATTCCTGCATACCCGCCAAACAGCGACGCGTGCACGGCTATTCCGGTCACATGGCGAGCAGACGCAAAAGGGTACGGATCACGTCCGCCTTCCGCACCCTTTTGCGTCTGCTCGGCGCGTGGTTCGGGCGCACTCGACAACCCGAGCAGGAACATGTTCTAGTGCTTAGCGTGACGACCCCGCAGTTCACCCGAGACGAGCTGGCCGCGGCGTTCGAGACGTTCGAGGCGACCGTCGACCGCGCCGCCCGCAGTCACGACTGGGACGCGTGGGTCGAGCACTACACCGACGACGTCGACTACATCGAACACGCGGCGGGAACCATGAAAGGCCGCGACGAGGTTCGCACCTGGATTCGACGGACCATGTCCACCTTCCCCGGCAGCCACATGACGTCGTTCCCGTCCCTGTGGCATGTCATCGACGAACCGACCGGGCGCGTCATCTGCGAGCTCGACAACCCGATGCGCGACCCAGGAGACGGCACCATCATCAGCGCCACCAACATCTCGATCATCACCTACGCCCGTGAGGGCAAGTGGTGCCGCCAGGAAGACATCTACAACCCGCTCCGGTTTGCCAGGGCGTCGGTCAAGTGGTGCCGCAAGGCGGCCGAACTCGGGACCATCGACGACGAGGCAGCCGCGTGGTTCGAGAAGTTCGGAGGAGATCGATGAGCCCGAAGCTGGTCATCGGCGGCAACGGGTTCCTCGGCTCCCACGTCACCCGTCAACTCGTCGCCGCGGGCGAAGACGTCCGCGTCACCGTCCGCGAAGGCGCCAACACAGCCGGGATCGACGACCTCGACGTCAACCGGTTCGTCGGCGACATCTTCGACACCGACATGCTGCGCCGAGCCATGGACGGCTGCGACGTCGTCTACTACTGCGTCGTCGACGCCCGGGCATGGCTGAGCGATCCGGCACCGCTGTTTCGCACCAACGTGGTGGGCCTGCGCGGCGTGCTCGACGTCGCCTGCGAAGCGCCGCTGAAGAAGTTCGTGTTCACCAGCAGCTACGTCACGGTGGGCCGCCAGACGGGCCGGCCCGCAACCGAGGACGATCAGATCGACCGGAGCCTGCTCGGCAACTACGTCCGCTCGCGGGTGGGGGCCGAAGACCTGGTGTTGCAATACGCACGGGAGCGCGGCCTGCCCGCGGTAGCGATGTGTGTGTCCACCACCTACGGGGCCGGAGACCACGGCATGACCCCGCAGGGAGCACTCGTCGCCGCCGCGGCGTACGGCAAGCTCTCGTTCGTGCTGAACAAGGTTGCGCTGGAGGCCGTCGGCATCGACGACGCCGCCCGCGCGATGATCCTGGCTGCCGACCGGGGTCGCGCGGGGGAACGCTACCTGATATCGCAGCGCATGATCAGCAACGTCGAAGTGGTGCAGATCGCCGCAAGGGAAGCCGGTTTGCCCGTGCCCGAACAGCGGGTTTCGGTACCGATGTTGTACGCCATCGGTGCCCTCGGTTCACTTAAGTCGGCGCTGCGCGGCAGCGACGAACGGCTGACGCTGGAGTCCGTGCGGTTGATGCGCTCGGAGGCCGAGGTCGACTGCGCCAAGGCAACACGCGACCTGGGCTGGCAACCCCGACCGGTCGAGGAATCGGTGCGGGAGGCGGCGCGATTTTGGATCGACATGCGGACCCAGCGGCGAAAGGCGCGCCGCGAAGGCTGAAGCCCCTGGGAGGATCGCGCCATGCCCGTGATCAAAGGCCGCGTCTCGCACTGGTTCGCCGAACTCCCCGACCCTCGTCCCGGCCTGCCCGGTGACGTCGACGCCGACGTGTGCATCGTCGGTGCGGGCTATACCGGGCTGTGGACCGCCTACTACCTCAGGCGGGCGGACCCGTCGATGCGGATCGCGATCGTCGAAGCGCGGTTCGCCGGTTTCGGGGCGTCGGGCCGCAACGGCGGCTGGCTGTCGGGGCTGGCGCCGGGGCATCGCCGGTTGTTGGCCAAGCGGCACGGCCGGCCGGCGGTGGTCGCCTGGCAGCGCGCACTCAACGACGCCGTGGACGAAGTCATCGCCGTGGCGGCCTTCGAAGGCATCGACGCCGACATCGTCAAGGGCGGCTCGCTGGACATCGCCCGCAACCCGCCGCAGGCGCAGCGGCTGCGAGAGGCCGTCGACGAAGACCGTTCATGGGGTGTCGACGACGTCCGCATACTTTCCAGAGACGAAGCGGCGCAACGGGTCAACGTCGAGAGATTGCTGCTGGCCGCATTTACACCGCACTGCGCGCGGATCCAGCCGGCAAAACTGGTGCGGGGCCTGGCCGAGGCGGTGGTGCGACTCGGGGTCACGATCTACGAGCGGACGCTCGTCACCGATATCGCGTCCGGGCGCGCTGTGACCGTTCACGGCACGGTGCGCGCCCCCGTCGTCCTGCGCGCCACCGAAGGATTCACCACGCGGCTGCCGGGCCTCAGGCGGCGCTGGCTGCCGATGAACAGTGCGATGATCGCCACCGATCCGCTGCCCGCCGAATCGTGGACGGCGATCGGCTGGCGGGGTTGCGAAACGCTGGGGGACACCGCCCACGGCTTCTTCTACGCGCAGCGCACCGCCGACGACCGCATCGCGATCGGCGGCCGCGCGGTCCCGTACCGATTCGGCTCGGGAATCGACCGGGACGGCGCGGTGAGCGACGCCACCATCGTTTATCTGCGAAGCGTCCTTAACACTCTGTTCTCACCGACCCGCGGGATCGGCGTCGCCCACGGCTGGTGCGGAGTGCTGGCGGTGCCCCGGGACTGGTCGGCGGGCGTGCACCTGGATCCGTCGACTGGGCTCGGGTGGGCGGGCGGCTACGTCGGCCACGGCGTCACCGCCGCAAACCTCGCCGGTCGGACACTGGCCGATCTGGTGCTGCGGCATAACACGGCGCGCACCCGCCTGCCGTGGGTGGGTCACCGATCGCGGTCGTGGGAGCCCGAACCGTTGCGCTGGCTGGGAGTGCGAGGCATGTACGCGGCCTACACCGCTGCCGATCGACACGAGGCCGCGGGCCGGCCGACCACGTCGCCTATCGCCCGCGCTGCCGACGTCATCGCTCGGCGGCCCTGACTCCGGATCAGTGCGCCTCCGCTTTTTGCTTGAGCCGTTGCAGCGTGACCGAGATGTTCTGGGCATTGGCGGCGGTCCGGTCGGGCACCCCGGTCAGCAGCCCGGCGAACCGGCGCAGCCAAACCGGCCGGTGGTCCCAAGTGCTCTCGGTGACTCGGCATTCCCCCTGACCGTCGGCGATCTCATAGCGCCAGTGGGCGATGGGAACCGGCCCGCTGGTGACATTCCAGGCGAACACCCGCCCCGGTTCGGCGTCGGTTACCGTGCACGTGGTCCTCCATTTGTGGGAACCGTTGCGGTTGTCTCCCCGGAACACCGCACCCGGGCGTGCCGAATCGCCCTTGGTCCACCACATCGCGTAGGTCTCTTCGACGAGTTCGGTCAGCGTCGGCAGATCGGTGATCAGGGTGTAGAGCGCGTGTGGGTCAGCGTTGACGGCGATGTCGGCCGAAACGGCGGGCTTTCCTGGGGGAACCATCGGCCGATTCTAGGCCGGTTGAGGCGGCCCCGAATCGTACGAGTGGTGGAGTCCGGCCCGACCGTCATCCCGAAGTCAGCCCGAGGATTTCCTCCGTCACGCGGGTATCGCCGTACTCCCGCAGCGAGGTGATCAATCCGTCTCGCGTCTCGAAGACGAACGCGACCGGTGTGCGATGCCGTGTGCCGGACGGTAGGAGTGCGTCGGGCTGAGCCTCGATCACGACATTCTCGCCGACGTTATGACAGTTGAGCAGTTCGAACGTGATCTCGACGGTTTTCTTGAGACGCTCTGCGATCGCGCGGACTTCGGCCTTGTCGTAGGTTTTTTCGGTGGTGTTGTTCCAGTAGGTGAAATCGTCGCTAAGCAGGTCGAAGCACTCGTCGAGGTCGCCGTCCTCGCTGAGGTTCTGCAGGAACATCCACGCCAGTTCGGCCTGCGGATCGTCGAACGGCGTGGTCACTTCGACATCCTGTCCTCCCGGCCCGGTAGACGTCAACGCAGACTACCGTGGCGCGGGTAATGGTGAGCACCTCGGACGATCCGCTGACACGTACCGTCGCGTTTCCCGGCCCCGCGAGCCCCGCGGCCACGCTGGCGCCGTGGCGGCGCGGCCCCGGTGACCCCACGCTGCGGGTCACATCCGACGGGGCGATCTGGCGGACCACCCTGCTCGCGTCCGGGCCGGTGACCGCGCGCATCGTCCGCGGCGGCCCTGCGATGGTACGGGCGCAGGTATGGGGTCCGGGTGCGGCCGAGTTCGCCGATACGCTGCCGGCGCTACTCGGCGCCGACGACGACTGGTCGGGATTCGTCCCGGAGGAGCCGACGGTGGCCGCCGCGGCCCACAAGGCCGCGCATCTGCGGCTGGGACGCTCGGGGCGGGTGCTGGAGGCGTTGATTCCGGCGGTGATCGAACAGCGGGTGCCCGGCGCCGACGCTTTTCGCGCGTGGCGGCTGCTTGTTACCCGCTTCGGGACGGCCGCTCCGGGTCCGGCGCCCGCGTCGATGCGGGTGTTCCCGTCGCCGCAGGTGTGGCGCGCCATTCCGTCGTGGGAGTTCCACCGCGCCAACGTCGACCCGGGCCGGGCTCGCACGATCGTCGGCTGCGCGAGGCTGGCCGACCGCCTGGAACTCCTCGTCGACCGGGACCCAGCGGGCGCGCAGAAGGCGCTGATGACGTTGCCCGGCGTCGGCGTGTGGACCGCGGCGGAGACGGCGCAGCGGGCGTTCGGCGACCCCGACGCGCTGTCGATCGGGGACTATCACATTCCCCGGATGATCGGCTGGACGCTACTGGGCCGCCCGCTTGACGACGCCGGCATGGTGGAACTACTTGAGCCCATGCGTCCGCACCGGCACCGTGTGGTCCGTCTGCTCGAGGTCAGCGGCCTGGCCTATGAGCCGCGTCGCGGGCCGCGGTTGCCGGTTCAGCACATCCGGTCCCTGTGACCGATGGGCGGGTTGGGCGTCGGGGCGCCGCATCAAATGCGCAGTGGCGAAAAAGAATTCGAGGCCACGGCGCCCGACCGCTAACCCGATGCGCCGGGCAACGTCCGCTTCGGCACATCGGGCGTACCTAGCCGACCTGCCAGCCACGGCAGCGCGCTTTCGAAAGCCTTTCCCGCAGAGGTGAAGTCGTGCGAACCGCCGTAGCCGACCACGGTGCACTCGACGTTGTGTCCGCTGAGCAGCAGGCACAACTTGCGCGCGTTGGCAGCGTGCTCTTCGGAGTAGGTATCCCACTCCGCGATGGCATCCGGGGGCGGTGGAGTGTCTGCGGCCGGGTGGTGTTCGGTCGGGATTTCCTCCGAGACGCCGAGCCACGCCACCGTATCGTCGTATCTGCCGTGCTTCTCGACGACTGTCCTGGGATCGAAAGCGGCCCATGCTAATTCATCACCGCCGAACAGTCGCGCAATGGTCTGCCGCTTGGTGCCGGTGTTGGGTCCGAGTTGGCCGTCGAGGGCTACGAAGGTGCCGAACCTCTCTGGATGCATCACGGCCGTCATGAGCGCGCAGGTGCCACCCGACGACCATCCCACCAGAGCCCAGTGCGCCGGGTCGGGACTGACTCCGAATCGGGAAACAATAAGGGGAACAACGTCTTCGGTCAGATGGTCGGCGGCGTTTCCGCGAGGCCCGTTGACGCATTCGGTGTCGTTGCTCAGGCTGCCGGTGGTGTCGGGGAAGACGACGACCGGCGCGTTGCCGCGGTGAGCTGCCGCGAATCGGTCGAGCGTCGTGACCGCGTCCGCGGACACCGGCCAGTCCGACGGCTGACTGAACTCCCCGCCCAGCATCATGACCGTCGGGAGCCGCGGCGGCGGGTCGGAGCTGAACCAGGCCGGCGGCAGATACACCAACTCCCGACGGTGGTCGAATCCCGAAACGTCGTTCGGAATGTCGAGCCACACCGCGGTGCCCTCGGCGGGTCGGGCACCGTCGCGCACCAGCTGCGCCAGCGTCGCCTCGTTGATCCAGTCCCCGGGCTGCGCACCGGTCGCCTGTCGCCACAGCGCCGCGACCGTCGGAAAGTAGCCGGTGGCGGTGTTGAGTGCCAGCGCCGCCGACAGCGCACACAGCGGCACCGACAGCACCGAGGCCAAACGCCGCCACCACGGCGACCGCGGCCACCCGAAGATCGCGGCCGCCAGAGCGAAGCCGCTGACCGCCGTCCAAAAGACCGACTGCCACGACGCCGCCCGCTCGGTCCAGCCCTCGTACTTCACGAACAGCCGGGTTGCGGCCGCCGTGGCGAAACCGACCATCAGCGCCGCCGGCAGCCAGCGCAGGCGCCAGTCCCGTGACCGCCGTCCGATCGCGGCGGCCAGAACAGCCAGCGCGAGGAGCTGGATCGTCAGCGGCAGCCAACCGGTGGTGAGCGACGCCTGGGTGCCCTTCGGCGCGCGCGAAACTGTGGAAGGGTCGGCGTCGTCAGCACGCGTGCGCTCGCGAGCGCCCTGCGCCTGGCCGGGTGGCACACCATGGGAGGAAAGAAACGACGCGCAGTCGTTCGCCGAGGGATTCGCTCTCAATCGGTCGGTGAGCCAGCCGACCGCGGCCAGCGGATCGATGTCCCGGTGGCCCTTGTCGGGCCACTGGGCGATTTGGATGACGTCGCCCATTTGGCACGCCCTCCCGATTGCACGTTCGGCCCATGCGGCCGGGATCAGCGGGTCGCGGCCGCCGTAGATCACGTACATCGGGGCCGCGGTGGGGCCCTGAGGCAGGGTCGTCTTCTGCAGATAGCCGCGCAGCGTCGCAAGTGCGCGCTCGCTGGCGGGCTTCAGATCCTCCGGCGGGATCTGCTCGGCCAATGCCGTTCGGTCCGACTCTTCACAGGACAGCAGCTCATCCCAATTCTGTCGTGCCGCGCCGCGCCGGTAGTCGTCGAGATCGACGTCGTACTCGTTCTCGCTCTTCACCGCCTCCAGATACGCCACGTAGACCAGTTTTTGGTCGGTGGTCAGTGTGCCGGCCATGGCGGCGTCGGGGAGCCCGGCGAAATCGGCGATCGGTGACAGGCTCGCGGTGGCGATGAGATCGAGACCCGATCCGTAGTTGTCGACGAGTTCGTTGGCCGCCCAGGCGGCCTGCCCTCCTTCGAGACTGCCCAGCGCGGCCCAGGAGTCCGATGTCGCGGCGGGTACAAGCGTCTTGGCCGCCCGTATGCCGTCGATGATCACGTAACCGGCCGTCGTCGAGTCCAGGTAGGGGTGGTACCAGGTCCGTTCGGGTTTGTCAGTCTTGCCGCCGGTCGGCGTGCCCAGCCCCTGGTAGTCGGGAACGAACACGACGTACCCGGCCTTCAGCAGCTCGGTCGCCGCTGCGGCGCTGCCGAGCAGGTTCGGGGACAGCGACGCCGCGCAATCGGGGGCGGTACCGGCGGTCCGCGGTGCCAGCGCCACCACGGGGAATCCGCCGTCGGGCGGGTTTTCTTTCGGGACCAACACCGAACCGGTGACGTGGGTGTTGTCGTCGTCGATCCCGGAGCGGGACCGGTATGTCATTCGCCTGGTCCACGATGCCGCTTGGGCCAGTAAGGGGTCGAGGTCTACCAGCGGGGCGTCCGCGACGACGGTTCCGGCGCCCGGCTCACTCTCGGGAGTTGAACTGTCCTCCGATTGCACCGCAACCGGTGACGAGGAGCAGCATCGCCAACAACAGCGCCACGCCCCGCGTCACCGGACGGCGGTACGTCAAGAACCGTTCCAGGAGAACCCCCACCTCTGCTTTATGGCGTCACGATACGGGGAGGCTGTCGAACGGGCGGACGACATCATCGACCGCAGGAGGCCGACTGGCGCTTAGCTA
>CAZEHT010000137.1:0-8525 GCA_964511995.1 uncultured Mycobacterium sp.
TCGGTCATCGAGAAGGCCGAGCGGATCTCACCCGCCAGCAGGGGTTCGAGCCACTCCTTGCGCTGTTGTTCGGTGGCGAACAGGTGCAGTGTCTCCATGTTGCCGGTGTCGGGTGCCGCGCAGTTGATGGCTTCCGGCGCGATTTCCGTGCTCCAGCCCGAGATCTCAGCCAGTCCCGCGTATTCGAGGTTGGTGAGCCCCGATTCGGCGGGCAGAAACAGATTCCACAGGCCTTGCCGGCGCGCCAGCGTCTTGAGTTCCTCGACCACGGGCGGAACGGTGAAGTCGCCCGGTCCGGCCTGTGCCCGGTACTCGTCGTAGGACGCCTCGGCGGGGAAGACGTGCTCGACCATGAACGCAGTGAGTCGCTCGCGGTAATCCTGAGCCTTTGCCGACAACGCGAAATCCATGCCGGCCACGATATGACACCTGTCCGAACACCCCGGCAGGCGGTTGACGGGGTCGAGTTGGCTAGTGCTTGGCCGCGTGCACCGGCGACAGCGCCGAGAGGATGTCGTTGACCCTGTCGCGGGCATCGCCGAACAGCATCTGGGTGTTTTCCCGGAAGAACAACGGGTTCTGCACGCCGGCGTAACCCGAGGCCATCGACCGCTTGAAGACGATGACGTTGTTGGCGTTCCACACCGTGAGCACCGGCATGCCCGCGATGGGGCTGGCCGGATCTTCGGCCGCGGCGGGGTTGACGGTGTCGTTGGCCCCGATGACCAGGACGACGTCGGTGTCGTCGAAGTCGTCGTTGATCTCGTCCATCTCCAGCACGATGTCGTAGGGCACCTTCGCCTCGGCCAGCAGCACGTTCATGTGCCCGGGCAGCCGGCCCGCGACCGGGTGGATGCCGAACCGGACATTGACCCCGCGTTCGCGCAGTGTGCGGGTGAGGCCCGCGACGCCGTACTGGGCCTGCGCGACGGCCATGCCGTAGCCGGGGGTGATGATCACCGAGTTGGCCGACTCGAGCAGTTCGGCGGCGCCCTCGGCGGTGATCTCGCGGTGCTCGCCATAGTCCTTGTCGTCCGCCGGGCCGGCCTCGATGCCGAAGCCCCCGGCGATGACGGAGATGAACGACCGATTCATCGCCTTGCACATGATGTAGGACAGGTAGGCACCCGACGAGCCGACCAGGGCGCCGGTGACGATCAGCAGGTCGTTTCCGAGCAGGAAGCCCGAGGCGGCGGCGGCCCAGCCGGAGTAGCTGTTGAGCATCGAGACCACCACGGGCATGTCGCCGCCGCCGATGGACGCGACCAGATGCCAGCCGAGCACCAGTGCCAGGATGGTGACCACCGCCAGCACCCACAGCTGCGGGTCGATCACGAACCAGACGGTGAGCGCGGCGAAAGCGACGAGCGCGCCGACGTTGAGGACGTTCTTGCCCGGCAGCATCAGCGGTGCCGACTTGATGCGGGCGGACAGCTTGAGGTTGGCCACGATCGACCCGGTGAACGTCACCGCGCCGATGAAGACACCGATGACGACCTCGGCGGAGTGGATGCCGAGCATGCCTTCGCGGGCCAGTGCCGCAGCCTCCGCGCCCGAGGGGTCGAACTCGACGTGCAGGTAGCCGTTCCAGCCGACGAGGACGGCTGCCAGGCCGACGAACGAGTGCAGCAACGCGATCAGCTCGGGCATGCCGGTCATCTCGACCACCCGGGCGCGCCACAGGCCGATCGCGGCACCGATGGCCATGGCTGCGATCAGCAGTGCCAGACCCAGCGGAGAGATGTGGCGGGTGAGTGCGAACGCGATGGTCGCGACCAGGGCCACGGCCATCCCGGCGATGCCGAACGTGTTACCGGCCCTGGATGTCTCGTGTTTGGAGAGTCCGGCCAGCGCCAGGATGAACAGCAGGGCCGCGACGACGTACGCGGCGGTGGCGGCGGTTTCTACGGTGAACATGGAATCCGTTTCAGGTCGGTGGGAGCCGCTTAAGGCACGAAGAAACGCAGGGTGCGACGTCAGCTGCGGGAGAACATGGACAACATGCGGCGCGTCACGGCAAAGCCGCCGAATACGTTGATGCTGGCCAGCAGGATGGCCAGGGTGGCCACCACGGTGATGGCTATATCGCCGTGGCCGACCTGCAGCAGTGCGCCCACCACGATGATTCCTGAGATCGCGTTGGTCACCGACATCAGCGGGGTGTGCAGCGCGTGGTGCACGTTGCCGATCACGTAGTAGCCGATGACGATTGCCAGCGCGAAGACCGTCAGGTGCACCTGCAGGGCGGCCGGGGAGATGGCGATCAGGGCGAACAGCAGCGCAGCGGCCGCGAACGTCACGCCCAGCCGGCGTCCGGTGGTCATCGGCTCCTTCGCCGGTTTGACGTCGACGGGTGCCGCGGCGGCTTTGGCGATCGGCGCGGCCGAGACCTGCACCTGCGGCGGGGGCCAGGTGATCTCGCCGCCGCGGACCACCGTCATCGAACGCTGCACCACGTCATCGAAGTCCAGGGTGAGGTTCCCGTCCTTCTCCGGGGTCAGCAGCTTGAGCAGGTTGACCAGGTTGGTGCCGTAGAGCTGCGAGGCCTGCGCGGGCAGGCGGCCGGCCAGGTCGGTGTAGCCGATGATCGTCACACCGTTGTCGGTGACCACGGCCTCGTCCTTGACCGTGCCCGCGACGTTTCCTCCGTTGGTCGCGGCCATGTCGACGATCACGCTGCCGGATTCCATCGAGGCGACCATCTCCGCGGTGATGATGCGCGGTGCGGGCTTGCCGGGTATCAGTGCCGTGGTGACGATGATGTCGACGTCCTTGCACTGCTCGGCGTACAGTCGCGCCTCGCGGGCCTTGTAGTCGTCGCCCATCTCCTTGGCGTAGCCGGTGGCCGATACCTCATTTTCGCTGGCCTCGGCGCTTGCGATCGAGAGATACTCGCCGCCGAGGGATTTGACCTGATCGGCTACTTCGGGCCGGGGATCGGTGGCGCGCACGATCGCGCCCAGGCTGCCGGCCGCCCCGATCGCCGCCAGTCCCGCCACGCCCGCGCCGATCACGAGGACCTTCGCCGGGGGCACCTTGCCCGCGGCCGTCACCTGCCCGGTGAAGAACCGGCCGAACGCGTGGGCCGCTTCGACCACGGCGCGATACCCCGCGATGTTGGCCATCGAGGACAGCACGTCCAGCGACTGCGCCCGCGAAATGCGGGGCACCGCGTCCATAGCCAGAACCGTGATCGGTCGGGTCGCCAACTGCTCGACGAGGTCTGGCCGCAGTGCCGGTGAGATCAGGGCGACCAGGGTCGCGCCGTCGCGAAGGGCGGCGATCTCGTCGGTGTCCGGCGCGTTCACCTTGAGCACCACATCGGACGACCACACCCGGTCGCGGGTGCCGATGTCGGCTCCGGCCTCGGCGAACGCTCCGTCGGAGAAGCTCGCCGCTGCCCCGGCGCCCGACTCCACCTGCACCGAGTAGCCGAGCTTGATCAGTTGCGCCACTGTCGCGGGGGTGGCGGCAACGCGGGCTTCACCAGGCAGGGACTCGCGCGGTATCCCGATGATCATCGATGTCGGTCCGATCTGGTTGGTCCGGCGTCAAGCGGACGGTTCGAGATGCCAGTGTAAAAGCACGTCGAAATGGCCTCGCGCGCTGTCTGGCGTTCGCCGGCCCGGCGCGTTCAGACGCGGCGGGGGACCTCGCCGAGCTCCCGCAGCCAGCCCTTGCGCGCGGCCTTGTGCCACTTCATCGACGCCGGCATGCTGGGCCAGCCGCTCCTGACGGCCGTGCGGAAGGCCCGGTAGGCGGCCTCGTCGGCGCGGGTCCACTTGATCGAGAAGCGCTCCCGCACCAGTGGCGGCAGGCCGCCGAAGATCACCAGGCGCAACGGCGGGGCCAGCGCGATCCGCACCGGCAGCGTCGGCAACAGCACGTCCATCACCGGCCGCAGCGTGGGGTGGCTGGGGTAGTCCGGCGAGGCGCTCATATCGGGGATGGCCGGGCGTTTGATGAACTCGATCAGATAGCTCGACGCGGCGTTGGGCTGCAGGACTTCCACGCAGTAGCGCTGGTACTCGCGTTCGAATTCGCGCAGCGTCGGCGGAACGATCGACTCGGACATGCCGTAGCGGCGATACCACTCACAGCCCTCGGCGTAGAGCTGTTCGCGTTCGCGGCCGGTCAGCCGGTGAGTGTCCCAGTGCTCGGCGAGTCGGTGCACCATGACCTGAAAGGTGGCGTGCGCCCACCAGTAGGTTTCCGGGTTCAACGCGTGGTAACGCCGGCCGTCTGGCAGCACGCCCTTGATGTCGCGGTGGAAGTCGCGCACCTGATGCCCGGTGTCGGACCGAGGCCCGTCGTAGACCGTGCCGAGAATGCCGGGCAGCGAACGGAATACCCGGTCGACGGGATCGTCGAAGAAGTTCGAATGGTCGATCAACCCCTGGCCGATGGCGGGGTGCATGGTCTGCATCAGCCCCGCGGTGCCGCCCTCGAAGGCGATGCGCAGGTCGCCGGCCCATCGCCACAGCAGCGAGGGCGGGCCGAGATCGGTGCGTGTGCTCACAGCGGGCAACCTACCGATCTCCTGGCCGTCCCATGGGCGGTGTCGCCGAAATACGGGAAAGCGCCGGGCCATGCCTAAACTGTCCAACTAGTTGATTGGGTGGCCGGGCTGGCGGCCGTGCGAAGAAGGCTGGGGTATGGCGGCAGATAACGGGTCGACCCGCCGCGAGGAACTGCTGGAGGTTGCCACCAAGCTGTTCGCCGGCCGGGGCTATCACGGCACGCGCATGGACGACGTCGCCGACGTCGTGGGCCTCAACAAGGCGACCGTCTACCATTATTACGCGAGCAAATCGATGATCCTGTTCGACATCTACCAGCGGGCCGCGGAACGAACGCTGGCCGCCGTGCACGACGACCCGGCCTTGACCGCCCGCGAAGCGCTCTACCAGTACACCGTGCGCCTGTTGAAGCAGATCGCCGAGAATCCCGAGGGGGCCGCGGTCTATTTTCAGGAGCAGCCCTACATCACCGAATGGTTCACCGAGGAGCAGGTGGCCGAGGTCCGGCAGAAGGAAACCCAGGTCTACGAGCACGTCCACGGACTCATCGACCGGGGGATTGCCAGCGGTGAGTTCTATCAGTGCGACTCACACGTATTGGCGCTCGGCTACATCGGCATGACGCTGGGGTCGTATCGGTGGTTGCGTCCGCACGGCCGGCGTTCCGCCGAGGGGATCGCGGCCGAGTTCAGCACCGCCTTGCTGCGCGGGCTGATCCGCGACGAGTCCGTTCGCGTCGACTGGCCGTTGGACATCGGGACCGGCGGGCGGTAGCGGCCGTATTACCCCTGGGAGCCTGTGGCCTCGTGCCGGGGCTCCGGTCGCCGGCGACTAGGATCGCGCGCATGCCGATGGTGAGCAAGACCCTCGAGATCGATGCCGGTGAGGCGACGATTCTGGGGATCGTCTCCGACTTCGAGTCGTACTCGCAGTGGAACGAAGAGATCGAGGGCTGTTGGATCCTGGCTCGCTACGACGACGGACGGCCCAGCCAGTTGCGGTTGGACACCTCGATCCAGGGCAATCGGGGGACCTACATCCAGGCCGTGTACTACCCCGGGCCGAACCAGATCCAGACGGTGATGCAGCAGGGCGAGCACTTCTCCAAGCAGGACCAGCTGTTCTCCGTTGTCGGCATGGGCCCGCGCAGTTCGCTGCTGACGGTGGACATGGATGTGGAGACGACGTTCGCGGTTCCCCCCATGATGGTGAAGAAGGTGGTCAACGACGCCTTGGATCACCTGGCGAACAACCTGAAGATGCGTGCCGAGGCGCTGACCGGCGGCTAGACCCAGACTCCGGCTTTTTCCAGTGTGTCGGTCAGCCGGCGGGAGCCGTCGGTGAACTGCCACTCCGTCAGCGCCGCCACCGCTTCGGTGTCATGATCACGCAGGGCGGAGATGAGCCTGCGGTGGTGGTCGACGGCATCGGCGCCCCAGCGCGGGTCGGCGGCGTAGATCAGCGGCGGCATGTATCGCGCGGCGTGGAACAGAAACCAGGCGAGCTTGACCCGCTGGGCGGTCCGGTTCAGTGCGCGATGGAACGCGAATTCAGCAGTGACGACCGCGGCCTGGTCGGCCTCTGCCACCGCCGCGGCCAGCGCGTCGGTGAGTTGGGTCAGTTCGTCGAGGTCCGCGTCGGTGACGTTGGCGGCGGTGGTCAGCGCCAACTCCTTGGCGATGGTGGCCTGCAGCCAGAAGATGTCTGCGATGTCTTCGCGGCTGAACGGCACGACCATGTGGCCGCGGTGCGGTTCGAGTTGCACCATGCCCTCTCCGCTGAGCTTGAGCAGAGCCTCCCGCACGGGGGTGATGCTGACGCCGAGTTGGGCGGCGGTCTCGTCGAGCCGGATGAATGTGCCGGGGCGAAGCGTCCCGGACATGACCGCCGCCCGCAGATGACCGGCGACCTCGTCGCAAAGCTGTCCGCGCCGCACCGGCCGACGGTCGGTGGATGGCTGCGCCGGTGTCTTCACACGTTCCTCGGGGCGGTGTGGGGCAGTTGTCTGTACCCTGCCCGCGACCTACTGTGACCGGAGCGCCATCATATTTGATCAAATGCAGGATCTGCGCAACTCATAGTGCTGCCGAATCATTCGAATTATCTAGGAGGGCCGTTGACCGCACAGTTGGTCGGACACCTGACGGAGCAGACATCCGCGCAACAGCCGTACCTGGCGCGTCGACAGAACTGGGTGACTCAACTTGCCCGGCACGCCCAGATGCAGCCGGACGGCGCGGCGCTGAGATTCCTCGGCCGGACCACCACCTGGGCCGAACTGAACCGCCGGGTGACGGCATTGTCCGGGGCGCTGCACCGCCTCGGAGTCCGAAGCGGCGACCGGGTGATGATCCTCATGCTCAACCGCACCGAGTTCGTCGAGTCGATGCTGGCAACCAACCGTCTCGGAGCGATCGCAGTCCCGGTGAATTTCCGGTTGACCCCGCCTGAACTGGCCTTTCTCGTCGAGAACTGTGAGGCTCAGGTACTGATCACCGAACCGGTGCTGGCCGGTGTTGCCTCGGCGGTGCGCACCATCGCCCCCACGGTGGCCGACGTCGTCGTCGCCGGCGGGCCGACGGAGGACGGGCTGCTGGGTTACGAAGACCTGATCGCCGATACCGTCGTGGGTGACGAAAACTCCTGGGCCGCAGACGTTCCCAACGACAGCCCGGCGTTGATCATGTACACCTCCGGCACCACCGGCAGGCCCAAGGGCGCCGTCTTGACCCACACCAACCTCACCGGCCAGACGATGACGGTGCTGTACACCAACGGTGCCGACATCAACGGCGACGTCGGCTTCATCGGTGTCCCGCTGTTCCATATCGCGGGCGTCGGAAACCTATTGGTCGGCCTGACCCTCGGCATTCCCACGGTGATCAATCCGCTCGGTGCGTTCGACCCGGATCAGCTGCTGGACGTGCTGGAATCGGAGAAGGTAACGGGCATCTTCCTGGTGCCGGCGCAGTGGCAGGCGGTGTGCGCCGCCCAGCGGGCTAAGCCCCGCCAACTCCGCTTGAGGACCATCTCCTGGGGCGCCGCTCCCGCCTCGGACACGTTGCTGCGTCAGATGGCCGCGACATTCCCGGACGCGAAGGTCCTGGCCGCCTTCGGCCAGACCGAGATGTCGCCGGTGACGTGCATGCTCCTCGGCGAGGACGCTGTCCGCAAACTCGGTTCGGTCGGCAGGGTAATCCCCACGGTCTCGGCGCGAGTCGTGGACGACAACATGAACGACGTGCCGGTCGGGGAGGTCGGCGAAATCGTGTACCGAGCCCCCACGCTGATGGCCGGCTACTGGAACAACCCCGAGGCGACCGCGGAGGCGTTCGCGGGCGGGTGGTTCCACTCCGGTGACCTGGTCCGCATGGACGAGGAGGGCTACGTCTGGGTGGTCGACCGCAAGAAGGACATGATCATATCCGGCGGCGAGAACATCTACTGTGCCGAAGTGGAGAACGTGCTGGCGGCCCATCCGGAAATCGTCGAGGTGGCCGTGATCGGGCGCGTCCACGACAAGTGGGGCGAGGTGCCCGTCGCGGTGGCAGCGGTGAGCCGCCCGGAGCTTCTGCTTGAGGAACTCGCCGAGTTCCTCGCCGAGCGCCTGGCCCGCTACAAGCACCCGAAGGGGCTGGAGATCGTAGAGGCGCTGCCGCGCAATCCCGCCGGCAAAGTGCTCAAGACCGAGTTGCGGACGCGCTTCGGGGGTCGGGGATAGCGGTATCCGAGCACGGGGCGGGTGGGCGACAGGCCTGGTAACACAACAGCCGGTGCGCCGAGTCGACTTATCGAGCACTGGGCGTCACCTGCGAGCTGTTGTCGCCGACCAAGAAGTACGCCAAGAAGTGCGGCCAAGAAGTAAAGGTTGCAGCGTCCGTCCCGAGCATGTCCCGAGTCACGTGGTGATCGACCCTCGCGGGATGTCGTAGCGGCTCACTACGGTCGTGGTTGTGTTGTCGGTCATTGCCGTTCATGGTTATCGGTCGTTGCGCGACGTGGTGT
>CAZEHT010000138.1:0-6287 GCA_964511995.1 uncultured Mycobacterium sp.
GCCTGCCACATGGGCGTCGGATACCGCATCGACGGCCAGTTGCGACAGGTCCACCTGCTCGCGCTCCAACGGCCGGCCTGAATCCAGACGCGCCAGCAGCAGCAGGTCTTCGACGAGGTGTGTCATCCGCTCGGCCTCCGAGGCGACCCTGCCCACGGCGTGCGCGACCTCCGGCGGAACCTCATCGCTGCGGTGCTGGGCGAGTTCGGCATAGCCCCGGATCGCGGTGAGCGGGGTACGCAACTCGTGACTGGCGTCGGCGACGAACTGACGCACCCGCGTCTCACTGGCCTGCCGCGCGGACAACGCCGCGGCGATATGGTCGAGCATCCGATTCAGCGCCGAACCCATTTGTCCCACTTCGGTATTGGGGCTTGTATCGGCTTGGGGGACCCGCACCGGAAGGGCGACTTTGCCTCGGTCCAACGGCAGCCCAGCGACTTGTCGGGCGGTCGCGGCAACTCGGGTCAGCGGCATGAGCGCACGGCCGATGATGACAGCCCCGAGCGTGGTCGATGCGACAAGCGCCGCACCGGCGACGATCACCAGGATCAGCAGCACTCGCAGCATCGTGTCGTCGACGCCCGACATCGGCAAGCCGGTGACGATCACCTGTCCATTACGGTTGTAGGTGGCCATCAGGCGATAGCTGCCCAGGCCGTCCAGCCCGACCGTGACCGGATCGCGGTATGGCTCGATATCGCGCACCTGGCGTTCGGCGGCGCCACTCAGAGCGGCGCGCTGACCGTAAGTGGTCAGTACTCCGGCGTTGATACCCCCGTCGACGTTTACAACGGCGGCGACGATCCCCACGGGCTGCGCGGGTGCGTCGAGGAAGTCCGGGCCCGGCCCGGGCCGACGGATCGGCCGCATCCCGTCGGGATGCCGCGGCGGAGGCATCGGGCCCGACATCATCGCCGAACGGTGCGCGGCGTCGCGCAACTGGACATCGAGTTGGCCGACCAAGTACTGGTGCAATGCGAGTTCGGTGACCGCGCCGATGCCGAGGCAGGCCAGCACCAGGAGCAGCACCTGACCCACGAGCAGTCGGGACCGCAGAGACCAGGTGCCGGGTGACCATACCCGGCCGGCCGGTGGCGCTCCCTGCTCGTGCTGTGCCGCACGCGACTGGCACTCAGTTGGCCGGCTTGAGGACATACCCCGCCCCCCGCAGGGTGTGGATCATGGGCTCGCGCCCGGTGTCGATCTTCTTGCGCAGGTAAGAGATGTAGAGCTCGACGATGTTGGACCGTCCGCCGAAGTCGTAGCTCCATACGCGGTCGAGGATCTGGGCTTTGGAGAGCACCCTTCTTGAGTTTCGCATCATGAACCGCAAGAGCTCGAACTCGGTGGATGTCAAGGTGATGGCCTGGCCGGCGCGAGTCACCTCATGGCTGTCCTCATCGAGCACCAGATCGCCGACGACGATCTGCGCGCCGCTGTCCTCGGTGGTCACCCCCGTACGCCGCAACAGCGCCCGCAAGCGCAGCACCACCTCTTCGATGCTGAAAGGCTTGGTGACGTAGTCGTCGCCACCGGCGGTGAGCCCGGCGATCCGATCCTCGACAGCATCCTTGGCGGTCAACAGCAGCACCGGCAACTTCGGGTTCTGCTCGCGAAGCCGTCGCAACACCTCCAACCCGCTCATATCCGGCAGCATCACGTCGAGCACCACGACGTCGGGTCGCACCGTACGCGCCGCGGTGATCGCGGCGAATCCGTCGGAGGCGGTCGTGATGTCCCAACCCTCGTAACGCAGTGCCATCGAAACCATCTCGGCCAATACCGATTCGTCGTCGACGACGAGGACACTGATGGGGTTTCCGTCCGCGCGGCGCATCACGACCCGTTCGGCTGCTCTAGACGTCATGCCTCCCAGTATTCGGATCGGCGATGAGCCGCCCCTGTGCCGATCCTATGTGCCGGCTGTGAGAGGTCGGGCTCGATCGCGCTTACCGCCCGCTTCGCCAACTTGATCTCATTTCTCGTCACTCGCGAATAACCTGCACTTCATGCAGGCGATGTTCGAGCATGTCCAGACGGTGGGCGAAATCATCGACGTGGTGGGCGTGGCCATCATCGCGCTGGGCGGCGTGGTGGCTTCCGGAGTCGCGCTGGGCCGCGTCGTGCGCCGGTCGGGGGATGCGTATCTGCTGTTCCGCGAAGACCTCGGCCGCGCAATTCTGCTCGGGCTTGAACTGCTGGTGGCCGCCGACATCATCCGCACCGTCGCGATCACTCCGACCAAGGACAGCGTGGTCATACTGGCGGGCATCGTCTTGATCCGAACTTTCCTGAGCTTCTCGCTCGAGGTGGAGATGACGGGTCGGTGGCCATGGCGGCAAAGCCGGTCACATTTCCCTGCGACCAGGCCGGCCCCCGAGGCGGACATGCAGGCGACAGCCGCAGAAGCCTGAGGCGTGGGTGCCCGAGGCGCCAAGGAACCTGGCCGCTCGGCGCAACCAACCAACCGGTAGGTTTAATCGGCGTGGAAGACCTCGACAAGATCGCCGCGTGGATGTCGGATCGGGGCCTCGGCGAGGGCCCGCTTGAGGACGTCACCACCGTCACGGGGGGCACCCAGAACATTCTGTTGAAATTCGAGCGCTCGGGCCGCCCCTATGTGCTGCGACGGGGGCCGCACCACCTCCGGCCCGTGAGCAACAAGGTGATGCTGCGCGAGACGAAGGTCCTTGCGGCCCTCGCCGAAACCGACGTCCCCCATCCACGCCTCATCGCGGTCTGCGACGACATCTCGGTGCTCGGCGACGCGGTGTTCTACCTGATGGAGCCGATCGACGGCTTCAACGCCGGCGAGGGCCTGCCCGCGCTGCACGCGACCCACCCTTCGGTTCAGTTCCAGATGGGCATCTCGATGGCTGATGCCCTGTCCCGATTGGGTGCGGTCGACTACCTGGCCGTCGGGCTGGCAGATTTCGGCAAACCCGACGGATTCCTGGAACGCCAGGTGCCGAGGTGGCTCGCCGAACTCGAGTCCTACTCTGCCCTGCCCAACTACCCTGGCCCTGATCTCGGCGACGTCGACAACGTGGTCAGGTGGCTCGACGAGCATCGCCCCGCCGACTGGAGTCCCGGAATCATGCACGGCGACTACCACGTCGCCAACGTGATGTTCTCGCACACCGGCCCCGATGTCGTCGCGATCGTCGACTGGGAGATGTGCACCATCGGTGACCCGCTGCTGGACCTGGGCTGGATGCTGGCAACCTGGCATCGTCCCGGACACAACAGCGTGTTCGGCCATCCGATGATGGATGTCGACGGGCTGGCCACACCCGCCGAGCTGGTTAACTGCTACGCGCAGAACACCACGCGGGACCTTTCCGGCATCGATTGGTATACGGTTCTCGCCTGTTTCAAACTCGGAATCATCATCGAAGGAACGAGCGCACGCGCGGCGGCTGGGCTGGCGCCCAAAGACGTCGGCGATCAACTGCACACCGCAACGCTCCGGTTGTTCGAGCGCGCACGCGAGCTGATGGAGTCACAACCATGATCGACTTCGAAATCCCCGTGCACACAGCCGCTCTGCGCGACGCGATACGTGCCTTCGTGACCGACCAGGTCGTCGGTTACGAAACCGATCCGCGGATGAGCCGGCACGGACCGAACGAGGAACTGCGCACCGAACTGGTCGAGCGGGCCCGTGCCGCCGGGCTGCTCACCTTCCAGGCGCCGCGGCGGTTCGGCGGACGCGAACCCTCGCACGTCGAACAAGCCGTCCTGTTCGAGGCGGCGGGGTGGTCGACCCTGGGACCGGTCGCGCTGAACTGCGCCGCACCTGACGAGGGAAACATGTTTCTGCTCAACAGGATCGCCGATGACCGGCAGGTCGAGCAGTTCCTGATCCCGGTCATCGAGGGCCGGCAGCGGTCGGTGTTCGCGATGACCGAACCCGGTGGAGCCGGCTCGGACCCGCACCAGTTGGCCACCGAGGCGGTGTTCAACGGCCGCGACTACGTGATCAACGGCCGCAAGTGGCTCATCACCGGTGCAAACGGAGCACGTACGTGGATCATCATGGCACGGGTGCCGCCGAACGCCCACGGGCCCGACGGTCCCACGCTGTTTCTGTGCGACGGACGAACACCGGGGGTCGCACTCGAACGCGTAATGGACACCATGGACCGCAACTATGTCGAGGGCCACGGAGTCGTTCGCTTCGACGATCTGCGCCTGCCCGCCTCGGCCGTAGTCGGCGAGGTCGGCCAGGCGCTGCGCTACGCCCAGCTACGGCTGGCGCCGGCCCGGCTCACGCACTGCATGCGCTGGCTCGGCGCTGCCTCGCGCGCCCAGTCGATCGCGATCGAACATGCCCGTACCCGAACGAGTTTCGGCAAACCGTTGGGGGAGCATCAGGGCGTGGGCTTCATGATCGCCGACAACGAAATCGCGCTGCAGCAATGCAGGCTCGCGATTTGGTGGGCCTGCTGGCTGCTCGACAGCGGGGCCAAGGGCCGCCACGAGAGTTCGATGGTGAAGGCCTACGTGTCCGAGGAACTGTTCAAGGTCGCCGACCGCTGTGTCCAGATCCTCGGCGGGATAGGCATTTCCGACGAGACGCCGGTCGGCATGATCTTCTCCGACATGCGTGCCTTCCGGATCTACGACGGGCCGACCGAAGTGCACAAGCACGCCATCGCCCGACAAGTGCTGAGGAGTCCCCGATGAGCGTGCTGGATCGGTTCAAGGTCGACGATCGGGTGGCGATCGTCACCGGTGCATCCTCCGGATTGGGCGTCGCGTTCGCCCAGGCATTCGCCGAAGCGGGCGCCGACGTCGTGCTCGGTGCGCGGCGGGTGGAGAAGTTGGCCCGCACCGCCTCCCTCGTCGAGCAGTCGGGGCGGCGTGCGTTGTCGGTGATGACCGACGTGGCCGATCCCAAACAGTGCAGGGCGCTGGTCGATACTGCCGTGGAAAGCTTTGGCCACGTTGACATCCTGATCAACAACGCCGGTGTCGGAACCGCCGTCCCGGCCTCCCGTGAAACACCCGACGAATTCCGTAGGGTCATCGACATCAATCTCAACGGGTCGTACTGGATGGCCCAGGCCTGCGCGCGGGTGATGGGGCCGGGCAGTTCGATCATCAACATCTCCAGCGTTCTCGGCATCACCACCGCGGGCCTGCCGCAGGCGGCCTACACCGCGTCGAAGGCCGGCGTGATCGGCCTGACCCGCGACCTGGCCCAGCAATGGGGCGGGCGCAGGGGCATCCGCGTCAACGGGCTGGCGCCGGGCTTCTTCCTGAGCGAGATGACCGACGAATACAAGCCCGGCTATCTCGAGAGCCAGATGCCCAGGGTGATTCTGGGCCGCACCGGCGATCCGGCCGAGTTGGCCGCCACCGCGGTTTGGCTGGCTTCGCCCGCGGCCGGATACGTGGTGGGACAGACCATCGTCGTCGACGGCGGGTTCACGACCTGCTGAATCGGGCCACCGTCGCGGAACCGCGTTGCCGCACGTCGGGTCAGTGCCGTCGAACGTTGGCATAGCTAATCGCGAAAGTTCCCTTCAGCAGGAAATACATATGCGATAGTTAATCGCCATATGGAGCTGTGTTCGATTGATGTTCAGCTATCTATACAGGGGAGGCATGTCAATTGAACGAGTGGCATAGCGTGTGAAAGCCCTTCTACGACAGCAGAGTCGCAGCCGGTCCGGTGTCGCATGTGGCGGTCGGGCAAGCGCTGCAATTCGGCGAGCAACTAGACATCCCAACCCGCGCTTCTACGTCAGCACCGCGGTCACGTCGGCCGGATGGCGCCGGCAACCCTGACCTGCGCGACGCTTCACGAATTCGCGAAGGGGTCACCCGGAATAACCGCACCGCTTCGCTGATACTCCGCACGCTGTCGGCAATGCGAATTCGCTGGTGACCGAACGCTCGATGATGGTCCCACCGACCCCGCAAAGGTGCCGGGCTGGAAAGACACTGACTTCCTCACCTTCTACTTCGCCCGGTCGGCGGGCTTGAACGCCGCTGGCGCTGAGCGGTTTGCGCTGAGTTTCTGCGAGGAGCAGTACCGACCGATACTCGCGTCGGCCAACAATCGCGATCTCACCAATGATCAGCGGTGGCCCGCGTATCAGCTCTTCAGCGAAGTGGCCCTGACGAAACTGCGGCTAGCCCAATCCCACCCCAATACCCGGGTGGGGGACGAAGCGCACACCCTGGTGCAGCTCATCGACGTCGAAGAATCATTGGGTTGCCGGGCTGAGCGGCTGTTGGCCGATGCCAGGGGTCTCGACATCGTCATTCCCACC
>CAZEHT010000138.1:6387-8515 GCA_964511995.1 uncultured Mycobacterium sp.
GAAGGCCCGGGAGGCTCGGTCCCGATTCGATTCACGCGCGTATCGTTGATCGCGATGACCCCGACTCCCCGGCGGACCCTCAACGACGCGGTTACGCGGTTTTGGAGCTTCGCCGCCCCTGCCTACGATCTGCCGTTCCTGCAGCGATGGGTCTACCGCCCGGCCCAGGATGAGGTCATCGATGTCCTGCGGAGCCACGGGGCGCTCAAGGTGGCCGACATCGCTTGCGGGACCGGCATTCTCGCCGACCGGATCGAAAAAGAACTCAAGCCTGAGCAGGTTTACGGCGTGGACATGTCGGAGGGCATGTTGAAGGAGGCCAAGGCCCGCTCGGAGGCGGTGCAATGGCTGACGTCCCCCGCCGAACAACTGCCGTTTGACGACGGCACTCTCGACGCCGTCGTCACCACATCCGCCTTCCACTTTTTCGACCAGCCCGCAGCGTTGCGAGAGTTCCACCGCGTGCTGCGGCCCGGCGGGATCGCGGTTGTGGCCACAATGAGTCCACGACAGCCGTTCATGCTGTCGCGGCTCGTGGTCGACCGGTTCAACCCGGCATATACGCCGTCGCCCCGAGAGATGCGCGCGTTGTTCGAGGGCGCCGGATTCGGCGTCGGCGAGCAGCACCGCGTTCGCCGGCCGCTACGGACACAGCTCCTGTCGGATCTGGTCACGGTCGGTACGAAGTGAACCGGCTTGCCCATGCCGAGCTCAAATGTGACTGGTCTGACACCAGTGACATTTCCCGGGGTTAGGGCCTGACTCGCCGTTCGGGATACACTGATCGGTAACGTTGGCTCCCGCAACGAGTTGCCAGCACGTCGTGAACGCGTTTTTGCCACACCGGTGCCAGTCCGAAATCGGGCCGGAACAGCGGATTTCAATGATCCGCGCATCCCGCACCACCGTCTCGCGGCGATCGATTTTGCCCACCGGCAATCTCGCCAGCTTGTGCTTTCGGGCGTGGAACCGTACCGCGACCCAGCACACCCGATGCCCGAAAGGCACCGTAAGTGACCACAAACAAGACCTTTGCCCATCTGGGTGTGTCCGCTCCACTGGTCAGCGTGCTCGCCGCAGCGGGCATCACCGTTCCGTTCCCTATCCAGGCCCAAACCCTTCCCGACACGCAAGCGGGCCGAGACGTCCTCGGGCGCGGCAAGACCGGCACCGGAAAGACGCTCGCCTTCTCCATTCCGTTGGTAAGCCGGCTCTCGTCGCACAAGCGGCGCCCGTCGCGGCCCGCGGGTTTGGTGCTGGCTCCCACGCGTGAGCTGGCCACCCAGATCACCGCGACGCTGGAACCGCTGGCAGCCGCCCGCAACCTGCGGGTCACCACCATCTTCGGCGGCGTCCCGCAGCACCGGCAAGTGGTAGCTCTCACATCCGGCGTCGACATCGTGGTGGCGTGCCCGGGTCGGCTCGAGGACCTGATGAGACAGCGCTTGATCAGCCTCGACGCCGTCGAGATCACCGTGATCGACGAAGCCGATCACATGGCCGATCTCGGCTTTCTTCCCGCCGTCACCCGCATCCTGGCGGCCACACCGGCGGGCGGCCAGCGGCTGCTCTTCTCCGCAACCCTCGACAACGGCGTCGATAAACTCGTCAACAGGTTCCTCCACGATCAGGTGCTGCATTCCGTCGACGAGCTCAACACACCGGTGTCCGCTATGACCCACCACGTCTTCCATGTGGCCGGCGCCGAAGCCAAGACAGAGCTTGTGCGCCGGCTGGCCTCCGGCACCGGGCGCCGGATCCTCTTCATGCGCACCAAACATCACGCTCGTAGGCTCGCCAAGCAACTCACCGACTACGGGATACCGTCAGTTGACTTGCACGGCAACCTGTCTCAGTCCGCGCGCGATCGCAATCTCGCGGCGTTCACCAGAGGTGAGGCCCGGGTTCTGGTGGCGACGGATATCGCAGCACGGGGCGTACACGTCGACGACGTGGAGTTGGTGGTCCACATCGATCCGCCCAGCGAGCACAAGGCCTACCTCCATCGTTCCGGGCGTACGGCGCGGGCCGGCAGCGCGGGCGACGTGGTCACCGTAGTGCTGCCCGAGCAGCGCCGCGACACCCAGGACTTGCTGCGCAGGGCCGGTATCCGTGTCACTCCGAAGCA
>CAZEHT010000139.1:0-8191 GCA_964511995.1 uncultured Mycobacterium sp.
CTGAACAGACCACTTAAGCCAAACCTCACCAACCCACTTGAAACAGCGGAGAACCGTGTACTGACACTTCAACAAAGATCATCGTGGCATAGGCGTACATAGGCGTACGTCGACAAGGCGGACGGCCCTGTCTCGAAAGATGCCGGGCCCTGACCTGCGGCGCCGTATTCCACCCGATCACCGTCCGCTTCGCCTGCCGCCCAGACCCTCCACGATGGTGAATTGACCGTGATCGGCAGAACACCTCCGCTCATCGCCACGATTTAGCCGGTCGGGGGTGGTCGCCGCCAGGCAGTAGACAGCTATCGTGATCTGTCTATAACCCGCGGAGGAGAGCAGATGACCAGGCGTTACCCCTGCGAGCGCGTTGGGCTCGATTTCATCGAGTCCGCGCCTCACCGGTTCATCAGCAAGGTCGACCTGGCGATCACGCCCGAGCAACTGTTCGAGGTGCTGGCCGACGAGACGTCGTGGCCGCACTGGGCCAGTGCCATCACGAAGGTGACCTGGACAAGCCCACCACCCCACGGGATGGGCACCACCCGCACCGTCGACATGCGGGGCGGCATCACCGGCCACGAGGAGTTCCTCGCCTGGGAGCCCTACTCGCACATGGCATTCCGGTTCAACGAAGCGTCCACCGGCAGCGTTGCCGCCTTTGCCGAGGATTACCGCGTGGTACCCACCGCCGGGGGTTGCCATCTGACGTGGGTGATGGCGATGAAGCCCAACGGCCTGGCCGCGCGGATCGGCATGAGATCGGGCACTCCCGTGATGGGATGGCTGTTTCAGCGGTTCCTGTACAACCTGCGGCGCTACAGCGACGACCGCTTCGCGGTGAGCCCCGGTTAGAAACGGTCGAGCCCGATTCGGCCCGGTCGGTCAAGGGTCAGGGCTCAGGTGAGCGCGGCAAGCGCGGCACCGGCGCCCGGGTTCAGTAGAGGCCCTCCCATGCCGCGCGCCGCGGCGCCTCGGGGTCGTCGACGACGACATCGCGTGTGGTCCGGATGATCCGCGTCGCCCGCCGGGGCACCCGGTAGCGGGGCCAGTCCCCCGGTGGATCCTGCCCGGTCGCGAAGTCCAGCCAGGCGCGCTGCATGCGCCGGCCCACCGACGGCCGGATCTGACCGCCCAGGGGGTGCAACCTGCGGCCCAGCCTCGATTCGTAGGTGTGCTGGACGTGCACGATCTCACTGCCGTGGGTAGCGCCCAACCCCAGCGCGCGCAGGGCCGGGGCGGCATGATCGAACCGGTATACATACGTCGGCGTCAGGTCGCCGTAGGCGTCCGCGAACGCCCAGGACGGCGCCCCGAACGTGACGTCGGAACCGAAGGCGACCAGCGCACGGCGTCGCGGATAGTCCGGATAGGCACTCAGCACGCGCTCGCGTCCGCCGGGCGCGACCCGGGTGAAGAACGCCTCGACCAATGCCGCGGTGGTCGGCAGCATAGGCGGCTTCGCCCAGGCGAACATCGACGCCTCATGGCTGTTGGTGCCGATTATCAGCGGCAGCCGCGCGAGCGTGCCCGCACGGGCGGCCGCGATCGGATCCATGGGCAGCAGATCGGTTCCGTAGGTGAGCCCGTAGGCCAGCGTCGGCGAGGTCCGTACGCTGCGCTGCTGCACGATTCCCGCGGCGCGGCGCAGATCGCGCTGCGGCAGGCTCTTGAGTTCTTCCGGGCGGCAACCGATTTCGGCAAGGTAGCGCTGAGCCTGTTCGGCGCGGGTGTCATAGTCGGCCAGCAGCGTCAGCGCCGGACTCTGCGCGATCGCGCGCCCGAAGAGACCGCCCGCAGCCGGGCTGGCCAGCAGGGCGAGAACCGAGACCCCACCCGCGGACTCGCCGAACACCGTGACCCGGCCCGGATCGCCGCCGAACGCGGCGATGTTGTCGCGCACCCAGGCCAGGGCGGCGATCTGGTCACGCAGGCACAGGTTGTCGTCGAAATCCGTTCCCAGCGAACCGAGTTCGAATCCGCCGAAAATACCGACCCGGTACGTGACGTTGACGACGACGACCTTTCCGTTGGCGGCCAGCCGCGCACCGTTGTAGATGTCGAACTGTCCCGCACCGAGCACGAACGCCCCGCCGGGGATCCACACCATCACCGGCAGCGACCCTTTCGGGTCCGGCGACCAGACCGTCAGCGTCAGGCAGGCCTCGTCGCGGACGTTGGGCGCCCCGCCGGCCGCAAACGATTTGGCCTGCGGCGGAACCGGCCCGTGACCGATGGCGTCGCGGATCCCCGACCACGGCTGCAGCGGTCCCGGCATGACGAAGCGGTACGGGCCGACGGGTTGGCGCGCGTAGGACACCCCCCGCCAAACCGCGACCCCACGCTCGGACGTGCCACGCAATTCTCCCGCCAGCGTGGCCGCGATGGGCGCAACTTTGTCGACGATCGCCACGCCCGAATCGTAGTGTGCGAAGCTGTAGACGTCGGCTGCCGGCGACAACGCACACGAAGGGCCCGGAGGCGTGCCATGACCTTCAACGAAGGTATGCGGATTGACACAAGCAACACGTCAACCAGCGGCGGTGGCGGTGGAGGCGCGGGCCGTGGAATCGCCATCGGCGGCGGCGTGGGCGGCCTGGTGGTCCTCCTGCTGACACTGTTCCTGGGCGGGGATCCCGGCAGTGTGCTCAGCCAGCAGGCGATCGAGCCGAAAGGCGGGGTGGCCGCCCCGGGGTTCGACGTCAGCCAATGCCGAACCGGCAAGGATGCCAACGACATCCTGGAGTGCCGTCTAATCGCCACCGGAAACTCCGTGGACGGCGTCTGGAGCCAGTTGCTCAAGGGCTACACCCCGCCGCACATGCGGCTGTTCAAGGACCAGGTGGACACCGGATGCGGTCTGGCCACCACCGACGTCGGGCCGTTCTACTGCCCGGCCGACAAAACCGCCTACTTCGACACCGGCTTCTTCGACGTGCTCGTCAACCAGTTCGGCTCCAGTGGTGGACCACTGGCGCAGGAGTACGTTGTGGCCCACGAGTACGGGCACCACGTTCAGAACCTGCTCGGCAATCTCGCCAAAGCGCAGCGCGGCCCCCAGGGCGCCGAGGGCAACAGTGTGCGCACCGAGTTGCAGGCCGACTGCTACGCCGGCGTCTGGGCCCACTACGCGTCCATCACCAAGCAGCCGGGCACCGACGTGACATTCCTAGAACCGCTGAGCGACAAGGACATTGCCGACGCGCTGTCGGCCGCGCAGTCCGTGGGCGACGACCGCATCCAGAAGGCGGCGACCGGCCGCGTGAACCCCGAGTCGTGGACACACGGTTCGTCCGCGCAGCGTCAACACTGGTTCACCGTCGGCTACCAGACGGGCAACCCCAACAAATGCGACACCTACAGCGCCTCGGATCTCGATATCGGCTGAGCGAGGCTTGAGAGCGCGCGCCGTCTGGACAACCCCGCTGGGCGCCGCCTGGCGTGCAATGGGTATCCAGCCGGTATGCCCGTTGCCTGTATGTTATGGACGAACGCACCGCTTCGACGCGAGGATCACCGCCGATGACCAGTTCTCCGACCACCGACGCCACCCCCGCGTTGGCCGCCTCGCAGGCGTCCTGGCGGGCGGTTCAGGCCCATGACCGGGAGGCGTGGCTGGCACTGATGGCAGACGAGGTCGTCATCGAGGACCCGATCGGCCAGTCGGTGACCAACCCCGACGGTAACGGCGTGCGCGGCAAGGAGGCCGTGACGGCCTTCTTCGACGCCAACATCGCACCGAACAACCTGCGCATCACGTGCGAAGAGACGTTCTCGTCCAGTTCGCCCGACGAGGTGGCCCACATCCTGGTCCTGCGCAGCGAATTCGCGGGCGGCTTTCGCAGCGAGGTCCGAGGGGTGTTCACCTATCGGGTCAACGACGCCGGGCTGCTCACCAACCTGCGGGGGTACTGGAATCTCGACATGATGAAATTCGAGCGCGCCCCAAGCTGATTTGCGGTGGGCGAGCCGCGTTGAGAGCGGCTCAGGCTCCCCAAATCAGAACAGGGTGAGTTGCGACGGCGTCCGACGCTCGGCGACGGGGGCGGCCTGCGGTTGCGCCTTCCCGCACAGACGGTACCGGCGGATCAGGGGCGCGGCCCGCTCGTGCAACATGTGCCGATAGTCCGACGGCAGGTAGGCGCCGCGCGAGTACAACCGGCGATAGGCGTCCACCAGCTCGGGGTGTGAGCGCGCCAGCCACGACATGAACCAGCCCCGAGTGGACCCCCGCAGGTGGAGCCCGAAGACCGTTGCTCCCGTCGCCCCCGCTTCGGCGATCTGGCTCAGTAAAAGATGAAGATACGCAACAGAATCCGTCAGGTACGGCAGTACCGGCGCCACCATCACGTGACAGTCCAGGCCGGCCTGGCGGACCGCGGAGATCAGCTCCAGCCGGGCCTGTGGTGTCGGCGTGCCGGGTTCGACGTCGCGGTGCAGGGCCGGGTCGGCGACTGCCAGCGATACCGCCACCGACACCGGCACCTGCTGTGCAGCGGCGGTAAGCAGCGGCAGGTCCCGCCGCAGCAACGTGCCCTTGGTCAGGATCGACAGCGGGGTGCCGGATTCCCCCAGGGCAGCGATGATGCCCGGCATCAGCGCATACCGTCCTTCGGCACGTTGGTACGGGTCGGTGTTGGTGCCCAAGGCCACGGTCTCGCGCCGCCAGGACGGACGCCGCAACTCGGAGCGCAGGACGTCGGCAACGTTGGTCTTGACCACGATCTGCGTGTCGAAATCGGTACCGGAGTCCAGGTCAAGGTAATCGTGGGTGGGACGGGCAAAGCAGTACCGGCACGCGTGGGAGCACCCGCGGTAGCCGTTGACGGTGTATCGGAAGGGTAGCCCGGCAGCAGATTCCGGAATCTTGTTCAGAGCCGACTTGCACAGCACCTCGTGAAAGGTGATGCCGTCGAACTGCGGGGTGCGCACACTGCGAACGAATCCGAGTCGCGCCAGCCCGGGAAGAGCGCCGTCATCGACGTCGAGACTCTGAGCAGACCAGCGCATATCCTATGCGAACATGTGTTCGACTACCTGTCAAGCCCTACGGCCGGGCTTCGAACACCAGATTGAACGGAGTCTGCGCGGCCCGACGGAATCGGGTGAAGCCGGCGTCGTTCACCATCACGTCGGTGAGCCGGCGTTCGCCCGCTTGGGCGCCCAGCGCCGGCCCCTGCCGGGCCAGCGACACCGGTACGCAAATCAGCGCGGATGCGCCGTAGAACACCCGGCCCACCGGGTTGAGGTTGTCCGACACGCTGTCGCCCGCCGCCGGTTCCACCAGCAGGCAATGACCGTCGGACTGCAGCGACTCCCGGGCGTGCCTGGCGGCGCCGGATGGATCACCCATGTCGTGCAGACAATCGAAGAACGCGATGAGGTCATAGCCGCCACCCCGATACGACGTCGCGTCGGCAACCTCGAAGCGCGCATTGGTGACGCCCGCACTCGCCGCGCGTTCACGCGCGGTCTCGATCGATGCATCGTGATAGTCGATGCCGACGAACTCCGAGTTCGGAAACGCTTGCGCCATAAGGATCGTCGTCACACCGTGCCCGCACCCCACGTCGGCGACGCGACCCCCGGCACTGAGTTTCTCGACCACACCGTCGAGCGCGGGCAGCCAGTCGGAAAGCAGGCTTGCGTTGTAGCCGGCCCGGAAGAACCGCTCGGTGCCCCGGAACAGGCACGGGTGATGCTCGCCCCATTCCATCCCGGCACCGCGGCGGAAATTCTCCACGGCCCGTCCCTTGACGTGGAACAGGTCCTCGACAACGGAATAGCCACCGGGTACATCCACCGGTCCATCGGGATTCGCCAGGCACAGCGCCTGGACCTCGTTGAGGTGGTATCGGTCGCTCGCACTGTCGTATTCGACATATCCACCGGCCGCCTGGTTGGCGAGCCACTCCCGAACGTAGCGCTCATTCGTGCCGGTGCGGTCGGCCAGCTCGGCCGACGTCAATCGTTCCGCGGCCAGAGCCGCATACAGGCCGAGTTCGTCGCCGATGAGCACCAGCACCGCGCTCATCGCACCGCCCAGATCGCCGATCGCCTTGCCCAGAAATTCGTTCAGCGCGTCTTCACCGACAGCCATGACATGCTCCTTGCCGACAGTCGCTCGCAGCGGGCGACTTTCTTCAAAGCTACGCGCTCACGCAAGGGCGAGCGAAGTGCATGACCGTCACCAGGGGCGCAATGAACAGCGCACGCCGCTGCCGCCCTGCTCGCTCACCACCACCTGGCCGTCGACCGCAATTTCGCAATGGAACTCGGGGTTAACGCGCAGGCCGCCGCTGGCGCTGACGTAGGCCCACTGCTTCGGATCGTTGAGCGTCGTCTCGAATACCCAGGGAGTCGCCGGACCGACCGGAACCCGGGCGCGCGGCATGAACTGATCGGTGTTGGCGGCCGCCTGGTCCGGCGGATCGGCGACCACGTAATAGATGTTGGCGGTCAGGTCGCTGTTCGTGGTGACTGTGTAAGTGACCTTATGGGCCGCCGGTTCGGCGGCGGACGTGCCATGCGTGACCGCCGCTACGCTCGCGGCCAGCACGACGGCGGACCCGAACCGGCGCATCGCTGTTCCCATGTTCGTCATATCTGCCGACGCTACCGGATCGTTACCAGGCCCGTGGGCGCTCGAACGGGCGCGACCGCTGTCGCGCCGCAATACCGTTCAAACAACACGCTAATTTGTTCGTGACACACGGACATTCCCCCGAAACACAGGCGACTTAACGTCCGGCTTGGCACCCGCGGCGGTGCCGTTCGGCCCCGATGCCGTTGCCGAGAAATCCTCCGGCCAACGCGGTTTGAGGTCGTGCCCACCCGTGACGAAAGGTTGTCGATGCGGGGTTTCCTACCTACCCCGCTGAGAAGACCGGCCTTGACGGCCGGAACCGTCGTCGCCGCGACGTCTCTCGTGCTCGCCGGATGCGAAGCAAGGCCGACGAGACCGCATCGCCCGGCGCGACCGGGACGGAATCGTGCGTGGATACCTCGGGCTCCGAGATCAAGGTGGGTCGCTGAACTCGCTGTCGGGCACCTTGGCCATTTCCGAAGTGACCGTGCGCGACTCCATCGAGCTCGCCGTGGACGAGATCAACGCCGCCGGCGGGGTCGAGGGCAAGCAGATCGAGCTCATCGGCGAGGACGGCGCGTCCGATCCGGCGGTATTCGCCCAGAAAGCCGAGAAACTCATCAAGGACGACTGCGTCGCCGCGGTGTTGGGCGGCTGGACGTCATCGAGCTGCAAAGCGATGCTGCCGGTGTTCGAAAGCCACGACTCCTTGCTGTACTGCCCGGTGCAGTACGAGGGGCCTGGAGTCGAGCAAGAACATCTTCTACACCGGCGCCACCACCAACCAGCAGATCGTCCCGGCGCTCGACTACCTCAAGGAAAAGGGCGTCACGTCGCTGTATCTGATGGGCAGCGACTACGTGTTCCCGCAGACCACCAACCGCATCATCAAGGCATATGCGGCGGCCAACGGCATCGAGATCAAGGGCGAGGGCTACACCCCACTGGGCTCGACCGACTTCTCGACCATCGTGAACAAGGTGCGCGCATCCAGCGCGGGCGCGGTGTTCAACACCCTCGACGGCGACACCAACGTCGCGTTCTTCAAGGAGTACACGAACGCCGGTCTGACCCCGGAGAAGATGCCGGTGGTGTCGGTGCGGACAACATCAAGGGTCAGCTGACCCCCTGGGACTATTACCAGACTTCGACAACCCGGCGAACAAGGCGTTCGTGGCGGCCTACAAGGAGAAGTACGGCGAGAACAAGCCCACCGCCGACCCGATGGAGGCCGCCTACGTATCGGAGTCTTTGTGGAAGAACACCGTCGAGAAGGCGAAAGCCTTTGACACCAAGTCGATTCAGGACAACGCCGACGGCGTCACCTTCGACGAGCCCGAAGGTCTGGTCACCATCGACGGGGACAACCACCACATCACCAAGACCGCCCGTATCGGGGAGGTTCATCCCGACGGCCTGATCTACACAGTGTGGCAGTCGCCCGGCCCGATCGAGCCGGACCCGTACCTGAAGTCCTACCCGTGGGCGGCCGGCCTGTCGGGCTGAGCCGATGGATGTCCTGATCGGGCAGCTGGCAACGGGATTGAGCCTCGGCTCGATCCTGTTGCTGGCCGCGCTCGGGCTGGCGCTGACTTTCGGTCAGATGGG
>CAZEHT010000140.1:0-8171 GCA_964511995.1 uncultured Mycobacterium sp.
TGGCGCTCGAACTGACCTGGGAGGCCCTCGAGCACGCCCGCATCCCGGCGTCGAGCCTGCGCGGCACCGCGGTCGGCGTATTCGTCGGTTCGTCGACCAACGACTACAGCTTCCTGTCGGTGGCGGATCCGGCCACCGCCCATCCGTACGCGATCACCGGGACCGCGAGTTCCATCATCGCCAACCGGGTGTCGTACTTCTACGACTTCCGCGGCCCGTCCATGGCGATCGACACCGCATGCTCGTCCTCGCTGGTCGCGATACACGAAGGTGTGAAGGCGCTGCGCGCCAGGGAAGCCGACGTGGTGTTGGCCGGTGGCGTCAACGCGCTCGTCACTCCGGTGGTGAGCATCGGCTTCGACGAGGTCGGTGGCGTGCTGGCGCCCGACGGCCGGATCAAGTCGTTCTCCTCCGATGCCGACGGTTACGCCCGCTCCGAGGGCGGCGGCATGGTCGTGCTCAAGCGCATCGCCGACGCGCGCCGCGACGGTGACGAGATCCTGGCGGTCATCGCAGGTTCCGCCGTCAACCACGACGGGCGCTCCAACGGACTGCTGGCGCCGAATCCCGACGCGCAGGCCGAGGTGCTGCGAAAGGCGTACAAGGACGCCGGCATCGACCCGCGCACCGTCGACTACATCGAGGCACACGGCACCGGAACCATCCTGGGCGACCCTATCGAGGCCGAGGCGCTGGGCCGGGTAATCGGCAAGGGCCGCGCACCGGACCGCCCGGCGCTGCTCGGCGCGGTGAAATCCAATGTGGGACATCTCGAATCGGCCGCGGGCGCGGCCAGCATCGCCAAGATGGCGCTGGCGATCTACCACGACAAGATCCCGCCGTCGATCAACTACGCCGGCCCCAACCCCTACATCGACTTCGACAAGGAGCGGCTGAAGGTCGCCAGCGAGGTAACCGACTGGCCGCGCTACAGCGGACACAAAATTGCCGGCGTCTCCGGCTTCGGTTTCGGCGGCGCCAACGCTCACCTCGTGCTGCGCGAGGTGCTGCCGTCGGACCTGGTCGAACCCGAACCGGTTGCGCATCCCGTTGCCGCCGGGTCAGAGAACCGCGACGCCGCCTCTGTCGGTGGGGTTCGGATGGACGAGTACGGGGAGTTCATCCACGACGACGAAGACGGCGGCCTCGAAGGAGACGGCCTTGCACATCTCAACGGCCACCCGTCCTATGGCGAAGACGACGGCGAACTTCCCGGCCTCACCGACGAGGCGCTGCGGCTGCTGCGGGACGCCCGCGAGGAACTGGCTGCCGAGCAGGCCGAGAATCCCGTCACACCTGTTGTTCCGCTGTCCGTTTCGGCGTTCCTGACGTCGCGTAAACGGGCCGCCGCCGCTGAGCTCGCCGACTGGATCGACAGTCGGGCGGGGCGGGCGGCCTCGCTGGAGTCGATCGGGCGTTCACTGTCGCGGCGCAACCACGGCCGTTCCCGCGCTGTGATACTGGCCCACGACCACGACGAGGCCGTCAAAGGCATGCGTGCCCTGGCCGATGGGAAGCAGAGCCCGCTCGTCATCGCCTCGGACGGTCCGGCGACCAACGGTCCGGTGTGGGTGCTGGCCGGATTCGGAGCCCAGCACCGCAAGATGGGCAAGAGCCTCTATCTGCGCGACGAGACATTCGCCGAGTGGATCAACAAGGTCGACGCCCTGATCCAGGACGAGCGCGGCTACTCGATCGTCGAACTGATCCTCGACGATGCGGTCGACTACACCGACGAAACCTGCGAGTACCCCATCGAGGTTGTGCAGCTCGTCATTTTCGCCATCCAGATCGCCGTCGGCGAACTGCTCAAGGCGCACGGGGCCGCGCCGGCCGCGGTGGTGGGCCAGTCGCTGGGCGAGGCGGCCGCAGCGTACTTCGCGGGCGGCCTGTCGCTGGCGGACGCCACCCGCACCATCTGCTCGCGAAGCCACCTGATGGGTGAGGGCGAGGCGATGCTCTTCGGCGAGTACATCCGCCTGATGGCGCTCGTGGAGTACTCCGCCGACGAGATCAAGACGGTGTTCTCCGACTACCCCGACCTCGAGGTGTGCGTCTACGCCGCGCCGACGCAGACGGTGATCGGAGGTCCGCCGGAGCAGGTGGACGCGATCATCGCGCGCGCGGAAGCGGAAGGAAAGTTCGCCCGCAAGTTCCAAACCAAGGGCGCCAGCCACACCCAGCAGATGGATCCCCTGATCGGCGAGCTGGCCGCGGAGTTGCAAGGCATCGAGGCCCGCCCGTTGACCATCGGATACTTCTCGACGGTGCACGAGGGCTCCTACATCCGCCCCGGCGGTGGGCCGATCCACGACGTCGACTACTGGAAGAAGGGCCTGCGCCACAGCGTGTACTTCACCCACGGCATCCGAAACGCGGTCGATTCCGGCCACACCACGTTCCTCGAGCTCGCGCCCAACCCCGTGGCGCTGATGCAGGTCGGCCTGACCACAGCTGCGGCAGGGCTGCACGACGCCCAGCTGATCCCGACGCTGGCGCGCAAGCAGGACGAGGTCGACTCGCTGACCGTGGCTATGGCGCAGCTCTACGTCAACGGCCACGACCTGGATTTCCGGACGCTGTTCGCGCCGCCGGCCGCGGCCTCCGCGGACGAGGTGGCTTACGCCGACGTCCCGCCGACGCGGTTCCGCCGCAAGCCGCATTGGCTGGATGCGCAGTTCACCGGCGACGGTTCGGTGATGATGCCCGGCAGTCACGTCGCCACGCCCGACGGCCGGCACGTGTGGGAGTACGCGCCCAAGGCGAACGCGGACTTCGCCAAGGAGCTGCCCGCACTGGTGAAATCGGCCGCGGCGCAGGTGCTTGCGGGCTCGGTGCTGACCTCGTTCGAGCAGCGGGCCATCCCCGGTGAAGGTTCTCGGCTGGTGACCACGCTGACTCGCCACCCCGGCGGGGCCACCGTGCAGGTGCACGCCCGCATCGGCGAGTCCTTCACCCTGGTCTACGACGCGATCGTCACCCGGCAGGGCCAGGCATCCGTGCTGCCGACCGCGGCGGCCGCGGGTGTGGCCGTCGAAACACCGTTGACGGGAACGGATCTGGTCCCGGCCCGGGTGATCGAACCGGAAATCGTCGACGATGCCGAGATTCTCAGCGACCACCTGACCCAGGGCGCGAATCTGGGCGCGGGGTTCGCCAAGTGGTCGCCGGACTCCGGTGAAACCGTCGGCGACCGGTTGGCGACGATCGTGGGCAGCGCCATGGGCTATGAGCCCGAGGATCTGCCGCGCGAGGTTCCCCTGATCGAACTCGGCCTGGACTCTTTGATGGCGGTGCGGATAAAGAACCGCGTCGAATACGACTTCGACTTGCCGCCGATCCAGCTGCAGGCCGTGCGCGACGCCAACCTCTGCAACGTCGAGCAGCTCATCACCTACGCCATCGAACACCGTGACGAGGTGGCGCAACTGCACCAATTCCAGCAGACGCACACCGCCGAGCAGGTCGCCGCGGCCCAGGCCGAGCTGCTCGCCGGGGCCACCACCGCAGCCGAGATCGGGCAACGTCTCGACGAGGTGCGCGCGGGTGCGGCGGTGTCTACCACCGACGAAGAAGCCGAAGCAGCCGAAGCCGAGGCAGCGAGACACCGCGATACGGCTCCGGCTGTTCCCCCGGGTCTTTCTGTTCCGGCGCCACCGACGAACCCGTCGGGCCCCGGCACCGCAGCGGTCATGCCGTCGGCGCCCACGGATCCGCTCGGGCCGTCGCAGCAGGCGGTTGAGCCCGGTGGTGGAGAGAAGCCGGCGCCCGCGCTCGCGGCCGCCGCAGCGGCGCTCAATCAACAGGCCGTTGCCCAGGCGCTGAACTCCGATGTCCCGCCCCGAGACGCAGCCGAACGGCTGACGTTCGCGACCTGGGCGATCGTCACCGGCAAGTCTCCGGGAGGCATCTTCAACGCCCTGCCCGCACTCGACGGCGAGTCCGCCGCCAAGATGGCCCAACGGCTTTCCGAGCGCTCCGAGGGCACCGTCACCGTCGCGGATGTCACGTCCGCACCCACCATCGAGGCCCTGGCCACCACGGTGCGCGGCTTCCTGGAGTCCGGCGAGATCGACGGGTTCGTCCGCACCATCAGGGCGGCCGAGTCCGAACAACAGGTCCCGGTCTACGTGTTTCACGCCGCCGGCGGTTCCACGGTTGTATACGAACCCCTGCTGAACCGGCTGCCCGCGGGCACGCCGATGTTCGGCGTCGAGCGCGTGGAGGGGACGATCGAGGAGCGGGCGGCCGAATACGTTCCGAAGCTGTTGGAGATGAACCACGGCAAGCCGTTCATCCTGGCGGGCTGGTCGCTCGGGGGAGTGCTGGCCTACGCCTGCGCGATCGGGCTCAAGCGGGCCGGCGCCGACGTGGAGTTCGTCGGACTGATCGATACGGTGCGAGCCGGCGAGGAGGTCCCGCAGACCAAGGAGGAGACGCGCGCTCGCTGGGCGCGTTACGCCAAGTTCGCCGAGAAGACGTTCAACGTGCAGATCCCGGCGATTCCCTACGAGCAGCTCGAAGAACTCGACGACGCCGGCCAGGTCCAGTTCGTGCTGGAGGCCGTCAAGCAGAGCGGCGTTTCGGTCCCGGGCGGCATAATCGAGCACCAGCGCACGTCGTATCTGGACAACCGTGCCATCGACACGGCGAAGATCGAGCCGTACGACGGGCACGTCACGCTGTACATGGCCGACCGATACCACGACGACGCGATCACCTTCGAGCCCCGCTACGCCACCCGCAAGCCGGACGGCGGCTGGGGTCAATACGTGTCCGAACTCGAGGTGGTGCCCATCGGCGGCGAGCACATCCAGGCCATCGACGAGCCCTACATCGCTAAAGTCGGTGCCCATATGAGCCAGGCGATCAACAAGATCCAGGCGCAGTCGCGAAAAGAGGCGAAGTGACCATCGACATGCCCCCGGGCGCTCAACCCGCGACCACCGCAGATAAGCTCGCCGAGCTTCGAGAGAAGCTGGAACTCGCCAGGGAGCCCGGGGGCGAAAAGGCCGCGGCCAAGCGTGACAAGAAGGGCACCCCCAGTGCCCGCAACCGCATTCTGAGCCTGCTCGACCCGGGCAGCTTCCTGGAGATCGGCGCGCTGGCCAAAACCCCGGGAGATCCGAACGCGCTCTTCGGTGATGGAGTCGTCACGGGACACGGCACCATCAACGGCCGCCCGGTCGGGGTGTTCAGCCACGACCAGACCGTCCACGGCGGATCGGTCGGCGAGATGTTCGGCCGCAAGGTATCCCGGCTGATGGAGTGGGTGGCCATGGTCGGCTGCCCGATCATCGGCATCAACGACTCCGGCGGTGCGCGCATCCAGGACGCGGTCACCTCGCTGGCCTGGTACGCCGAACTGGGCCGGCGCCACGAGCTGCTGTCCGGGCTGGTGCCGCAGATTTCGATCATCCTCGGAAAGTGCGCGGGGGGTGCGGTGTATTCGCCCATCCAGACCGATCTGGTGGTGGCCGTACGCGACCAGGGCTACATGTTCGTCACCGGGCCGGACGTCATCAAGGACGTCACCGGTGAGGACGTCACGCTCGACGAACTCGGCGGCGCCGACTACCAGGTTAAATACGGCAACATCCACCAGGTGGTGGAATCCGAGGCCGCCGCGTTCCAGTACGTGCGGGACTATCTACAGTTCCTGCCCGCCAACACATTCGACGACGCGCCGATCATCAATCCCGGGCTGGAACCCGAGATCACTCCGCACGACCTGGAACTGGACTCGATCGTGCCGGACGCCGACAACATGGCCTACGACATGCACGAGATCCTGCTGCGGATCTTCGACGATGGCGACTTCCTGGAGGTGACGTCTCAGGCCGGCCAGGCCATCATCACCGGCTACGCGCGCGTGAACGGACGGCCCGTCGGAGTGATCGCCAACCAGCCGATGTACCTGTCCGGGTCGATCGACAACGAGGCCTCCGACAAGGCCGCGCGATTCATCCGGTTCTGCGACTCGTTCAACGTTCCCCTTGTGTTCATCGTCGACACCCCCGGTTTCCTGCCCGGCGTCGAGCAGGAGAAGAACGGAATCATCAAGCGCGGCGGCCGCTTTCTGTACGCGGTCGTGGAGGCCGACGTTCCGAAGGTCACCATCACCATCCGCAAGTCCTATGGCGGCGCGTACGCGGTGATGGGATCCAAGCAGCTGACCGCCGACCTCAACTTCGCCTGGCCCACCGCGCGGATCGCGGTGATTGGAGCCGAGGGTGCTGCGCAACTGCTGGTGAAGCGGTTCCCCGATCCCAAGGCGCCGGAGGTGCAGAAAATCCGCGCCGACTTCATCGAGGGCTACAACCTCAACATGGCGATCCCTTACATCGCCGCCGAGCGCGGGTTCATCGACGCGGTCATCGAGCCGCACCAGACCCGGCTGATGCTGCGCGGTGCGCTGAGCCTCTTGCAGGACAAGCAGATCCAGCGGGTGCAGCGCAAGCATGGACTGATTCCGATCTAGAGCTCAGTCCGCGTCGCGTAGTTCGTCGATGCTCCTTTGCGAGTTCGGCGCGAGACCGAATGCCGAGTCTGCGATACACGCGGCCCGGGTGCAGCGCGAGCACCGCCTGACCCCGCTTTAGCTTTAGCTCGCTCGTGGCGAGGAGGAGCCGGGCAATAGACCGCCGGCGTGCGGGGGTCTAGTCCTGCCCTAAAGGCGTATCCATTTGAGCCGCTGCCCTCGGGCAGTATGGCTGCATGTCGAACGATCTTCCCGAGCAGCGGGAGATTGCTGCACCCACGGAAGCGGATTCGAAATTCTCACGCGTGACTACCTACGCGCTCGGCGGGCTCGTCGGTGGCGTCGTGGGCGGACTGCTCGTCGTCGTCGTGATGTCGACACTCAAGTCGATGCTGGAGTTCGTCTCCGCGCAGGCAACGTGGCAAATCGTGGTCATGCCGCTCGTCGGTCTCACGCTGGCGTCACTGCTCCTGAACGGTGTCGCGCGGCGCGTGGTGGCGCGTGCCGGAGACGGGAGACCACGCAGTTCCTGGCGGACATGGCCGCCGGGCGCCATCCCCGCGGACATCACCGGTGACGTGCAGACCACGGCCGGCCGGGAGGAGCGTCTTCCCTGGCGACTCGCGCCGATCCGCCTCGCCGCGATATTCGCGACCGTCGGCTCCGGTGCGGCGATGGGCACCGAAGCGCCCGCCGCATACCTGGCCACCGCCGCCGGAGCCTGTGTCTGCGATCGCGGGGTCCGCTGGCGCCAGATGTTGCGTCCGGCGGCACTGGGTGGCGGCGCCGCGGGTGTGGCCGCGCTGATGGCGATTCCGCTGGTCGGCACGGCGTACGTGCTCGAGATCGGCAAGCGCAATGGCGCGCCCTACAGCCTCGAGCGCGTGCTCGCGGCGCTGATTGGGGGCGTCGTCGGCTGGATGATCAACGTCGCGCTGAATCTCGACCTGATCCGTCTCGTCGTTCCCAAGGTACCGCCATACACCGTCAGGGAGGCGGTGGTCACGGCGATCTGCATCGGCATCCTCTCGGGGGCAATAACGGCGCTGGCCGCGGCGGCTATCTACCGAGCGAAAGACTGGCGGGCGTCACCCCGCGTGCGGCTGTGGGTCGGAGGGCTGGCTTCGACCGCGGCGGCCATCGCGCTCGTGTATGTGGCCGGGCCCTCCGCCGCGATTGGCCCGGGCGGCGGTTCGATCGTCTGGGCCGAAAGCGTGAATGCGCTGCCGCTCACGCTGCTGACGGTCGCGCTGTTGCGCGCGGCGATCACGACCGCGGCGGTCGCGGCGGGTGGGTGCGGTGGAATTTTCGTGCCGTTCCTGGCGACCGGGGACATCGGCGGCCGGGTTTTCGCTCCGATACTCGGCATCGGCAACGATCTCGCGGGCGCCGCCGGCGCGGCGGCCGGCATCGCCGGCGGGTATCACTTGCCGCTGACCGCCATCGCGATGGTGCTGGGCGTGGGTGGTTCGCGTCTCTCGACGCTGACGTGTCTCGCGACCGTGCTCGTCGCATGGCTCGTCGGCATGGGCGTCGCGCACGCGGTCGACCGACTCGAGGAGGCGTGGCGCGCGCGCCGGCGGTCTAGCTAGTTCGCTCCAGTTCTTCCAGGTACTCGGCGACCGCGTCGCAGCCGGGACTGCCGGTTATCCGTCGCGACACGCGTGCGTATCCCGAGGGCGTGTTCTGG
>CAZEHT010000141.1:0-8166 GCA_964511995.1 uncultured Mycobacterium sp.
CGCTTCGACACCGAGCGGCTGCGCTGCTGCGCGTTGGACGTCGAAGAGGTCACCGAACCGGCCCCGGCGGGTGAGCATGATGCCTGAGATGACGCTGCCGGGCCTGATCGCCGATCTGGTCGCCGTGCGCCACGCCGGCGGATACCGGTTCAAAATCCCGGAGCGGGTGCTGCGCCAATTCGCGGACCACTGCGAGCGGGAAGGCTACCCGGGCGGGTCGATCACCAAGGAAGCATGCGACGGGTTCCTCTACGGCCGTCACCTGCGCGCGTCGACCGTTCGGCGAAACGAATTGGCGCTGCGTCAGCTGGCTGCTCACGCCCGGGCCGTCGGCTGGCACGCCTACATGCCGGCCGCGGCGACCCGCGTGCGGATCCGCCACCAGGTGCCGTATGTCGTCACCGACGACGAGGTGGCCCGCTTGTTCACCGCCATCGACTCCCAGCCCATGTCCAGTTTCACGAACAAGGCGCTGGTCGACCCGGTCCTGTTCCGGGTGCTATACGGCGTGGGCTGCGCGTCTCCGAGGCGCTGAACCTGACCCTGCCGGACGTGGACACCAGCGCCGGGACACTGAAGATCCGCGACACGAAAAATGGTGCGGGCCGGACCATCCCGATCAGCGCCCGGCTCACCGCAAACCTGGGTGGGTACATAGCGGCCGCGCACCCGGCGCCCGAGCCCGGCGACCACGTCTTCTACAACCGGGTCCCGGGCAGGCCCATCAACCAGTCGACGGTCTACCTGCGGTTCCGCGGCTACCTGGCCGACGCCGGCATCCCGCATTTCGTCGGCGGCCCGCATCCGCACTCACTTCGTCACGGCTTCGCCGTGACCAACCTGCGGCGCTGGGCCAAAGACGGAGCGGACCTGGCCGTCATGTTGCCCTACCTGGCCTGCTACATGGGCCACGCCGACCTCCGCGGCACCCAGTACTACCTGCGGTTGACCGCCGACGCCTACCCCGAGGTGATGACCAAAGCCCAGATCCGGTTCGGCTACGTCATCCCCGCACCGGCCCAGGACCAGTCATGACGCCGCGGCAGCGGCCGGCGCCGCCACAAGATCTTGCCGGGCGCCACCTGGCGAAGTTCTTCACCGACTACCTCGCCGGGGAACGCGCAGCGTCACCAAGGACCATCGGCTCCTACCGGGACGCGCTCAAACTTCTGCTCACCTGGTTCAGGACCGCCGAACGCATACCACCGGAGAAGCTTCGCCTTCCCGACATCGACCGGCCCCGCATCCTGCGGTTCCTGGGCTGGCTGGAAACCGAACGGGGCGCCTCGGCGGCCACCCGCAACCAACGTCTCGCGGTGATCAAGTCGTTCTGTCGCTACACCGCTGTCGAACAACCCCACCAACCTCGACCAGGTCGTCGGCGTCCTGGCGATCCGGCAGAAGAACACCCCCGACCCGAACCTGGGGCACCTGACCGGCGACGAGGTCAAGGTGCTACTGGCCGAACCCGGCACGAACGGCACACGCGCTATCCGGGACACCGTGCTGCTCGCCCTGGCCTACGACACCGGCGCCCGCGTGCAAGAACTCTGTGACCTCAACGTCGCAGACATCCGTCGCGGCACCCCGATGACGGTGACGATCCGCGGGAAGGGCTCCACAATCCGGTACCTGCCCGTGATGGACCCGACCGCCCGGCTCGTCACCGACTATCTGGAACACCTCAAGCCGCACCCCGGCCTGGGCGCCGACACAGACCCGCTGTTCCACGGACCGAACCACTGCAGGTTGACCCGGTCCGGGGTGGCCAAGCTTCTGGCCCGCCACGTCCGAGCCGTCCGGGCCAGCGGCCCCGGCTGGGCTCCCGGCCTGCCGGTCACGCCCCACACCCTGCGGCGCAGTCGGGCGATGCACCTGATCCAGGCCGGCGTCAACCTGATCTACATTCGTGACCTGCTCGGACACGCCGACATCGCTACCACCGAGATCTACGCCCGCGCAGACGCCGAGACCAAACGCAAAGCGATCGAGAATGCCTACCAGCCACTCACCCCCGACGTCCTGCCCGACTGGACCTCCGACACCTCCCTGCTCGGCTGGCTCGACTCGCTGGGCAGGTAACGGGGAACCGCCAAGGATTATGCGGACGGCGACACTACCCGCACGGCCGCCACCAGCGGAAACCCACCGTCAGGGCGCATAACCCCGCCGTCCGCCTAATGCCCGGCTTCGTGAAGCTCGATCATCCGGGCCAACGCCTTCTGTTCCGCTGGCACTTCGACCAGCTCGCCACCTTCCGAACGCCAGCCGTAGCGCGGTGAGCCGTGCGCGTAACCACCTGCGGCGGCCTTGGCCTTGCGGGCGGACTCCAACCGATCGGCGATCATCTCCCGGTCGTACTCACTGATCGCCCCGAGAATTGTGCGAATCAACTTGCGGCTCGGGTCTCTTGATTCACCGGAGAGCAGTTCGTTCTCGGATTCGCGGGCGGACAGCACCACGCCGCCGAGGCGATGCGTGTTGCGCAGCAGCAGCTCTTGCACCAGCACGTCACGCGCAAGCCGGTCCAGTCGTGCCACCACGATGCCACCGGCCTTGCGCTCCTTGACGAGCGATTCGGCGGCGACCCATCCGGCGCGCGATGCGAGTTCGGAGATTCCCGAGATGGTGTCGGTCTGCCAGGACACCACGCGGTGATCGTTGGCCTTGGCCCAGCGTCGGATTGCGGCGCGCTGGACTTCGGGGCCGAACGCCTCTTGCTGTCTCGCTGTCGACGTCCGCAGATACGCGACGATTCGCACGCGATGTCCTCTCGTCGGGTGTGGCAGGCAGAACGCTCTGACCTGCGCTGAAACGTTATTTGTGGAAAACGGCACGCCGGGCAGGTCACGAAGTGGGCCGCGATCAGGTTGCCCGGCTGATGCGGGCCGCCGGCATCGAAGGGGTGCGCCGCGGCTAACGGGTCGCACCACCAAGCCCGACCCTGGCGCCGGGCGGCACCCCTATCTGGTCAAGCGCAACTTCACCGCGACTGCCCCCAACCAGTTGTGGGTCACCGACGTGTAAATGCCGACGTCGGCATAGGACGCGACGCATTTCACCCGATCCCGCCGGGTCTGCTTCGCGATCGTGGATATGGTGTCACGCAAGTGGATCGACACGCTGGTCTCGGTCGAGGAGACCGCCACCCAGGTGCAGGTGATCTTCGAGCACGCGCTCGAAGTCGAGGGCCTGCTGGACCTGCTCACCGCCGAGCGCCCCGACCTGGACACCGACGACCCCCGCCGGCCGATCCTGCTGGCCGTCTCCGACAACGGTCCACCGATGACCGCCCGCGATGCCCGCGCCTTCCGGCGCTGATCGCGATCGCCCAGCACCACGGCCGCCCGCATACCCCGCAGGATCAGGCGTGGATCGAGACCTTCGGTCACATCAAGGGTGAGTGGCCGCACCTGCAGACCATCACCGACCCAACCCTGCTGGAAACCGAATGAGTGAGAGTACGAACGGAATACCATTCGGTTCGCTTGCACGAGGCGATCGGCTACCTCACCCCCGACGACGAACACCAAGGCCGCAGAGACGCCATCCGGCAAGCCCGCCGCGACGGGTCTCGACCGCGCTCGGCAGCAACGCCTGGACTACCATCGCAACAGCACAACCAACCCACCGGGGAGACGCCATGAGTTGGGTAATCTCACGCGGCATCTCTGCGGCTAAGTCAGACACACCTCAGGGGCGGCGGTGGTCAAGGACCTGTGGCCAGGGCGCCAAGGAGCACGAGCCGATCGCCGAGCGCAGCGAGGATTTCCGTTACCGTCTCAGGTGGTCGACCCGTCCGGCAACATCCTTGGCGGCGCTGTCAACTTGGCTGGGGCTCAGCAACGACCGGAGGTACGCGATACGATCACCAGAATGCCGCAGGTCGCGGCCAAAGCCAGCGAACTGATGATCACCAAAGCCAACAAAGCCAAGGTTTGATCGCAAGCTGAGCGATCGGTTGAACCTTTCGGCTCAGATCTTCGTATCCAAGGGGTGGGATCCATGAGCGTCATCGCAGGTGTATTTGGTGCGTTGCCGCCGTATCGCTACTCGCAGCGAGAACTCACCGACTTTTTCGTCAGCATTCCGGATTTCGAGGGCTACGAAGACATCGTTCGTCAACTGCACGCCGGCGCCAAGGTCAACAGCCGCCACCTGGTGATGCCCCTGGAGCGGTATCCAGCGCTCACCGACTTTGGCATGGCAAACGGGATCTTCATCGAAAACGCTGTTGACCTCGGCTGTGAGGCGCTCAGCGGCGCGTTGGACGAGGCAGGCCTGCGACCTCAAGACTTGGACGTGCTAATTACGACGACGGTGACCGGGCTCGCGGTCCCGTCGGTGGATGCCCGGATCGCCGGGCGGCTCGGGCTGCGTGACGATGTACGGCGGCTGCCGCTGTTCGGGCTGGGCTGCGTGGCCGGCGCGGCCGGCGTGGCCCGGCTGCACGACTACCTGCGCGGCATGCCCGACGGCGTCGCGGCATTGATCTCCGTGGAGCTTTGCTCACTGACCTATCCGGGATACAAGCCAACCCTGGCCGGTCTGGTCGGCAGTGCCCTATTTGCTGACGGAGCTGCGGCCGTGGTGGCCGTCGGCGAGCGTCGCGCCGAACAGGTCGGCGTCGGTGGCCCGGATATCCTCGATTCGCGCAGCCATCTCTACCCTGACTCGCTGCGCACGATGGGGTACGACGTGGGCGCGGCAGGGTTCGAGCTTGTGCTGTCGAAGGATCTCGCGACTGTTGTGGAGCAGTACATCGGCGAGGACGTCACCGGGTTTTTGGCCGCTCACGGCCTCACCACCACCGATATCGGCGCCTGGGTGAGCCACCCCGGTGGTCCCAAGATCATCAACGCGATCAACGCGGCTCTGGACCTGCCGTCGGAAGCCCTGGAACTGACCTGGCGGTCGCTCGGCGAGATAGGCAATCTCTCGTCGGCGTCGGTGCTGCATGTGCTGCGCGACACCATCGCCAAACCACCGCCTGGCGGAAGCGCGGGTTTGATGATCGCGATGGGTCCCGGCTTCTGCTCCGAACTCGTGTTGCTGCGCTGGCACTGATTGCGCGCCTGTGGACGCTTTCTCGTCTCGTCGACGTCGCCCTACGGAAGTGACGCCGATGCAGCGACGAGAGTTTCGCGAGGAGTTTGCGACGGCGCGATTCGTGGTCGGCTGGGCGGATGACCTCGGACATGCCGAGGCGGTCTACGCACTGTCGAGTTCGGGTCGCTCGGGCTCAGATGCCTTACATTCAAACGGGATTGCGCGGCCCACGCCGTTGAGCGGCACGAAAGGCCGGGTCCGATGAACAGCACTCACGAAAAGCTCGTCATGGCCCTGCGCAAATCTCTCAAGGAAAACGAGCGGCTGAAGCGAGAGAACCGCGAGTACTTGGCCGCAGCGACTGAGCCGGTGGCGGTGGTCGGGATGGCTTGCCGGTATCCGGGTGGTGTGGATTCCCCGGAGTCCCTGTGGGAGATGGTGGTCGAAGGTCGCGACGTGGTGTCGGATTTCCCGGCCGACCGCGGCTGGAATCTCGGCGGCCTGTTCGATTCGGATCCTGACGCGGTGGGGACGTCCTATACCCGGTGCGGGGGATTCCTGGCAGACGTGGCCGATTTCGACGCGGCGTTTTTCGGGATCGCGCCGAGCGAAGCACTGGCAATGGATCCGCAGCAGCGGCTGATGTTGGAGGTGTCGTGGGAAGCCTTGGAGCGGGCTGGAATTGACCCGTTGGCGTTGCGTGGTTCGGCGACGGGCGTGTTCGCAGGGATCTTCCATGGTTCGTACGGAGGCCAAGGGCGGGTGCCCGGAGACCTGGAGAGGTACGGACTACGCGGTTCGACGTTGAGTGTGGCGTCCGGGCGGGTGGCGTATTCGCTAGGCTTGCAGGGCCCGGCGGTCTCGGTGGATACGGCCTGTTCGTCGTCGTTGGTGGCGTTGCATTTGGCGGCACAGTCGTTGCGCTCGGGTGAGTGCGATTTGGCGCTGGTCGCTGGTGTGACGGTAATGGCCACCCCGGCAATGTTTGTGGAATTCAGTCGGCAGCGGGCGCTGTCTGCCGACGGTCGGTGCAAAGCGTATGCCGGAGCCGCCGACGGAACGGGCTTTTCCGAGGGCGTCGGAGCGTTGGTGTTGGAGCGGTTAGCCAATGCGCAGCGGTTCGGCCATCCGGTGCTGGCGGTGATTCGCGGCTCTGCGGTCAATCAGGATGGCGCCTCCAACGGGCTGTCGACTCCCAATGGGCCGGCGCAGCAGCGTGTGATCCGGACGGCGCTAGCCAATGCACGGTTGGGCGCGGCGGATGTCGATCTGGTCGAGGGGCATGGGACGGGGACCGTACTGGGTGATCCGATTGAGGCGCAAGCGCTTTTAGCGACCTACGGGCAGGACCGGCCAGCGGATCGGCCACTGTGGCTGGGGTCCATCAAATCCAACATGGGGCACACTTCGGCGGCTGCGGGGGTCGCCGGTGTGATCAAGATGGTGCAGGCGTTGCGGCATGGGGTCATGCCCAAGTCGTTGCACGTGGATGTTCCGACTCCCCATGTGGATTGGTCGGCGGGGGCGGTCTCTTTGTTGACCGAGCTGCGTGCATGGCCGGTTGCGGATCGCCCGCGTCGGGCGGGGGTGTCATCCTTCGGAATCAGCGGGACCAACGCACATGTGATCTTGGAGCAAGCTTCGGCGCAGGCGCCCGCGTTGGAAGGTGTTGGCACTTACGGTGATAGAGACATGCCGGTCGTTCAGTGGGTGTTGTCTGCCCGTTCAGCAGAGGCATTGGCCGGTCAGGCGCAGCGATTGTTGGCCCACGTCAGTGCTAACCAGGATCTGGGCGCGACCGATGTGGGGTGGTCGTTGGTGTCGACGCGCTCGACATTTGAGCATCGGGCGGTGGTGGTCGGCGCCGACCGCGAGCACCTGATGGCGGGATTGGCGGGGTTGGCTGCCGGCGAGCCGGGTGCGAATGTCGTGGTGGGGCATGCCGAGGCCGCGGGCAAGACGGTGTTGGTTTTTCCCGGCCAAGGCTCGCAATGGGTCGGTATGGGAGCCCAGTTGCTCGACACCTCGGAAGTCTTCGCCGACCACATGCACCGGTGCGACAAGGCGCTCGGTGAGCACGTGGAGTGGTCTTTGATCGATGTCATCCGCGGAGTGGCCGATGCTCCGGGGCTGGATCGAGTCGATGTGGTGCAGCCGGCGCTGTGGGCGGTGATGGTGTCGCTGGCCGGATTGTGGCGTTCGATGGGTGTCGTCCCCGATGCAGTCATCGGCCATTCGCAGGGCGAGATTGCCGCGGCGTATGTCGCGGGAGCCTTGTCGCTGGAAGATGCCGCCCGGGTCGTGGCGCTGCGTAGCCGGCTCCTGGTGCAGTTGTCGGGCGCCGGCGGCATGGTCTCCCTGGCATGTGGACTGCCACGAGCGCACGAGTTGTCGGCGCAGTGGGGTGATCGACTGCACGTCGCTGCGGTGAACAGTGTTTCAGCGGTAGTCGTCTCCGGCGAGGTAGGTGCCCTGGACGAACTGGCACTCCGTTGTCAGGCCAACGGCGTGCGTGTCCGCAGGATCGACGTCGACTATGCCTCGCACTGTGCACAGGTCGAGGCAATCCACGAGCCTCTTGTCCACGCGCTGACGGACATCGAGCCCCATTCGTCCTCGGTGGCCTTTTTCTCCACGGTCACCGGTGATCTCATGGAGACCGCCGGTTTGAACGGCGAGTACTGGTACCACAGCATCCGGAAGACGGTGCAGTTCGAACGCGCGGTTCGCAGCGCGCGCGCCAGTGGGTATCAGGTGTTCATCGAATCCAGCCCGCATCCGGTCTTGGCCACCGCCATCGAGGAGACCTGGGCAACCGTGGCGGATCGGGATGTTGTTGCGGCCACTGTCATTCCATCACTGGGCCGTAACGACGGTGGGCTAGACCGGTTTTTGCTATCCGTGGGTAAGGCCCATGTCGCGGGTGTGGCAGTGAACTGGCAGGCCGCGTTTCTCAGCGGGTCCCGGGTCGCGTTGCCGACATACGCCTTTCAGCGGCGGCGCTTTTGGCTGCCGACGCTCGGCTTCGGGAGCGGTGACCTGGGCGGTCTGGGGTTTGTGGAGGCCGGTCATCCGTTGTTGGGTGCGGTGGTTCAGCGACCTGATTTGGGTGGAGTG
>CAZEHT010000142.1:0-8132 GCA_964511995.1 uncultured Mycobacterium sp.
GCGGCGACCTGACCCGGCTGGGCCTTGCCGCAGTTGAAGGCCCCGCCGAGCCGCCACGTCGACGGGCCGCCGACCGCTTCCATCGAGTTCCAGAAGGCCGTCGTGGTGGCCTGATACGCCACATCACGCACCTGACCGTCGAGCCGGCCGTCGCGGATCCGGTAGAACCGTTGGCCGGTGAACTGGAAGTTGTAGCGCTGCATGTCGATCGACCAGGATTTGTCACCGACGATGTAGATGCCGTCGTCGACCCGCGCGATCAGGTCGGCGGTCGAAATATCCTCACCTGCCGGCTGCAGAGACACGTTGGCCATCCGCTGGATCGGCACATGGTGCGGCGAGTCCGCATACGAACAGCCGTTGGACCGCGGCAGACCGAGCCGGGGCGCGAACACCCGATCCAGTTGGTAGCCGACGAAGGTGCCGTCGCGCACCAGGTCCCAGCTCTGGGCCTGCACACCCTCGTCGTCGTAACCAACTGTCGCCAAACCGAATTCGACCGTCCGGTCGGCGGTGACGTTCATAACCGGTGACCCGTAACGCATCGTGCCCAGCTTGTCCGGGGTAGCGAACGAGGTACCGGCGTAAGCCGCCTCGTAACCGATCGCCCGATCGTATTCGGTTGCGTGCCCGATCGATTCGTGGATTGTCAGCCACAGATTCGTCGGGTCGATCACCAGGTCGGCGGGGCCGGCGGTCACGGACGGGGCCTTGACCTTCTCTGCCAGCAGCTCCGGAACCTGGGCCAGCTCGGTAGTCCAATCCCACACGTCGTCTCCGGACAACACTTCCCAGCCGCGCCCCATGGGCGGGGCAAGCGTACGCATGGATTCAAAGGTTCCCTGCACGGAGTCGACGGCGATCGCCTCGAACGACGGCATCATCCGCACTCGCTGCTGGGTGATCGACGACCCGAACGTGTCGGAGTAGAAGACTTGCTCCTTGACCGCGGTCATGCTCGCCGAGACGTGATCCACCCCGCCCGAAGCCTGCAGCCGGCGCGAATGCTCCCCGAGAAGGGCGATCTTGTCGGCAGACGGAACCGTGAAGGGGTCGATGAGATAGTTCGACACCCACGACGCATCGCGGTGGACGGGTTCTTCTGCCAATTCGATCCGTTCGGCGTTGAGCGGCGCCAGCGTGGCCGCCACTCGCACCGCCCGGCGCGCGGTCTCGGCAGCAACCTCGGGTGAGAGTTCCGCGTGCGAGGCGAAACCCCACGTTCCGTCGACGATGACGCGCACGGCCAGGCCGACCTCACGGGAGGTGACAGCGTTTTCCAGCTCACCATCGCGCATCTGCACTTCCTCGGTCGCCACGCGATGAACACGCAAGTCGGCATAGCTGGCGCCGGCACTGCGCGCCGCGGCCAGGGCGGCGTCGGCCAGGGCGTGCCGCGGCAGCGCCAGGAAATCCGGGTCGACAATTCGGGCAGTCACGGCTTTCAACCGTAGTGCCAAACGGGGCGTTCGTTGCGAGCCCGAACATTACGTACGGGAACCCCGATACGTGCCTCGACGTCACCGGCAGGCAGCGACCCGCGCAACGCCCCTCAAAGGCGGCCGAAGCGTTGAACCGGTTCTAGGCTGGTGGCGTGAACGGCGGCGACCGCGTGCTGGACACTTACCGCTTCCTGCGCGGCGGTCTCGTCGTGATGGTCGTGATGTTGTTCGCGTCGCTGATCGTGGTGGCAATCACGACCGGAGGGTGCTGGCAGACGTCGATCAGCGCCTACTACTACAACGCCGCGCACAGCATCTTCGTCTCGTCGCTGTGCGCGATCGGCATCCTGATGATCACCTACCGCGGCAGCACTGACACCGAGGACATTCTGCTCGATCTCGCCGGCATCCTCGCGTTCGTCGTGGCGATGGTTCCCACCACCCGCCCCGACCGCATCTGCGGTCTGGCACTACCCGAATATGTGGTCGATCCGGCGATCCGCAACAACATCTGGGCCGTCATCGCCGGGCTCGTGTTCGCCAAATCAGCCGCGTCGCTACTCTACCGCACCTGGCGCGCGGGCCCGTCCGGGGTGTCAGAATACGGGCGCTGGGCATTCATGTTCTTCTGGGCGACCGTGTTGTTCGGTGTCGTCACATTCATCGCGTTTCCCGAACAATTCGCGATGTACGCCCACACCGTGGCGGCGATCCTGATGTTCGTCTGCATCATCGCGGTCGTGGTGATCAACGCCTACCTCGCCGACAACGAGCCGGCCTGCCGTCCCGGATACGTCCGCGGATATCAGATGATCGCGGTGGCGATGTTCGCGACGCTGCTTCTGGTGGCTGTGCTGCACGAACTGTTCGATCCTGACGGCAACGGCTGGAACTACGGTGTCATCCTCGCCGAGATCCTGCTGATAGCCGAGTTCGGCGTGTACTGGGCCCTGCAGACCCGAGAGCTGTGGAACACCACCGACCGCACCGAGAACCTGTCATGCACCCCGGCGGTGAGCAACCTCTAGCTAAGCTAGTTGGCGGCGCTGGTCCCCAGCACTGTCAGCTCGAGCAACAGTGCCATCCCGCACACCGCGCCCGCGATCGCCAAGGCTACCCAGTCGTTGGCCCTCGGGCGCGACGGCGCGGCAGAGATCTGTCCGGTGCCACCACGCGCGGTGATCGCATCCCCCATCTCATCGCCGCGACGCAACGTTACCGTGATGCCCGCGGCCAAGAGGTCGACGATGTCGTGGAGCCGGTGGCGGCGTCTGTCCCGGCGGGAGGCGAGGACGGGCTGGGGCCGCAGCTTGCGCGCGGCATAAAGCACCCGGAACTCATCGACGAGCATGGGGAAGGCCCTCAGCGCCAAGCCCATTGCGATGGCGCAGTCGTCGACGGGCAGCCGCAGCAGGCGCAGCGGGCGCCCCAGCGTCGCAACCGCGGGCGGGATTTCGGACACGTTGGTGGTCCACGACACCAACCCGCCGAGCGACAGCAGGACGATGGACAACGCGGTGATCCGCAGGAACGACAGCAGACCGCCCAGTTGGAGATGAAGCGAACCGATGTCGAGCACCGGGGGGCCTCCGGCGAACGCCGCTGTCACCCCGCCGAGCAGCAGCAGCAACCACAGCCACAGCGGGATCGTAGGCAGGACCCCGCGCGGAATGCCCGCCAGCCGCACCGTCACGGCGATCAACACGGCGACCAGAGCGATCGGCACCCAGCCCGGGTAGAACGTCAGCAGCACGCCGAATGCGAAAACCACGATCAGCTTCGTGCCCGCCCACAGCCGGTGGATGGCGCTCGTACCGGGCACCGGCCTCAGCAGGACCAGCGGCTTGGGTTGCCGATTGCGTTGGGGCGCAGAACGTGTCACGGCCTATCCCCCGCCGCCTCCGGCACCACCGGCTCCATCAGCCCGTCGCGCAGGTGCAGGATGCGCGGGCACAGCTCCTCCAGGCCCACGAAATCGTGCGATATGACCACCACAGTCAGGCCCGCGTTGCGGCGCAGGTCGGTGAGCAGTCGGAGCAGTCCGCTTTGACTCGCCGCATCCAGACCGGCCAGCGGCTCGTCGAGGATGAGCGCACGCGGTGACCGGGCCAACAGCCCGGCCAACACGACCCGGCGCATCTGGCCACCCGACAACTGATCGATGCGGCGCCGGGCCAGCGCGGCATCCAGGCCGACAGTGCCCAGCGCCGACACCACGCGGTGGTGGTCGTACGGTGAAAACCCGGCCGCTGAAGAGACTTCCAGGTCCACCCGGGGGCGCATGAGCTGCAGCCGGGCCGCCTGGAATGCGAGGGCAACCGAGCCGGCCCGCTCCGTCGCGGGCATACCGTCGACCAGGGCGCGCCCGGCCGACGGCCTGGTCAGCCCGGCCATGATCCACGCCAGCGTCGACTTGCCCGAACCGTTTCCGCCGTGGACCAGCACGCCGTCGCCTTCGCCGACGACGAAGCTGACGTCGGTCAGCGCATTCTTGGCCCACGGAGTACCGCTTGCATACTCGTGGCTGATCCGGTCGAGTTGCAGGACGGGCCGGCCGGAATGCCGGTGCGCGCTGGACACCGTGGCCGCCGGAGCGGCGGCGGTCTCAACCATGGCCCTGTTGTCCAGCGACTCAGACAGGCTCACCGTTCGGTGAGCGGTTTCGGCCTCGTTGGTGTAGTGCGTGATCTGAACCAGCGACATCCTGCGATGCTCGGTCAGTCCTGCCAGCACACCGAGCAGCGCGTCGCGTCCCGGCTGGTCGACCATGCTGGTGACCTCGTCGGCGATCAGCAGCGCCGGTTCACGCGCCAGCGCCGCGGCCACGGCGAGGCGCTGCAGTTCGCCGCCCGAAAGCCCTCCCGTGTCCCGCTCATTCATGCCGGCTAGACCGACCTCCGCAAGCAGTCGGTCGACGTCGACGTGCACGCCCGGCGGCAGGCCCCACACGACGTCGTCGGCGACGCGGGTGCCCAAGACCTGACTTTCCGGGTGTTGCAGGACGACGGACGTACCGCCCTGTCGGCCCAGGCCGATCGCACCCGGCCGGTCGACGGTCCCCGACGTCGGTTCGCGGCCGGCGAGGAGGAGCATCAGCGTGGTCTTGCCCGAGCCGTTGGCGCCGGTGACCGCCAGATGCTCACCGACCGCGACACTCAAAGTGGTCGGGCGCAAGGCATCGTGCTCGGCGTTGGGGTAACGAAACCTCACGTCACGCAGGTGAACCGGCACCGGCCCACACGGTTGTCCGGACAGGTCGCCGCCGGGCAGCTCAAGTTTGTGTACGTCGGGTATACCGCGCAGTCTCTCCAGTACCCGCGACAGCGCCCACCACCCGATCAGCGAAACCACGGTCACGGCGAACACCGAGTACCCGAGGATCAGCAACGGCCAGTAGCTCAGCGCCGTCGCCGTAAAGGTCCGCATATCGTCGGCGACCTGCGCCATGCCCGGGATGCGTTCCACCATGCTGGCCGTGCCCTCGACGTTGGCGGTGACCGTCTGGAAGATGAGGTGGCGCAATCGGACGAAGACCATGAGAGCGCACACGATCGCGATCCCGAACAGCAGGCCCGCGGCGACGGCGGTGCCGATCACCGTGGGCGTACCACGCCGACGTCGGCGCACGATGCCAACCAACCCGCCGATGTAGGAACAGTTGATCACCGTCATGAAGCCGCCCATGCCGGCGATGAGAAAGGCGATGACGGCCCCCGCGACGGCTGCGGTGAGCAGGACCCGGATGCGATAGCGGTAGGCCAACAGCGCCGTCGGGACGGTACCCAACAGCGAGAGCGCCCCGCCGAACGGGACGATTACCGCCAGAATGGCCAGAGCCGCGCACATCGCTCCCATGACGGCCGCCTGGGCCATCTCGGCGGGAAGCAGCGATCCCGACCGGTGCGGCTGGATTGCCGTGCTGGTCGAGGTCATTGCTCGATTCTGCCAGTCACCGTCGGCGATCCCGCGCCCAGCCGCGACCGGCCGCAGATGTGAGAATCGGCACCCGCAAACAAGAACAATCCGCGCTAATCTGAGCCAATCCGCGACAATCTGCACCAATCTGCATAGCAAAGCTATGCAGTAACGTGGGTTTATGAATTCCCCACCCTCGGCCCCGGGTTCCGAACTCGGCGGCGATCTGCTCGGCGTGGTTTCCCGACTCAACCGCCTCGCGACCCAGCGCACGCGACTACCGCTGCCGTGGGCGCAGGCCCGCCTGCTGTCGACCATCGAGGACCGCGGCGAGGCGCGCATCTCGGATCTGGCCACGCTGGACCACTGTTCCCAGCCGACGATGACAACCCAGGTTCGCCGGCTAGAGGACGCCGGTCTGGTGACCCGTACCGCCGATCCAGACGATGCCCGTGCGGTACTGATCAGCATCACCGCAGCCGGGGTACGGACCCTGGCCGAAGCCCGCGCCAAGCGGGCCGCGGTCATCGACCCCCTGCTCGCGCAGCTAGACACCGAACAGCGCCGTGTGCTGGCAGACGCCATCGAGGTCATGCGCGCCGTCTTGGAGCACGCCCGCGCCGACCCCGCCGATTGCTCAGGCCACGACGGCACCCATCGCATATCCGACCAGGTAGGTTGCGGCGATCGCTATCGCTCCGAGGGCCAATTGCCGCAGGCCACCCAGCCATAGTCGACGTTTGGTGAAGTGCGCCGCCAGCGCGCCCGCAATCATCAGGCCGATGCCGCCGCACGCCAGGCCGGCCGGCAGCGACTCGAATCCCAGCAGGTAGGGAATTAGCGGAATGACCGCACCGATCGCGAACATCAGGAACGACGACCCCGCAGCGACTTTCGGTGACGGCTTCTCGCTCGGGTTGACGCCCAATTCCTGGATGAGATGGAAATTCAACGCGCGGTTCTCGTCGCGGTGTATCTCCTCGGTGGCCTGTGTCGCGGTGTCGGGCGAAACGCCCATCTGCTCGAACATCGCCGCGAGCTCGGCCCGCTCGGCCCCCGGATGCATGCGGAATGCACGCTGCTCGACCAGCACCTCGGCCTCGATCTGTTCATTGGCGGTGGTCACCGAGGTGTACTCGCCGAGCGCCATCGAGAACGCGCCGGCGAGCAGGCCGGCGACGCCGCTCAGCAACACCGTCTGAGCACTGGCGCTGGCCGCGACACCCGCAACCAGCGCCGTGTTGCTGACCAACCCGTCCATCGCCCCGAAGGTCGCGGCACGCAACCAGCCGCCGGTGACATCGGGGTGGGTGTGGTCGAAGTCATGGGGCAGCGCCTGCTCGGACATGGCGTTATCTAACGCCGCCGGATTCCGGTGGACGCACCCAGGATCGCCTACCTCGCCCGAGTCAGGTCTGCGCAACCGTTGACGGGGTTACCGTCGACTATGACAACCACCGCGGAACATCTCCGGAACACGCTGGATGGCCGTTGGCGTGACGTGAAGAACCGGATGAGAACCGAACTCGTCAATGATGTCTTCCGCCCGCACTACACACCCAACACCGTCATCGCACGAACCAAGGTGGCCGAACAATTGAAGATCATGGCTGCCGCGGGAGCCGCCGACGACAGCTTCAAGAAGGAACACGGCGGAACCGGCGACGTCGGTGCGGCGGTCACCCGCATCGAAATGCTGGCCATGAGCGACCTGTCCTTGATGGTCAAGGCCGGTGTGCAATGGGGCCTGTTCGGCGGCGCGATCGAAAACCTCGGCACCGAACGCCATCACGGGGCCTACGTCCAGCGGATCATCGACCTCGACCTGCTCGGCTGTTTCGCGATGACCGAGACCGGCCACGGCAGCGACGTTCAATCCCTGCAAACCACGGCAACCTACGACCCGACAACTCAGGAGTTCGTCATCGATTCGCCGACGGCCTCCTCGCGCAAGGACTACATCGGCGGTGCCGCCCAAACAGCCACAGTCGCAGCGGTTTTCGCGCAGCTCATCACGCAGGTCGACGGCGATCCGGTCAACCAGGGCGTGCACTGCCTGATCGTGCCGATTCGCGACGAGGACGGCAACGACCTGCCGGGGGTGACCACCTCGGATTGCCACTACAAGGGCGGACTGCCGGGTGTGGACAACGGCCGGATCGTCTTCGACCACGTGCGGGTTCCGCGGGAGAACCTGCTCAACAAGTATGCCGACGTGGACGCCGACGGTGCGTACCATTCGCCGATCGAGGACCCGAACCGGCGGTTTTTCACGATGCTGGGCACCTTGATCCGCGGACGGGTGACGGTGGGCGGCAGCGCCGGTGCGGCGGCACGGGTGGCCCTCGACATCGCAAGCCGATATGCATTGCAGCGCAGGCAATTCAGCAACCCCGCCAGCGGCGAGGAGATTGTGATCATGGACTACCTCGTGCATCAGCGCCGGTTGCTGCCGCTGATCGCCCGCTCATACGCTCTGCAGTTCGCGCAGAACGAGCTGGTGTCGAAGTGTCACGATCTGCAGACCGCCGAAGACCCCGACCCCGAGGAGCAGCGTGAACTCGAATCCCGCGCGGCGGGCCTCAAGGCCGCCAACACCTGGCACGCCACCACTGCCATCCAGGAGGCCCGCGAGGCGTGCGGGGGTGCGGGTTATCTGGCCGAGAACCGGCTCATAGCGCTCAAGGCTGACACCGACGTATTCACCACCTTCGAGGGCGACAATCATGTGCTGACCCAGCTGGTGGCCAAGGAGCTGCTGACGGCCTACGCCGA
>CAZEHT010000143.1:0-7526 GCA_964511995.1 uncultured Mycobacterium sp.
AGATCACCGTCATCACCCGCAAGGCCTACGGCGGCGCCTACTGCGTCATGGGTTCCAAGGACATGGGCTGCGACGTCAACGTCGCCTGGCCCTCGGCCCAGATCGCGGTGATGGGCGCCTCGGGCGCCGTCGGTTTCGTCTACCGCGGCCAGCTCAAGGAGGCCGCCAAGGAGGGCCGGGATGTTGATGCCCTTCGCCTGGAACTCCAGCAGGACTACGAGGACACGCTGGTGAACCCGTACGTCGCCGCCGAGCGGGGTTATGTCGACGCCGTCATACCGCCGTCGCACACCCGCGGTTACGTCGCGACCGCACTTCGCCTGCTGGAGCGCAAGATCGCCCAGGTGCCGCCGAAGAAGCACGGCAACATTCCGCTCTAGTTTCCCGCGCCCCGCTGCAGATTCCCACGCCGCTCTCACGTTGAACGACAAGGACTACCGATGATTCACGACGCCGACATCACCGAGGTCAGCGATCCGCGTGACATGACCATCGACGATCCCCAGCCCGCGGTACCCGAGGTGCACATCCTCAAAGGGCAGCCGACCGATGAGGAAATCGCAGCCCTGGCAACGGTTTTGACGGCAGTCGGGGGCGGCACCCACGCGCCCGGCCCGCAGGAACTCAACCCGTGGGGGCATCCCGTCGACAAGCTGCGCTACCCGGTCTTCAGTTGGCAGCACCTCACGCTGCTGGGACGGACGCATATGCGGCGATGACCCGGGTCGTGCTCGGGTCGGCGTCAGCGGGCCGGCTTTCGGTGCTGCGGCAGGCCGGTGTCGAGCCTCTCGTCGTCGTCTCGCGCGTCGACGAGGACGCGCTGCTCGCCGCGCATCGCGATGCGCCGCCCTCGTCCGTCGTCCGCGAGCTTGCGCTGGCCAAGGCCGACGACGTGGCGAATTCGCTGCCGCCGGATGTGGGATCGGACGCAGTGGTGATCGGCTGCGATTCGATGCTGCTGCTGGGCGGAAGGCTGTGCGGTAAACCTGGAACGCCCGAACGCGCCCGCGCCCAGTGGGAGGCGATGGCCGGTAATTCGGGCCGCCTGCTGACCGGACACGCCGTACTGAGACTGCGGGACAACCGCATCGGCCAACGCGAATCCGAAACGGCGGGCACAACCGTTCATTTCGGCTCCCCCGCGCCCGCCGACCTGGACGCCTACGTCGCCGCGGGCGAACCGCTGGCCGTTGCCGGCGGGTTCACTCTCGATGGTCTGGGCGGCTGGTTCGTGGACCGGATCGACGGCGATCCGTCGAACGTGGTCGGGTTGAGCCTGCCGCTGCTGCGCAGGCTGTTCGCGCGCATGAACCTCACTGTGTCGGCGGTCTGGAATGCCGGCACGATGCGCGGCGAGACCGGCCGCGACTCCAGGTGAACACGTGGTCGCGATTTAGGGGCCGGCGGTAGTCTCGTTTCCGTGCCGCTACCTGCAGATCCGAGCCCCGCTCTGAAGGGCTACGCCCATCCCGAACGCTTGGTCACCGCCGACTGGCTGTCGGCACATCTCGGTGCGCCCGGGCTGGCCATCGTCGAGTCCGACGAGGACGTTCTGCTCTATGACATCGGGCACATCCCCGGCGCGGTGAAGATCGACTGGCACACCGACCTCAACGACCCAACGGTTCGCGACTACATCGGCGGCGAGCAGTTCGCCGACCTGATGAACCGCAAGGGCATCGGGCGTGGCGACACCGTCGTGATCTACGGCGACAAGAGCAACTGGTGGGCCGCCTACGCGTTGTGGGTGTTCACCCTGTTCGGTCACGAGGACGTCCGCCTCCTCAACGGGGGCCGCGACCTGTGGCTCTCCGATGGCCGCGAGACCACCCTGGAGGTGCCCGCCAGATCCACCACGGGCTACCCCGTCGTCAGCCGCAACGACGACGCCATCCGTGCGTTCAAGGACGACGTGCTGGCCGCGTTCGACCGCGAAACGCTCATCGATGTGCGGTCACCGCAGGAATACACTGGCGAGCGGACGCACATGCCGGACTACCCCGAGGAAGGTGCGTTGCGCGGCGGCCACATCCCCACCGCGGTTTCGGTGCCGTGGGCCAAGGCCGCAGACGACTACGGCAGGTTCCGCGGCCGTGTCGAGCTCGACGATATCTACGCATTCGCCCGCGATGCCGGCAAGCCGATCATCGCGTACTGCCGAATCGGCGAGCGTTCCAGCCACACCTGGTTCGTGCTGACCCACCTGCTCGGCGTGCCCGGCGTGCGCAACTACGACGGGTCGTGGACCGAGTGGGGCAACACCGTCCGGGTGCCCATCGCTACCGGCGAGGAGCCCGGAAAGGCGCCCCGGGCCGCCCGCTCATGAGCCTGCCCGCGCCTCTGGCCGAGGTGGTGTCCGATTTCGCCGGCGTGGAAGGCCAAGACAAGCTGAAGCTGCTGCTGGAATTCGCCGACGACTTGCCCGCGCTGCCCGCCGGCCTGGCCGAGGCAGCGATGGAACCGGTACCCGAGTGCCAGTCCCCGCTGTTCCTCCACGTCGATGCCGCCGACCGTTCCGACGTCAGGCTGTATTTCAGCGCGCCCGCCGAGGCGCCCACCACCCGGGGTTTCGCCTCTATTCTGGCCGCCGGCCTGGACCGCCAGCCGGCCGACGACATCCTCGCGGTGCCCGACGACTTCTACACCTCCCTGGGCCTGGCGGCGTTGATCAGCCCGCTGCGCCTGCGCGGAATGTCGGCCATGCTGGCTCGGATCAAGCGGAGGCTGCGACAGGCATGACACGCCTGCCGCGCGTTAGGGGCACCGCCTGAACGGCATGCGGAGTATGGCGAATAAACTGCCCCGAGACATTCTTAAAGACGATTCTTAAAATCCGCCTAGGAGGGCGCAGTGGCCAGTCACGCCAACTCGAAGATCGCCAAGGTGCTCGTCGCCAACCGCGGTGAGATCGCGGTCCGGGTGATCCGCGCGGCCAAGGATGCCGGTCTGGAGAGCGTGGCGGTATACGCCGAACCCGACGCCGACGCACCGCACGTACGCCTTGCCGACGAAGCGTTCGCCCTGGGCGGCCAGACCTCCGCGGAGTCGTATCTGGACTTCGCCAAGATCCTCGACGCCGCCGCGAAGTCCGGCGCCAACGCCATCCATCCCGGTTACGGCTTCCTTTCCGAGAACGCCGACTTCGCCCAAGAAGTCATCGACGCGGGCCTGATCTGGATCGGGCCCAGCCCGCAGTCCATCCGCGATCTCGGGGACAAGGTCACTGCCCGGCACATCGCCGCGCGGGCCGAGGCACCGCTGGTTCCCGGCACACCGGATCCGGTCAAGGACGCAAACGAAGTGGTCGCGTTCGCCAAGAAGCACGGCGTGCCGGTGGCGATCAAAGCGGCATTCGGCGGGGGCGGCCGCGGGATGAAAGTGGCCCGCACCATCGAGGAGATCCCCGAGCTGTTCGATTCGGCAACCCGTGAAGCGGTGTCGGCCTTCGGCCGCGGCGAATGCTTCGTCGAGCGTTACCTCGACAAGCCGCGCCACGTGGAGGCTCAGGTGATCGCCGATCAGCACGGCAACGTGGTCGTCGCGGGCACCCGTGACTGCTCGCTGCAGCGGCGCTTCCAGAAACTGGTCGAAGAAGCGCCCGCGCCATTCCTTTCGGCATCGCAGCGCCGCGAGATACACGAGTCGGCCAAGCGCATCTGCAAGGAAGCGGGCTACTACGGCGCGGGCACCGTCGAATACCTGGTCGGCCAGGACGGCCTGATCTCGTTCCTCGAGGTCAACACCCGGTTGCAGGTCGAGCACCCGGTAACGGAGGAGACCTCGGGCATCGACCTGGTGCGCCAGCAGTTCCGCATCGCCAACGGCGAGAAGCTTGAGTTCACCGAGGACCCAGAGCCGCGCGGTCATTCGATCGAGTTCCGCATCAACGGCGAGGACGCCGGCCGCGGCTTTTTGCCCGCACCCGGCCCGGTAACCCGCTTCGACCCGCCGACCGGCCCGGGCGTGCGCCTGGATTCCGGTGTCGAGACCGGCTCGGTGATCGGCGGTCAGTTCGATTCGATGCTGGCCAAGCTGATCGTTACCGGGGCCAACCGGGAGGAGGCCCTGGAAAGGTCGCGCCGAGCCCTCGCGGAGTTCACCGTGGAGGGCCTGGCCACCGTCATCCCCTTCCACCGGGCCGTTGCCGGCGACCCGGCCTTCATCGGGGACGAAAGCGGGTTTGCGGTGCACACCCGCTGGATCGAAACCGAGTGGGACAACACCGTCGCGCCGTTCACCGGCGGAGGCGCCGTCGACGAAGAAGAGGCGCAGCCCCGCCAGACGGTGGTTGTCGAGGTCGGGGGCCGTCGCCTCGAGGTATCGCTGCCCGGTGACATCGCGCTCGGCGGGGGCGGCGCACCCGCCCACCACGGCGTCGTCCGCAAGAAGCCCAAGGCTCGCAAGCGCGGCGGGCACGGCGGTGCCGGTGCCGCGTCCGGGGACGCCGTCACCGCGCCGATGCAGGGCACCGTGGTCAAGGTCGCTGTCGAGGAAGGCCAGCAAGTGTCGGCGGGCGACCTCGTCGTGGTGCTCGAAGCCATGAAGATGGAGAACCCCGTCACCGCGCACAAGGACGGCACGATCACCGGCCTGGCCGTGGAGGCTGGTGCGGCGATCACGCAGGGCAGTGTCATCGCCGAAATCAAGGACTAGGCGAGACTGGGGCCGCGACGCGCCACGAGTACCGCGGACAGGGCGATGGAACCCGTAGAGATCAACGCGGGCACCTGCTACCTGCGCGCGCTGCGCTGCGACGAACGCATCGACGACCGTCCCGCGTTGGCCGACATGGGGATCACCGATCCCGGCCATGTCCTCACCCGGGATGCGCAGTGGGCCGACGATAAGCTCTACAGCTGGGCGGTGTGTGAGCCCACCACGGGTGAACTGCTCGCCGAAGTGACGCTGAGCCCGGGCACCGGGGTCGTCGTGACGCAGGCCCGGCCGGGTCACGCCGCGGCGGCCAGAACCGCTGCCGAGACGGTGCGCCGGTTCGCCGACTCCGCCGGGCTCGGGCCGCGGACATGACGCCTCCCGTCACCGTCACCGTGACCGGCGCGGCGGGCCAGCTCGGGTACGCCGCCCTGTTCCGGATCGCCGCGGGCGCCATGCTCGGCAACGACACCCGGGTGAATCTGCGTCTTCTGGAACTTCCGACGGCGATGCGCACCGTTGAGGGCGTGGTGATGGAACTCGACGACAGCACGTTCCCGCTGCTGGCCGGCATCGAGGTTTTCGACGATGCGGCACGGGCGTTCGACGGCATCGACGTTGCCCTTCTCGTCGGCGCCAAACCGCGTACAAAGGGCATGGAACGTTCCGATCTGCTCAGCTCGAACGCGGAGATCTTCGCGACGGCGGGGCGGGCGCTCAACTCGGGCGCGGCGACCGGCGTGCGGGTCGTGGTGGTCGGCAACCCGGCCAACACCAACGCCATGGTCGCCGCCGCCCATGCCCCGGATATCCCGGCCGACCGGTTTACCGCGTTGACCCGGCTCGACCACAATCGCGCCGTCGCGGCGGTGGCACGACGCGCGCAGGTACCGGTCACCGGAATCACCCGGATGACCATCTGGGGAAACCACTCCCCCACCCAGTACCCAGACATCTTTCATGCTGTCGTCGCGGGCCGTTCCGGCGCGGATTATGCGGCCGACACTCGCTGGCTGACTGAGGATTTCATTCCGACCGTCGCCCGCCGGGGCACAGCCGTCATCGAGGCGCGGGGAGCCAGCTCGGCCGCGTCGGCGGCAAACGGCGCCATCGACCATATCCACGACTGGATACACGGCACCGCAGACCAGGACTGGACCTCGGTGGCGCTGCCCTCACCCGGCGCCTACGGCGTCGACGAGGGGTTGGTGTGCTCGTTCCCCTGCCGTTCCGTCGGCGGCCAGTGGCAGATCGTGGAAGGACTCGACCTCAACGGTTTCTCCCGCGGACGCATCGACGCCTCGGTCGCCGAGTTGCGCTCCGAGCGCGCGACCGTCATCAGCCTTGGCCTGCTGTAGCGACTCTCCGCGCGTCGCGCGTCTGCTTCTACCGTCGCGGAGCGTCCGGTGCGTTCGGCGTCGATGTCGCTTCTTTGCCCATGACGACAGCGGTTCGCTCCATGCCGTTCATGACAAGGAACACGATGAAATATATAGCCAGGCCAACGGCCAAGCCGATTGCGTACCAGCCGAAGAGGTTTGACGTGTGCGGATCGAACAGGCCGGTCACCGCCGCGCCTCCGATGACGCCCACCACCGCGCCCACATCGCTGACGGCCGCCTTGTCGGTCGTGCGTATCAGCGCCCGGTAGGTGATGAATCCGACGACTGCGCCGAACAAGAGCGCCCCGACCGTCATGACTACGCTTTCGCCGCCGTTCATGGGCTCCGTCCCGTTCCAGTTACACCGCTGTGATGCCGAAATGCCAAGGTAGACAGGCAGTATGGGGTATAGGCGAAGCCCATGACATTGCCCCGCCGAAGCAAGCTCCACCGCGTTTCCCGCAGCGCCTCACCGACGCTGCGTCCTTGAGCGAGCGCGGAGATGATCTGTTCCACGATGAAACCCGCGAGGCCCTGCTCGAGCGTGATCTCAGTCCCGAGCACCCCTGAGGCGCCGGCCCAGCGGGTGAAGGCGGTGACAAAGCTATTGAGCGTGCCGCTGGTGGCGTCGGTGGTGTGGCATCCGTTGAGAACGACCAGAGGAGGCCGCGTGGCCCAGTGGGGATGCTGCCATGCGGTCATGCGCCAGTAATTGACGTTGAGCGCGTAGATCAAGACGTCGCCCAGAGTCAGATATCGATCGGCGGCACCGCCGCTTCGCTGTTCATAGCCGCAATGGGTGTAGAAGTACACGACATCGGCACCGTCGGGAGCCAGCGCTCGGGCCAGCTCGTCCTCGCTGGCTGTAGGCAGATGTGCGAGCGTGTATTCGCGCGGGTTCTGCTCCAGTCGGCTGATGTGCCCTCGTGCCAGGTTTCTGTCCAGTGAGCTGTCGGCAGCCACGCTGACGCTCAGTGGTTGGGTGCTTCGCATGACGACAGATTGAAAATCGCGGCTGCCCGCATCCGCCGGTTGCTCAAGCAGACACGATAAGCCCCAGAAAGCCGAACGGGCACAAGACATTGCCTTTGTTGCGGTGATCGGCTCCATATGGACAGCACGCCGGGATGTTCTGCTCTCGACCGCCCGGTCCGAACATCGACAACGATGGGCACAGTTCATACCTCGATGGGTCACCGCCCAATGGCAGGTCGTAGACGATCCCCCACAGCATCGAATGCTCATCGTATCGCTCGTCGACGACTTGCAAGATCGGTGGGCGGCCACGCGAGCGGGCTTCCTGCCGCAGCAGCAGCGGCAGTCGCCGCGCAAGCTCGACGTCCTCGCCACGCGATGCAAACAGGCGCAGGAATAGCGCCGCGCCCTCCCGGGCTAGTTGGCGAAAATCATGTTCGAACTCCTGCCTCGACTTGGCGAAATCGTTGTCATATCGCGAGTATTTCCGGTTTCCCCGAACATCGAAATGCGCTT
>CAZEHT010000144.1:0-7315 GCA_964511995.1 uncultured Mycobacterium sp.
AGCCCGCTGAAGCTGGCCTTCTCGCTGGCCCTGGGTCTGGGCGCGCTCCTGCTGTGCGCCTGGATCGTCGACTGGGTGTTCGTGTTCAAGGTCTGGCCGCAGGGGATCGAGCGACTGCGGGATCTCCTGGCTCACGATCTTGCCGGCGGTATTGCGCTTGCCGCTCGACAAGGCGCCGGGGCCGGCGTCATCACCGCGCCTGCGAATGCCCTCTACTCGATCGTGTTCGAGGCCACCGGCATCCACGACATGGGCACGCAGTTCGCCAACGGGTCGGCCCTGTCGATCCCGGACACGATCATGCGGCGCAGCTATGTCTCGCACCGGGAGGGCATCGAGGCGGCGATGGTCGGCACGCAGCTGCTCGGCGTGCGCGCGGCAATCCTGGCGCGCTTCGCGCCGCTGCTCCTGCTTCTGTATGCGGTCGGCGCCGCCGATGGGTTCACCCAGCGCGCGATCCGTCGGGCTTGCGGGGGGCGCGAGTCGGCCAGCCTGTACCACCGGGCGAAGTACCTGCAGTTGGCGGTGCTGGGGCTGGGCGGGGTTGCCCTGCTGATGTGGCCCGGGCCGGTGCGGTGGGGACTGTGCGTCCCGCTCGGCGCGGCGTTGACGGGCGGTCTGGCCAGTGTGCAGTGGACCTTCTACAAGAAGCATATGTAGCGCAGGCTGACGCTGCGATTGACGACTCGGATCCCCTATCAGGCGCCGCATCCGAGCAGGACGCCTGACCGGAGTGCCCTCCGTCGCTGGCCATGGCGTGAGCCGTCCTGGGGAGTCTTGCTCGATCTACTCTTCATCCGAAAAACATGAGAGAATACAAATAGTCTGCCAAAGACAGACTAAAACACTATATATATCATGCACTTATGAGCAAGCTGGACGAAACACGCGATGCGAAAGCCGATTTAGTCCAGTTGGCTAGGCTAGCTCTTGCCGAGCAGACTGATGACGTTCGTCTGTTCGTGGCGCGGCTCGTTCGAAGGTACCGGGCCAGCGAACCCGAGCTGGCGGAGCAGATGGACTTGTTCCTGCGATCCAAAGCCCATCGGTCGAGTGGTCCGCTGCGTAAGGCCATGCCGATTGCAGCGCCTACCCATGAGCCGCCAGTAGATGACGAGTCCCGGCTATCGCTTCTGAAGGTCTTCCGAGACTCGAAGGATCAGCAGCAGCCTCTGCTTTCAGTCGAAATCGAGGACAGCCTGAATCAGTTGATCCAGGAGAGGCATCAATCAGCTCGTCTGGCTTCGAGCGGATTGAATCCGACCCGATCAGCGATCTTCGTTGGCCCACCAGGCGTTGGGAAGACGCTGACCGCGCGTTGGGTGGCTGCAAAGCTGGGTGTCCCGCTTTATGTCCTCGATCTGACTGCAGTCATGAGCAGCCTGCTCGGACGTAGCGGAACAAACCTTCGGGCGGCACTCGACTTCGCCAAGCGCAGTCCGTGTGTACTGCTACTCGACGAAATCGACGCGATCGCGAAGCGGCGGAGTGACGAGTCGGATGTAGGCGAACTCAAGCGCCTGGTGACCGTGATCCTGCAAGAAGTTGATGAGTGGCCGGTCACCGGATTGCTGCTCGCGGCAACCAACCATCCGGAGCTGATCGACTCGGCACTCTGGCGACGCTTCGACCTCGTGATCGAGTTCAAGATGCCCGAGCCTGCGGCAGTGAAGGCCGCTGTGAAGCGTTTCCTCGGTCCAGATCTGCCGCTATTTGCTCGTTGGATAGATGTGCTGACGGCAGCATTCGCTGGTAAGTCGTTTAGTGACATTGAGCGCGATATTCAGCGATTCCGACGTGCATTGGCCCTCGGTACCGGATCGGATGCCGAACTGATTCAAGAGTTCATCAAGTCCCGTGTCGTGTCTCTGGAGCGTCAGGCACGCATTGAACTGGCTGTGATGCTCGCTAAGGAGAGTCGTCTCTCCCAACACTCGGTATCCGACATCACAGGTGTGAGCCGCGACACGATCCGCAAGTACACCGCTGATCAAGTGGGATCCCGGTCTGCTTCAAGGAAGAGGAGCGCCGCATGAGCCAGGCGAATTTCCTCATCGGACGCGGTGAACTGCTGACTCACGAGATCAAGGCGCCGAAGCGCGGCGGAGGGAAGGCGGAGGTCTATACCTTGGCGGAGGCGACTCGGCGCTTGACCCCTCAGTTCACAGAGGTGGCGAGCAGCTTGGATCAGCTTCCGTCGGAGGCGTGCCCCGGCGATTTCGGCGTCGCGCGGCTGACGATGAACCCGAGCTTCATAGCGCGATCCTTCTTCCCAGTTGCGATGCTTCGGACCGTGGGTCTGGAGTCAGTGGGCAGCCGGACTGTAAAGATCACTCCCGACCGTTGGACGAAGAAAGATCCTCCGCGAGAGTCGACGACTACAGAGCTATTCGTCGCGGGCAAGCGCCAAGCATTCCGCCATCTCAAGTCGTGGACGAAGGAGGTTGAGCCCGATAGCAACGAGGCGCTCGACCTCGCTCATATCGAGCGATTCTTGGCCTTCAGGCCGGAAGACCGCATCGTGTCACTGGGCAAGGGGAAGGATCGATTCTTTGAAGTCGGCATTCACCTGCTGCCCGACCAGAACAGCATGTTTGTTCAGCGCGCGTTTGCCAAGTATGCCGAGGGGCTTGAAGTGAAGGTCCACAGCGACCTCGGCTTCACTGCCGGGAACCTCTGGTTTGTACCGGTCGAGGGCAAGCACGGAAGCATCAAGCGGTTGGCTGAGTTCGTGTTCGTGCGGGTCATTCGTCCGATGCCAAAGCTGCGGGGCATTCGCCCTCTTCAGCGTGCTGGCGGACCATCAGTGACGTGCAGCTTGCCGACAGAGGCGCCTCTGTCGGCGGAGCCAAAGGTCGCCATACTTGACGGTGGTCTGCCGGCCGATCACGCCATTGGCCCGTGGCTGCGCTCATATCGGCTGCTCGACGTCAATGCGGCTGCCGACCCGCACGGCGTTGAGCATGGATTGGGCGTCACATCCGCGTTCCTGTTCGGACCGATTCAACCTCACGGTGCTGCAGCCCGTCCCTATGCCTACATCGACCATCTTCGCGTCCTCGACAAAGATTCCGAGGCGGAGGATGAGTTGGAGCTGTACCGGACCCTCGGCTTCGTCGAGGAAGTTCTGCTCTCGCGGCAGTACCAGTTCGTGAACCTTAGTCTCGGTCCCGACCTTCCCATCGAGGACTCGGACGTCCACGCCTGGACTTCAGTGATTGACGACTTACTGAGCGACGGAGACACCTTGATGACTGTCGCCGTGGGCAACAACGGCGAGATGGATCGCAGTGTCGGGAACGCTCGGATTCAAGTTCCGTCCGATTGCGTCAACGCGATTGCGGTCGGCGCGGCAAGCGATGTGGATGCGACCTGGGCGAGAGCGTCATACAGCGCTATCGGGCCTGGGCGCCGGCCGGGTGTGGTCAAGCCGGACCTGATGGCCTTCGGCGGCGACGCCGTCAACTCCAAGTATTTCCACGTCCTCGCTCCCGGCAAGAAGCCAGTTCTGGGGCCGCAGTTGGGAACCAGCTTCGCGTCGCCTTACCTGCTACGCCAGGCGGTGGGCATTCGCGCGATCCTTGGAACAGACCTGACGCCCTTGGCGATCAAGGCGCTCTTGACACACGCTGCCGATCCCTCGGTTCACCACAAGATCGAAATCGGCTGGGGAAAAGTGCCCGAGGACTTGATGGAGGTCATCACCTGCCCGTCGGGTACGGCGCGTGTTGTCTACCAGGGAGAGCTGAAGCCGGGAAAGTACCTGCGGGCAACCCTGCCGCTTCCCCACGGTGGCCTCACTGGAAACATCCGTCTCAAGGCGACCTTCTGCTACGCATCGCCTACTGATCCACAGGACGCTGCCGCATACACGCGAGCAGGCTTGGAGGTCGTGTTTCGGCCCAGTGACCAGAAGAAGAAGCCAGGGAAGGCGAACGCCCAGACCAAGGGCTTCTTCGATATGAAGCAGTACGCCACGGAAGAAGAGCGGCGGGCAGACCTTGGCAAGTGGGAGACCGTTCTGCACGGAAGCAAGAGCCTCCGCGGCAGCAGCCTCGATAACCCGGTTTTCGATATCCATTACAACGCACGTGATGCGGGCGGTCCGACCACGAGTGCAGAGAAGATTCGTTATGCGCTGATCATCACCGTGGAAGCACCGAAGCACGCCGATCTATACAACGAAATCCTCCGGGCATTCGCACAGACTCTCGTGCCGATCCAGCCGCAAGTCTCGCTGCCGATTCGGTTGTAGTTCGCACGCGTACGGATGACACACTTGCTTCTCTTGGGTGCCGGATTTAGCCGCAATTGGGGCGGGTGGCTGGCAGCGGAGGCCTTCGAATACCTCCTCGGCTGCCCCGAGGTTATTCGCGATCCGAGCCTCGCTCAGCTGCTTTGGCGGTATCAGCCTCAAGGCGGCTTCGAATCGGCGCTCGCTGAGCTGCAGTCGGCCTATTCCCGTGACCCCCGATCCAACGAGCCTGCCCTCATGGGATTGCAGGCGGCGATCAAGCGCATGTTCGCTGACATGAATGGCGCGTTCATGGAGATCACGGGCTGGGAGTTCCAGAATCACATCGAGCGGATGGTCGGAACGTTCCTCACACGATTCGACGCGATCTTCACGCTGAACCAAGATGTACTGCTGGAGCACCACTACGTTAACGACAACATCGCACTGACCGGAAAGAAGAAGTGGGCCGGTGCGCAGTTGCCGGGCATGAACAGGGTTCCCGCGCCGGAACCTCTGCATTCCAACTCCTGGGCCCGCTCGACATGGACGCCACAACGTGAGGACGCCTTCAAGGTCGAAGCGTCCTTCCAGCCTATCTTTAAGCTGCACGGGTCGTCGAACTGGCTCCACGGCAACGGTAGCCCGATGCTCATCATGGGTGGCGCCAAGGCTCGCGAGATCGGTCAAACGCCGATCTTGAATTGGTACGCGAACGTGTTCGAAGAGAGCGTGTCAGCGCAGCCGTCGAAGCTCATGGTGATTGGCTACGGATTCCGCGATGACCACATCAACGAGGCCATCGGCAGAGCAGTCGAGCGTGGACTGAAACTATTCGTGATTGCTCCCGAGGGAGCCGACCTTGCAAGGCGCCTGAATCCCACGCGCGAACGAGGCATGATCTCGGTGGCTACGCCGCTCGAGGGTCTCTTGGAGCGGTCGTTGATCGGAGCCTCGAGACGCACGCTGCGAGACATCTTCGGGGGCGACACCGCTGATTACATCAAGGTCATGCGATTCTTTGATGCCTGACCTTGGAGAACTCGCTCGGGCTCGTCAAGCGGCCACCGACGCGCTGATCAGTGGCGCGCTTCAGGTATCCGTGCACCGGACTGCGATTGAGTAGGAATTGCTTCCAGCGGCCTGGCCATAGCACCGGCAATCGCGCCGTCAACGGATCGGCGGGCGGAGTGGGCTCAGTATTGCCAGTAACTCGGAGCCTCGGGCTCCGGCGCATCCAGGATCGGATCGCCGCATCGCACGAGCGGATCGAGCCAGTCGGCCTTGGCTCTGGCCCACTCGATCCAATGTTTCTTCTCGGGCGTGAGATCGCCGTCGCGGCGTGCTCGGTCCTCGACGGCGGCTATAAACTCGCGCAAGCGGTTCGCGCGCTGCAGCCGGCTCGCGTCGCGAAACAGGGCGCGCAGCTGGCGACGTTCTTCGTTGCGCGCGCGCACCTGCGCTTCGTATCGGGCGCGCGCTTCCTCGTAGGTCCGCTGGCGGCGCTCCTCTTCCTCCTCCTTCGCGCGTTTCGCTTCGGCCAGGCCGACGATGGCAGCAACGATGCCGCTCAGCCGCGAGTCGACGAGGCTGCGTTCCGTGTCGTTCCACTTCCGTGACGGCCACGAGCCCACCGTGAGCGTCAGCCGTCCGGTGGGGTGCCAATCGAACTGCGGGATGTTCGGATACTCTCCTCGGGCACCGACGCGAAAGGAGTCGTAGTACCGGTCGCGCGCCCGCACCTCCGCGCGTGTCGGCGTGTGGCTGGTTCGCGTGACCTGCTCGACGATCGAGATCGTCAACGTCGTGCCGCCGCCGACCAGGAGAGTCTGCCCCTTCTCCTCGTCTACCTGCACCGTGAAGCCGCTGGGCTCGAGCGACTTGAGCAGCGTGTCCATCAGCAGCAGAGCGCGGTCGAGCGTGTTCCTCGTGACCTGCAGTTCGAGCACTTCCTTCGGCGCGCTTCTCACGCCCGCAGGGTGATCCCAGCCGTCGCGCCGCTTCAAGCGCGCCGCTGCCGCCCGTACGAGCGGGTGCGGGTCGACGAGCTCGGCGGGCACGCTGATGCTCGCCTGGCTTTCCCGGGTCTGCTGGAGGGCGTCACGGACGCGCGCGTGCATGGCCGCCTCCTGTTCGGACAGCGGTATCGGTCCGGAGACATCGCGCGCGCCGGCGGGTAGGGCAGGCAGCGGCACCTTGCGTGTGGGGCGTCCAGCCTTGACCTTCGCCCAGTAGCCCCGCGGCGGCACCGGAATGCCGAGCTTCTTGCAGATCTTGACCAGCCCCACGTCCGACAGGCCATAACGAGGTGCGACGACTGTCACCGCATCGGTCCAGACCTCTTCGTACAGCGCCTCCCGGCTAACAGGGGTGCCTCGGCGTCGCATAGCATGTCTCCCGGCTCGGGTCGGAGGCCGATGACGGGGTCCGCCTCCGACTATTCGTAGATTTGCTGTTCAGCAAATATTGCCAATAGGCTGAAGATTCATCAGAGTGCCGTTGCGTACTGCTCAGTGAATCTCGGCCGTGACCATGCTTCACACGCAGGCGACGGAACGGGTGCCAGGCGATCAATTCCTCGCGGCACTTCGGTCTCTTGCTCCGCAGCTTCACGAACGCACCCAACCGCATGGCGGCTACAAACTACTACGACGACCTTTTCGCTCGCTTGATCGGCGACGGTGTCCCGCTGCCAGCTGTCATCGAGCGAGTGGCCGGCGCCTACCTGGACGGAAAGCCGCTGCCCATCGGCAAGAAGAAGCTCACGAAGAGGGAGCGTGACAGCCTGTTCTGGTCCAGCAATGTGGTGAAGGAATGCCCGCCAGAGTCGTGGAACGTCGAGGCCATGTCATTTGCCCTTGCGCGATACCTTGGCCAGGGGCCAGTCGCTGCTGATGGTTTGGTGGCCCGGGTGGCGCGCGACGCACCCGATGCGTTGATCCGCGCCGTCAGGTATTCCGGTCTTGTTCTGAACCCGCACGCTCCGCGACTAGCTGAACTGGACCAGGCCGCGTCCGAAAGCGAGGCCGTGGCCGAGCTGTGCCGCGTGCTCGACCTGTTTGCGCTGGCGCATCGCGATCG
>CAZEHT010000145.1:0-4176 GCA_964511995.1 uncultured Mycobacterium sp.
CACTGACCAGCACAAACGGTGCTGATCAACTATCAAGGGCGGAAACTCCCGCTAGACGCAGCCGGTTGGTATCGCGCTGCGCTGCTAGGTAGCGAAGCTGCCGACGCCCAAGCGCAGGAACTTCGTTCCAAGCGCTACGCGGTCCGGTAGGGTCTCCCTAGGCCCGCCCAGAGACGACAGCTCGCAGTCGTCGTGAGAGGAAATAGTGATGGCCGCTAACTGGCCCAAGCATCGGCGTAAAGCCGCCGACAAAAAGAAACACAAGGCGGTGCGGCAACCCATCAAAGCGACTCGGCTAGAACCCCGGAGGGGTGGTTCGTCGCCTAAGACAACGTAGCTCCGCTACTAGTCCCGAGGGACGCCCCATTTACGCCGTTCTTCTGCCGCTGCCGCAGCCTTCGCCTCATCGAACGGAGCCGGAGAACGGATTTCAACGTGCAAAGCGCCAGCGTTGCTTCCAGACCGCTTACCCTCAACCCCGGTGATCGCTGCCGCAATCGTGATCCCAGATTTGACCAGAAGGTCACGTTTACCGCCTGGGTCTGCTGCTGCCCACACGGCACCATACGTCTGGCCGGTAGGGACGTACTCCCAACGCGCTTCGCGCCTAGGCGCGGATTCTAGTTCGACCAGCTTGGCGTCCAGCGCGTCTAGCTGGCGCTGTAGCCGTTGTTTAGCCGTAGCCGACTGAGCGCGGCCGGCGGCTGCCGACAGCTCATCGAGTGACGTTATAGTCTCTCGCAATTCTTTCTCTCGACTATCGCCGGAAACCCATACGCGTTCCCGCACTTCGGTCTGACCGAAATCGTATAGGAACGCTTCCTCGGCAAGCTCTAGCAGAATGTCCGCAGGTATCTTTTTCCCACATCCGCGAGGGCACTTGTAATAGCGGTACTCGCCTTTGCCACGTTTGACGCGGTTCACGTCGTGATGTAGCGGCCCGTCGCATAAGTGGCACACCACGACACCGGATAACGGTCCAGCTTCCGCAGGCCGAGAGCGATGCGAGTCCCTGACACGATCCAACGCGGATTGCAGCAACTCCCAATCGTCCGTTGATATCAGCGGCTCTGCCATCTGTACCGGGTTGCCGTCATCGTCGCGTACCGTCTCGCCTCTATGGTGCGCGTATCCCAGTAGCGCGCGCGATCTGAGCATGTTGCGGATAGCCGTCGTCTGCCACCGGGTACCGTCCGAGCTGGCACCACCCTGCGGGGAGTGTGCCGTTATAGGCACCTCAGAGGCCCGTAGAGCCGCGTAATACCGTGCCGGGGTGTATGCACCTTCCCGGGTAAGTTCTTCCGCTATACGGCTTATCGGATTGCCGTCTATGACACCGGATACGATTCTGCGGACTATCGCAGCGGCAGGCTTGTCAACTACCAGGGTCCAGCCCGCACTCTCAGGGTGCGGCACAGCCCGGTACCCGTACGGTGCTTTACCACCGGGCCATCGTGCCGACTCCCGAAGCTTGGCCCGAGACGATCGCTGCCGCTCTCGTATTGCTTCTAGCTCTCCCTCTGCCAACCCGGCTATGACGCTCGCGAGCATCCGACCAGCCCACGAACCGAGGTCGATGGACTCCGAGCATGACACCAGAGTTTTGCCGTGTTCCTGGCACCAACCGAACAGCCGGGATAGTTGGATAGCGTTCCTGCCTAGTCGGTCCAGCTTCCAAGCTGCGAGGATGTCCCACTCCCCCGCGCGGGCAGCCAGCCACGTCCCTAGCTCAGGCGTGTCGAACGGATCAACCGAGCCGGATACGTCAAGGTCCTCTGCCCACGCCACGACGGTATGCCCGTTGGCATCCGCCCATTGCTGGACTATCTCGCGCTGCCGTTCAATTGAGGTCGATTCATCGGTTGACCTCGATAGACGTAGCCTGCCAAGTACACGCAGCGGTGCTGTGTTGACCGTTGTTGTTCCCGTGGTTCCTCGCATAGTTGACAGGATAGCGTCTGTTATGGTTAAAGTGATGTTCTATTCGCCGCGCATCGCGCCCAACACCGGCAACGCGATCCGGATGGCGGCGGCCACCGGCATCGAGCTGCATCTGGTCGAGCCGCTGGGTTTCGACCTGAGCGAGCCGAAGTTGCGCCGCGCCGGGTTGGACTACCACGACCTCGCGTCGGTGACGGTGCATGCCGATCTGGCCACGGCATGGGAGGTGCTGCGGCCCGAACGCGTATTCGCCTTCACCGCGCATTCGGATGTGTCTTTCGCCGACGTCGCCTACCGGCCAGGTGACGTGCTGATGTTCGGCCCCGAACCGACCGGCCTGGATGCGCACACGCTGGCCGATTCCCATATCACCCAGCGGGTGCGGATCCCGATGCTGGCCGGACGGCGCTCGCTGAATTTGTCCAACGCCGCGGCTGTCGCGGTGTACGAGGCCTGGCGGCAGCACGGCTTCGCCGGCTCGACGTAACCGGGCCGCATCCCGTCAGACGAGCGCGGCAAGAATGCGCCGGAAGTCGGTGCGGTCTTTCTCGCCCAGCGACGACAGCACCCGCTCCTCCGCCGCGCGGACTCCGGAATCGGTGCGCCCCAACAGCCGTGTGCCCGCATCCGTCAGCGCGGTGGGCCGGGAGCGGCCGGCCGCGGCGGTATAGGGACGGCTCACCAACTCCCGGTCCTGCAATGCGCGCAACACGATGTTCATGGCCTGCCGGGACACATTGGCCTCGCGCGCCAGCTGGGCGTTGGACTTACCGGAGCCGTGGGAGAGCATCCTCAAGCAGATGTACTCGGGAAACGTCAACTCCAAAGGCTCAAGGACAGTGGTCGTCACCTCACTGCGCAATGCCGCGGACACGCGGTGCAGCAGGTAGCCCAGCGGTTGTTCATGAACGCTCATTGCCCTATTACTATGCATGTCAGTTTTATTGACACAATACGGAACGCTTTGGTAGACAGGACTGCATGACTTCTTCCGATCTGTCCCCACAACAGATGTTCGATTCCGCCTACCGGGGCGAAAGCGACGAGATAGGGCGGGGCAACCGCCCGCCGTGGAGCATCGGCGAGCCGCAGCCCGAGATAAGCGCGTTGATCGACGAGGGAAAGTTCCATGGCGACGTTCTCGATGCCGGGTGCGGGGAGGCGGCGACGTCGCTGGCGCTGGCCGAGCGCGGGTTCACCACGGTGGGCCTCGACCAGTCGCCGACGGCGATCGAACTCGCTCGTGCCGAGGCCTCCCGCCGAGGCCTGCACCGTGCCAGCTTCGACGTCGCCGACATCAGCGACTTCGCCGGCTACGACGGCCGCTTTGGCACCATCGTGGACAGCACCCTGTTCCACTCGCTGCCGGTCGAATTGCGCGAGGCTTACCAGCGTTGCATCGTGCGCGCTGCCGCACCCGGAGCGTCCTACTTCATCCTGGTGTTCGACCGGGCCGGGATGCCCGAGGACAGTCCGGTCAACGGAGTAAGCGAGAAAGAGTTACGCGAGATCGTGGGCCGCTATTGGACGATCGACGAGATCAGGCCCGCACGCATCCACGCCAATTTGCCCGAGATCTCCCAGGAGAACGTCACTCCGTTCGGCGACGCCGACGTCCGCGACGAGGCCAACGGGCGGAAGTCGATCGCGGCCTGGCTGTTGTCTGCCCACTTGGAATGATTGCCTACCAACAGTTCCAGTGCGTCACTTCCGCTGCCGGAAGGCGTTTGGCTGCCCTGAAGTCCGTGCCCTTGGTGTAGGCGATGGGAAGCAGACCGGCTTGCGCGTACTTGTCGAACGGGATGCCGATGATGTCGGCCACCTGCTTCTCGCCGGTGCCGAGCAGGTGCAACGTGGTCCAGCAGGATCCGAGGGCACGGGACCGCAGCGCCAGGCAAAAGCTCCATACCGCGGGGTGCAGTGACGCCCAGAACGCGGCACTGGGGTGCGGCGTCGATTCCGGCCTGCCCGCGATGCACGGGATGAGCAGGACCGGAGTCTGCTCCAGACGTTGGGCGAGGTAGTCCGCGGAGTCGGCGATGCGGTCCATCCGTTCACCGCGCACGTCGTCATAACGCGGCTTGGGCTCGGCAAAGTATCCGCGAGCATTGAAACGGTAGATCTCGGCGATCGCCGTCTTCTTGTCGGCGTCCTCGACGAAAACCCATTGCCATCCTTGAGCATTGGAGCCGGTCGGCGCTTGGAGCGCGAGGTCGAGGCACTCCATCAACACCG
>CAZEHT010000145.1:4276-7264 GCA_964511995.1 uncultured Mycobacterium sp.
TCGATGCGATCCATCCGGTCGGCCACCACGGTGACCGCGCCGCTGGCGTTCTGCACGATCCCCCGAATGACCAGCGCCCCCGCCGTATGCGCCAGTTTGCGATAGCGCGTCCATACCCCGGGGGAACAGAGCACATTGACCATGCCCGTCTCATCCTCGAGGTTCATGAAGGTCACCCCCTGCGCGGTGGCCGGCCGCTGCCGGTGGGTCACCGCGCCGGCCACCAGGATCCGGGTGCCGTCCGGCACCGACAGCAGGTCCGCCGCGGGTCTCACCCCGAGGGCGTCGAGGTGCGACCTCAGGAACTGCGTCGGATAGGTGTCCGGCGAGATCCCCGTGGCCCACACGTCGGCTGCCGCCAACTCCGGCCCGCTCATTCCCGGCAACATCGGAACCGTTGACGACGTCCCCACCCCCGGCAGCCGGCCGGCCCGCTCCCCCGCCGCCGCACCCGCCGCCCACAGCGCCTCGCGGCGGCTGATCCCGAAACAGCCCAGCGCCCCCGCGGTGGCCAGCGCCTCCGTCTGCGGCACCGACAGCTGCACCCGGCCGGTCAGATCCAGCAGGGAAACGAACGGTCCGTTGGCCTCTCGCTCCTCGACCAGGCGCTGCGCCAACTCGTCGCCGATATGGCGGACCGCGCCCAACCCCAGCCGCACCTCGTCGCCCGAGCTTTCGAGGCCGGCGTGCGCCAGGCTGGCGTTGACGTCGGGACCGTGCACCACCACACCGTGCCGGCGTGCGTCGGCGACCAGCGACTGCGGCGAGTAGAACCCCATCGGCTGTGCCCGCAGCAGTGCGGCACAGAACGCCGCCGGGTGGTGCAGCTTGAGCCAGGAAGAATAGAACACCAGCGACGCGAAGCTCAGCGCGTGACTCTCGGGAAAACCGAAATTGGCGAAGGCTTCCAGCTTCTCGTAGATCCGGTCGGCAAGTTCACCGGTGATTCCGTGCTGTTGGCGCAAACCGGCGTAGAACCGTCCGCGCAGCCGGCGCATCTTCTGCGTCGACCGCTTGGAGCCCATGGCCCGGCGCAGTTGATCCGCCTCGGCGGCGGTAAACCCGGCGCAGTCGACCGCCAGCTGCATCAACTGCTCCTGAAACAGCGGCACACCCAATGTTTTTCGCAGCGCAGGCTCCATCGAGGGGTGGTCGTAGACAACCGGGTCCAGACCGTTGCGCCGCCGTATGTAGGGATGCACCGATCCGCCCTGGATGGGACCCGGCCGGATCAGGGCCACCTCGACGACGAGGTCGTAGAACATCCGCGGTTTCAGCCTCGGCAGCGTTGCCATCTGCGCGCGTGACTCGACCTGGAACACCCCGACGGAGTCCGCGCGCTGCAGCATCTCGTATACCGCGGGCTCGGACAGGTCGAGCCGGGCGAAGTCCAGTTCGATCCCCTTGTGCGCGGCCAGCAGGTCTTTCGCGTAGTGCAGCGCCGACAGCATGCCCAGGCCGAGCAGGTCGAACTTGACCAAACCGATTGCCGCACAGTCATCCTTGTCCCATTGCAGGACGCTGCGATTCTCCATGCGTGCCCACTCCACCGGGCACACGTCGGCGATGGGACGATCGCAGATCACCATGCCCCCGGAATGGATCCCCATGTGCCGGGGCAGGTTACGGACCTGCAGCGCCAGATCGATCACCTGCCCGGGAATATCCTCGACATCCGGCGAGTCGGCAAGCCCGTTCCACCGGCTGATCTGCCTGCTCCAGGCATCCTGCTGACCCTGCGAAAAGCCGAGAGCCCGTGCCATGTCCCGCACGGCGCTGCGACCGCGGTAGGTGATGACATTGGCCACCTGCGCCGCGCGGTCACGCCCGTAATGCTCGTAGACGTACTGGATGACGTGCTCGCGCAGGTCCGATTCGATGTCGATGTCGATGTCGGGCGGCCCGTCGCGGGCCGGCGACAAGAAGCGTTCGAACAGCAGCTCGTTGGCAATCGGATCCACGGCAGTGATGCCCAGCGCGTAGCACACCGCCGAATTGGCGGCCGACCCCCTGCCCTGGCACAGGATTCCGTTCTGTCGGCAGAACCGGGTGATGTCATGCACCACCAGGAAATAACCCGGGAACTTCAGCGACGCGATGATGTCCAGCTCGCGCTCGATCTGAGCGTAGGCCCGCGGGGAAACCCCGCGCGGGCCGTAGCGGTCGGCGGCACCGACCATCACCAACTCCCGAAGCCAGCTGTCCTCGGTATGGCCGTCGGGGACGTCGAACGGAGGCAACCGAGGCGCGATGAGCGCCAACTCGAACTCGCACTGCTGCGCCAATTCCGCCGCAGCCGTTACCACTCCGGGTGAGTGCGCGAACATGCGGGCCATCTCGTCTCCGGAGCGCAGATGCGCGCCGCCCAGCGGGGCCAGCCGGCCGGCCGCCTCGTCGAGCGACTGCCTGGCACGGATGGCTCCCATGGCCATTGCCAGCCTGCCCCGCGACGGACCGGCGAAATGCGCCGCGGTGGTGGCCACGACTCCCACCCCGTAGCGCGGCGCCAGCGCGGCCAACGCCTCGTTTCGCTCGTCGTCGAGGGGGTCACCATGGTGGGTGAGTTCGACACTGACCCGTCCGGCGCCGAACCGGTCGACCAGATCCGACAGGGCGATGGTCGCGGCTGCCGGACCGCCGGCGGAAAGTGCTTGCCGGACATGGCCTTTGCGGCATCCGGTGAGGATGTGCCAGTGCCCGCCCGCGGCTTCGGCGAGCGCGTCGAAATCGTAACGGAGTTCTCCCTTGGTGCTGCCGGCCAGATGCGCGGCGGCCAGCTGACGCGACAACCGGCGGTATCCCTCCGGCCCGCGGGCCAGCACCAGCAGGTGCGGCCCGGGCGGGTCGGGCACGTCGGTACGAGCGCGGCCCGGCTCGCTTCCCAACGAGAGCTCGGCTCCGAAGACCGTCCGCACGCCGAGTTCCCGGGCGGCCTCGGCAAAACGCACCACGCCGTAGAGACCGTCGTGATCGGTCAGCGCGATCGCA
>CAZEHT010000146.1:0-7207 GCA_964511995.1 uncultured Mycobacterium sp.
AGCTGTTGGGCGGGCTGGTGATCAGCATCGGTGACGAGGTTATCGACGGGACCCTCTCGTCGCGGCTCGCCGCAGCCCGGACCGGCCTTCCGGACTGACACCAACCATCGCGCGCACTAACGAAATCACAGAGGCAGAAAGACGAAAATCCATGGCAGAGTTGACAATCTCGGCTGCTGATATCGAAGGCGCCATCAACCGGTACCTGTCCACGTTCACCACGGGGACCGAACGTGAGGAGATCGGCGTCGTCGTGGACACCGGCGACGGCATCGCCCACGTCGAGGGCCTGCCTTCGGCGATGACGCAGGAACTGCTCGAGTTCTCCGGTGGCGTTCTGGGTGTCGCGCTGAATCTCGACGAGCACGAGGTCGGGGCTGTCATCCTGGGTGACTACCAAAACATCGAAGAGGGTCAGCAGGTCAGGCGGACCGGCGAAGTACTTTCCGTACCGGTTGGTGATGAGTTTCTCGGGCGGGTGGTCGATCCGCTCGGCAATCCGATCGACGGGCTGGGTGACATCAACGCGACCGTGCGGCGTGCGCTGGAGCTGCAGGCGCCCTCAGTGGTCCAGCGCCGCGGTGTCAATGAGCCGTTGCAGACCGGGATCAAGGCCATCGACTCGCAGACGCCGATCGGCCGCGGACAGCGACAGCTGATCATCGGCGACCGCAAGACCGGCAAGACCGCCGTTTGCGTGGACACCATCCTCAACCAGCGTGAGAACTGGGAATCGGGTGACCCACACCAGCAGGTGCGCTGTGTTTATGTCGCGATCGGCCAGAAGGGCACCACGATCGCCAGCGTCAAGCGCACCCTCGAAGAGGGAGGCGCGATGGAATACACGACCATCGTCGCAGCGCCCGCATCCGATTCCGCTGGATTCAAATGGCTGGCGCCCTACACCGGGTCGGCTATCGGGCAGCACTGGATGTATCAGGGCAAGCATGTCCTGATCGTGTTCGACGACCTCACCAAGCAAGCCGAGGCCTACCGTGCGATTTCGCTTCTGCTGCGCCGCCCACCGGGCCGCGAGGCGTACCCGGGCGACGTCTTCTACTTGCACTCACGCCTGCTGGAACGTTGCGCAAAGCTGTCCGAGGACCTCGGAGGTGGTTCGATGACCGGCCTGCCGATCATCGAGACCAAGGCCAATGACATTTCCGCCTACATTCCCACCAACGTCATCTCCATCACCGACGGGCAATGCTTCCTTGAGTCCGACCTGTTCAACCAAGGTGTGCGGCCGGCGATCAACGTCGGCGTCTCAGTGTCTCGCGTCGGTGGTGCCGCACAGATCAAGGCGATGAAGGAGGTGGCGGGAAGTCTGCGCCTGGACCTGTCGCAGTACCGCGAGCTGGAAGCTTTCGCGGCGTTCGCCTCCGACCTCGACCCCACGTCGAAGGCTCAGCTGGAGCGTGGTGCCCGGCTGGTCGAGCTGCTCAAGCAGCGTCAGTACAGCCCGATGTCTGTGGAAGATCAGGTGGTTGCCATCTTCCTCGGCACAAAAGGACACCTGGATGTCGTTCCAGTGGAGGATGTCAGCCGCTTCGAGCGGGAATTCATCACCCATGTGAAGGCGTCACACCCGGAGATCCTCACCGATATCCGGACTACCAAGAAGCTGTCCGACGAGACCGAAGCCGCGCTTGTCGCAGCCATCGACCAATTCAAGAAGGGTTTCGCGACCACCGAGGGCCATCCGGTCATCCCCGTTGACGAAGAGGTCGCACCGATGGAGGACCGCGACCTTCGCAAGGCGTCGGTCAAGGTCCGCAAGTCGGCGCCGCGAAAGTAGAACCGGAGGTCTGGAAACCCGATGGCAGCCACACTGCGCGAATTGCGCGGACGCATTCGCTCGGCTTCGGCGATCAAGAAGATCACCAAGGCCCAGGAGCTGATCGCCACGTCGCGCATCGTCAAAGCGCAGGCCAGAGTCCAGGAGGCTCGGCCCTATGCCGGCGAGATCACCCTGATGGTGACCAACCTCGCCAGCCACAGCGCGCTGGACCACCCTCTGTTGGTCGAGCGCCCGCACGGTAGGCGGGCCGCCGTCCTGGTGGTGTCGTCCGACCGCGGGCTCTGTGGTGGGTACAACGCGAATATCCTTCGCCGTACCGAAGAGTTGTTCGGGCTGCTGCGCGAACAGGGCAAGGAGCCAGTGCTCTACGTCGTTGGTCGGAAAGCGCTGGGCTACTACAGATTTCGGCAACGTGAGATCGCGGGTTCGTGGACCGGGTTCTCCGAGCGGCCGAAGTTCGTCGACGCCAAGGAGATCGCGGACACGTTGGTGGCGGCGTTTCTGGCGGGGCAAAACGATTCCCCGACCGACCCGGGACCAGACGAGGTCGCCGGCGTGGACGAACTCCACATCGTGTTCACGGAGTTCAAATCCATGCTGACGCAGACCGCCATCGCGTACCGGATCGCGCCGATGGAGGTTGTGTATGTCGGCGACGACACGGAGGCGAAAGAAGCGGGGCCGCACACTCTGTTCTCGTTCGAGCCCGATGCGACCACCCTGTTCGGAGCACTTTTGCCGCGCTATGTGGCTACCCGCGTGTTTGCCGCGTTGATGGAGGCCGCTGCCTCGGAGTCGGCATCGCGTCGGCGCGCGATGAAGGCGGCAACCGACAATGCCGACGACCTCATCAAGGCCTTGAAGCTGGAAGCCAACCGTGAGCGCCAGGGTCAGATCACCCAGGAAATCAGCGAGATCGTCGGCGGTGCCAACGCGCTCGTCGAGAGCCGATAGAACGCGAAGAACGTGACCAGGAAGTGATGTGAAATGACTGCCAAACAGGACACCGATGGGCGCGTGGTGCGCGTCACCGGCCCCGTCGTCGATGTCGAGTTCCCTAAGGGAGCGGTGCCCCAGCTCTACAACGCGTTGCACGCCGACATCCCCTTCGAGGAGCTGAAGAAAACACTGACCTTCGAGGTGTCCCAGCACCTCGGCGACAACATAGTGCGATGCATCTCGATGCAGCCCACTGACGGCTTGGTGCGCGGTGTGGCGGTCAAGGACACCGGGAGCGCTATTTCGGTGCCCGTCGGAGACGGCGTCAAGGGACATGTGTTCAACGCACTCGGACATTGCCTCGACGAGCCCGGCTATGGAGAGGATTTCGAACACTGGGAGATCCACCGCAAACCGCCCCCGTTCGACGAGCTCGAGCCCCGCACCGAGATGCTGGAGACGGGCCTGAAGGTCGTCGACCTGTTGACCCCGTATGTGCGCGGCGGAAAGATCGCCCTCTTCGGCGGCGCGGGTGTCGGCAAGACGGTGCTCATTCAGGAGATGATCAACCGGATCGCCCGAAACTTCGGTGGTACGTCGGTGTTCGCCGGTGTGGGCGAACGGACCCGCGAGGGCAACGACCTCTGGGTCGAGCTTCGCGAAGCCAATGTGCTCAAGGACACCGCCTTGGTCTTCGGTCAGATGGACGAGCCGCCGGGCACCCGTATGCGTGTCGCGCTGTCCGGCCTCACCATGGCCGAGTACTTCCGTGACGAGCAGGGCCAGGACGTTCTGTTGTTCATCGACAACATCTTCCGCTTCACGCAGGCAGGGTCGGAGGTGTCGACGCTGCTGGGCCGCATGCCTTCGGCGGTGGGTTATCAGCCGACGCTGGCCGACGAGATGGGTGAGTTGCAGGAACGCATCACGTCGACGCGCGGCCGGTCCATCACCTCGATGCAAGCCGTGTACGTCCCCGCCGACGATTACACAGATCCCGCGCCCGCAACCACGTTCGCGCACCTGGATGCCACCACCGAGCTTTCACGGTCGGTCTTCTCCAAGGGCATCTTCCCCGCGGTGGATCCGCTGGCTTCCAGCTCCACCATTCTCGCCCCGGGGATCGTCGGTGACGAGCATTATGGGGTGGCTCAGGAGGTCATTCGAATCCTGCAGCGGTACAAGGATCTTCAGGACATCATCGCGATCCTTGGTATCGACGAGCTGTCCGAGGAAGACAAGCAGCTGGTCAACCGGGCGCGCAGAATCGAGCGCTTCCTGAGCCAGAACATGATGGCCGCCGAACAGTTCACCGGACAGCCCGGCTCGACGGTGCCGCTGAAGGAGACCATCGAGGCATTCGACAAGCTCAGCAAGGGCGACTTCGACCACCTGCCCGAGCAGGCTTTCTTCCTTATCGGTGGACTCGACGACCTCGCCAAGAAGGCCGAAGGCCTGGGCGTGAAGGTGTGATGACCGCGAAGTCAACGGAACCCAAAGGCTGAGAGGAGGTGGTGCGCGGTGTCTGATATGGAGGTCCACATCGTCGCCGTCGAGCGCAGGATCTGGTCGGGAAGAGCGACATTCCTTTTCACCCGCACCACCGCGGGCGACATCGGCATTCTCCCGCGACATATCCCGCTGGTGGCGGAGCTTGTCGAAGACGCGACGGTGCGCGTCGAGCGAGAGGGGGAGGAAGACCTGCGCGTCGCGGTCAAAGGCGGCTTCATGTCGGTGACCGAGGAGGGCGTCATCGTGCTCACCGAGTTTGCCGAGCTGGCATCGGAGATCCATGTCGCCGCGGCCAAAATCGCTGCCGAATCCGACGACCCCGCAGTCGCGGCCCGCGGCCGGGCGGAGCTGCGCACCCTGGGCGAACTCGGCTAAGGCCGCGGGGGTAAGCCGGTGAGCACGCCCATGATCGTCATGACCGTGCTGGTGGGCGTGTTGCTTCCGCTGGTGCTGATGCTTAGCTACCGGCTCTGGAAGCTTCGCCACGGTGGCACCGCAGCGATCATGCGGGATATTCCCGCTGTCGGCGGCCACGGCTGGCGCCACGGTGTGGTCCGCTACCATGGCGGGGAGGCCTCGTACTATCGATTGTCAAGCCTGCGTGGGTGGCCGGATCGCCGCCTGTCGAGGCGGGATCTGGAAATCACTTCTCGCCGCGCCCCGCGTGGTGATGAGTTCGACATCATGACCGATGAGATCGTCATCCTCGAATTGCGCGACATCCAATCCGATCGCAACGACCGGCGTCGGACATACGAACTCGCGCTCGATCGGGGCGCCCTGACGGCGTTTCTGTCCTGGTTGGAATCGCGCCCGTCGCCGCGGGCTCAGCGTCCCAGCGTGTAACTCGTTGGTGCAGTTCAGCTTTCAGCGCGGAGGGAATCAGATCCGCCTGGTTGCCACAGCACGTCACCTCCGGGGTTGGCTGCGCGCGAAAGGATGAACAGCAGATCGGAGAGTCGGTTGAGGTATTTCGCCGGCAATGCGCTGACGCTTTCGGCGTGGGCTTCCACCGCGGCCCACGCCGACCGTTCCGCGCGGCGAGCTACGGTTCTCGCGACGTGCAACAGTGCCGCCAGCGCCGTCCCGCCCGGCAGAATGAACGAATTCAGTGCTGGCAGCGGTTCATTGAATTCGTCGCACCACTGCTCCAGACGATCGACGTACACCTGCGTGATGCGAAGGGGGGGATATGCGGGATTCTCGACAACGGGGGTCGACAGATCAGCGCCGGCGTCGAACAAATCGTTCTGGATCTGACGCAGCACAGCCGTGACCCGCTCACCTGGCGCGCCGAGCGCCAGCGCGACGCCGATGGCGGCGTTGGCTTCGTCGCAGTCGGCGTAGGCGGCCAGACGCGCATCGTTCTTGGAGACCCGGGAGAAGTCGCTCAGCCCGGTCGTGCCGTCATCACCGGTTCGGGTGTAGATGCGGGTCAGGTGCACTGCCATGGGGGCAACAGTACCGGGGGCGACGGGCCGCAAAGAACTGGGAAACTGACGCTGCCCGATGCCCCTAACTACACTTACCCGCGTGGGTGAGCGATTCGTGGTCACCGGTGGCAGCCGGCTGTCGGGCGAAGTCGCTGTGGGCGGGGCAAAGAACAGTGTCCTGAAGCTGATGGCAGCCAGTCTCCTCGCCGAGGGGACCACGACGATCAGGAACTGCCCCGACATCCTCGATGTCCCGCTGATGGCCGAAGTGTTGCGCGGGCTGGGCGCCACCGTCGAACTCTCGGCCGATGTCGTTCGGATCACCTCGCCCGATGAGCCGAAGTACGACGCAGACTTCGCGGCCGTGCGGCAGTTCCGCGCCTCGGTCTGTGTGCTGGGGCCGCTGGTGGGTCGTTGCAAGCGTGCCAGGGTGGCGCTCCCCGGCGGTGACGCCATCGGTTCGCGCCCGTTGGACATGCACCAGTCAGGTCTGCGGCAGCTGGGCGCTGACTGCAACATCGAGCACGGTTGCGTGGTGGCCGAAGCGGAATCGTTGCACGGCGCGGAGATTCAGCTCGAGTTTCCTTCGGTGGGGGCAACCGAGAACATCCTGATGGCTGCCGTCCTGGCGGACGGGGTCACGACGATTCACAACGCGGCCCGCGAGCCCGACGTCGTCGATCTCTGCACGATGCTCACCGAGATGGGCGCCGAGATCGTGGGCAGCGGCTCGCCGACTCTGGCCATTACGGGCGTACCCCGGCTCTACCCGACCGAACACCGTGTCATCGGTGACCGCATCGTGGCCGCGACATGGGGGATCGCGGCGGCGATGACGCGCGGTGACATTTCGGTGACCGGAATCGACCCGGCGCACCTGCAGCTGGTACTTCACAAACTGCACGATGTGGGCGCTACCGTCACCCAGAGCGACAACGGCTTTCGCGTGGTCCAGTACGAACGACCCAAGGCGGTCAACGTTGCGACGTTGCCCTTCCCCGGATTCCCGACTGACCTGCAGCCGATGGCCATCGGCCTGGCGGCCATCTCCGACGGCACGTCGATGATCACGGAGAACGTCTTCGAGGCGCGCTTCAGGTTCGTCGAGGAGATGATCCGCTTGGGTGCGGATGCGCGCACGGACGGCCACCACGCCGTGGTCCGCGGTATTCCGCAGCTGTCCAGTGCGCCTGTGTGGTCGTCGGATATCCGTGCCGGTGCGGGTTTGGTGCTTGCCGGTCTGGTGGCCGACGGAGACACCGAGGTTCACGACGTGTTTCACATCGATCGCGGGTACCCGCTGTTCGTCGAGAACCTGTTGGCTTTGGGCGCGGAGATCGAGAGGGTAAGCTCGTAGCAGTCCGCCTGGTGGCAGTCGGCGTGACCGGAAGACTGGGGCTTGACTCCCCGGTGTGGTCTGGTCTAAGCTGGCAGGGTTGCCCCGAAGCGGGCGAAGTAAAATCAAGCCTGTTGTTTGAGAACTCAATAGTGTGTTTGGTGGTTTTTGTTTGTTGTTTTTTTG
>CAZEHT010000147.1:0-7187 GCA_964511995.1 uncultured Mycobacterium sp.
GTCACGCGATGACTGTATTCACCACTTCCCGAGCCGCCTGCTGCACCTCCGCAAGATGCTCGGGCCCTTTGAACGACTCGGCATAAATCTTGTAGACGTCCTCGGTCCCCGATGGCCGTGCCGCGAACCACGCGTTTTCGGTCGTCACCTTCAGGCCGCCTATCGGCGCACCGTTGCCCGGTGCCGCCGTCAGCTTGGCGGTGATCGGTTCGCCCGCCAACTCGGTCTCCGTGACTTGCTCTGGCGCGAGTTTGCTCAACCTGGCTTTTTGTTCACGGTCGGCCGGGGCGTCGACACGCGCATATGTCGGCGCGCCGTACTGGGCCGCCAGTTCGGCGTAGCGCTGCGACGGCGACTTGCCGGTCACAGCCCGGATCTCGGAGGCCAGCAAGGCCAGGATGATGCCGTCCTTGTCGGTGGTCCACACCGATCCGTCCTTGCGTAGGAACGACGCCCCTGCCGACTCCTCACCACCGAAACCGATTGTGCCGCTGATCAGTCCGTCGACGAACCACTTGAATCCGACGGGCACCTCGACGAGCCTTCGCCCGATACCGGCCACCACCCGGTCGATGATGGAGCTGGACACCACTGTCTTTCCCACCGCTACCCCGGCCGGCCAGTCGGGCCGGTGTGTGTAGAGGTAGTCGATCGCAACAGCGAGGTAGTGGTTCGGGTTCATCAGACCGTTGTCGGGTGTAACGATGCCGTGCCTGTCGGCGTCCGCGTCGTTTCCGGTGGCGATCTGATAGTCGGCTATTTTCTCGATCAACGACGCCATCGCGTTGGGCGAGCTGCAATCCATGCGGATCTTGCCGTCGGTATCGAGGGTCATGAACCGCCACGTCGCGTCGACCAGCGGATTGACCACCGTCAGCTGCAGGTTGTGCCGATCGGCGATCGCACCCCAGTAGTCCACGCTGGCGCCACCGAGCGGGTCGGCCCCGATCCGCACTCCCTCGGAGCGGATCGCGTGTATGTCGACGACGTTGGGCAAATCTGCCACGTACGCATCCATGTAGTCATGGCGCTGCGCCGTTCCCAGAGCCCGCGTCAGCGGCACGCGCTTCACATCGGCCAGGCCGCCACGCAGAATGTCGTTGGCGCGCTTGGCGATAGCGCTGGTGGCATCGGTGTCGGCGGGTCCGCCATTGGGGGGGTTGTACTTGAACCCGCCGTCGCGCGGCGGGTTGTGCGACGGCGTGACGACGATACCGTCCGCAAGGTCGGTGTCCCGGCCGCGGTTGAACGCCAGGATCGCATGGCTTACCGCCGGAGTGGGCGTATAGCGATCGGCCGAGTCGATCATGGCCACAACGTCGTTGGCCGCGAGGACCTCCAGCGCCGACACCCAGGCGGGTTCGGACAGACCGTGGGTGTCACGGCCGATGAAGAGCGGGCCGGTAGTCCCCTGCACGGCCCGGTATTCGATGATCGCCTGGGTGGTTGCCAGGATGTGGGCCTCGTTGAACGCACAGTCCAGGCTCGAACCGCGATGGCCCGACGTACCGAACGTCACCTGCTGCCCGATGTCGTCGGGGTCGGGTTGCAGCGTGTAATAGGCGGTGACGAGGTGGGAGAGGTCGATCAGGTCTTCGGGTTGCGCCGGCTGTCCGGCACGCGGATTGGCAGCCATAACGCAATTCTGCCGACGCGAGGCCGTCCGTGTCGGGTGATGAAAAGGTTGTTCATCAACAATTGGGTCATACTGGCGCGGTGTTGGGTCACGACGGCCGGGAACTCGCGGCCGTTTTCGGGGGCGGCGCCATCGGCACCTTGGCTCGAGCGGGTTTGGCAACCCTGGCCGCTGCGGATCCCGCACGTTGGCCGTGGCCGACGTTCGTCGTCAATATCGTCGGGGCATTCCTGCTCGGGTATTTCAGCACCCGACTGCTGGAACGATTGCCGCTGTCGAGTTATCGTCGCCCCCTACTGGGCACCGGGTTTTGCGGTGGGCTTACGACGTTCTCCACGATGCAGGTCGAGACCGTGCGCATGCTGCAGCATCACCACTACGGATTGGCCATCGGCTATACCGCGGCCAGCCTGGTGGCCGGATTGGCAGCGGTGCATCTGGCGACCGGGCTGGTGCGGCGAGCCCGCGTACGCGGATGAGGGCCCGACGGCAATGAGCGAGGGAACGCGCCGCGCATGAGCATCGCGGTATGGCTGGCGGTGATGGTTATGGGGGGCCTTGGCGCGGTTAGCCGCTTCGTCATCGACCGTGCAGTGGCCCGCCGCACGGCGCGCCCGTTTCCGTTCGGCACTCTGGCGGTCAACCTCTCCGGCGCGGTGCTACTGGGTTTCATGGGCGGTCTGACGCTGGACCCACACGTTGCCCTGCTGGCCGATACCGCGTTCATCGGCGCGTACACGACATTCTCGACGTGGATGTTCGAAACTCATCGGCTCGCCGAGGAAGGACAGTTCGGGCCGGCAGCCGCCAACATCGCAGTCAGCGTGGCGCTCGGACTGACGGCGGCCTGGCTCGGTCTGTGGATTGCGACGGCCGTATGACCGAAGTCCTGAAACTCACCGCCTACTTCGCCGAACGAGAACGCTCCGGCGATCGTTTCCTCGCCGACGCGATGCTCGACCTGTACGGCAGCCGTCGCATCGCGACCAGCGTGGCGATGCGCGGGATTGCCAGCTTCGGACCCCGCAACATCGTGCGGTCCGACGAGTCGCTGAGCCTCTCGGAGGATCCGCCCATCACCATCACCGCAGTCGACCGCCAGGAGGCAATCGGCACGCTGGTCGACGACGTTGCAGCACTGATGAACCGGGGGCTTCTCACGCTGGAACGCGCACGCCTGGTCGACGGCGAGTTCCCCGCAATCGACAAAGACCACACCGTGAAGGTAACGCTGTACCTGCCACGTCATCAGCGAATCGAGGGCACCCCGGCCCACCGGGTCGCGTGCGACGTCTTCCATCAGTTGGGATTCACGGGCGCGATCGTCTACCTGGGTGTCGACGGGACCGTGCACGGCCACCGCCGCCGCGCCCGGTTCTTCAGCCGCAACATGGATATCCCGGTGATGGTGATCGGAGTGGGTACCGGCGCCGGCGCGGAATCGGCCGTGTCCGTCTTAACCCGCCTCGTGCCGGACAAGTTCATCACCATCGAGCGGATCCAGGTGTGCAAACGCGGGGGTCAGTTGCTTGCCCGCCCGCACGCATTTCCCGCCGTCGACAGCAGCGGCCGTGAGCTGTTCCAGAATCTCACGGTGTACACCTCCGAGGACAGTCGCCACCACGGCGCTCCCATTCACCGGGCTCTGGTGCGCCACCTGCGCGAATCAGGCCACGCCAGCGGTGCGACCGTGCTGCGTGGACTGTGGGGCTATTCCGGCGCACGTCCGCCGCACGGCGACCGGATGTTGCAGACGGGCCGGACCGTTCCGGTGGGCACAATCACCGTCGACACTCCGAACGCGATCGCGCGAAGTTTCGACATCGTCGACGAACTCACCGGTGAGCATGGCTTGGTGACCAGCGAGATGGTGCCCGCGGCCTTGGCGATCGACCAGGGTTATCGACGCGGCGGCACCGGGTTGGCCAGGTTCCGCTATTGAGCGTTGACAGTCACTTCCTACTCCCTAAACGAGCAGCAGGACGCCCGACACCAACAATGCGATGACTTTGACCGCCTCCAACGCTACGTAGGCGGTGTGACCGCGCGACCGCGGTCCTCCGGCTCCGGCTAGGACGGCATCAGCCCTGCGAGCGAGCGCGGGGCGCACCGCAAGCACCTGCAGGCCCAGCGCCACGACAGGCACGGCAACGGCGACCAGCACCGGCGTAGGCGGATTCGCAAGGATGAGCGCCACGACGATGACCGCCGCCAGTACGCCTTCGCAGAAATTCAGCGCCCGGAACACCAACCTGCCGATGCCGAGCCCCACCTGAAGCGTGACACCCGGAGCCCGGAACTTAAGCGGCGCTTCGAGAAACGAGATTGCCAGCACCATGCCCAACCAGGTGAAGACCGCGGCGACGGCTACGGCCGAATTCGATGTCATCGATCCTCCTCCAAGAACGGCACCAGCACGGCTAGGTGGCTGAGGTCCAGCTCCTTCGTGGCGGTTACCAAGGTGACGGGCCCGGCCGATATCAAACCCCGTAGTTCGTCGAGTGCCGCTGCCGCATCGGGACGTTCAAGCTCTGCCGTGTAGCGCCGGGCGAACTCCTCGAAGCGGGACGAGTCGTGGCCGTACCACCGGCGCAGCTCGTTCGACGGGGATACATCCTTGAGCCAACGGCCAACCCGCACATCGTCTTTGTGGATTCCGCGGGGCCACAAACGGTCGATCAGGATGCGGGTGCCGTCACCGGGTCCAACAGGATCGTAAACGCGTGCGGTGTTCACCGTCCCAGTCCAGCATCATCGACTACCAGCGCACAAGCGGCCCATGAAGGTGTCTGGGCCGGGCGCGCCCGGCCGTGCAGAATGTCATGTGTGGACGATCCCGTCGAGGTGCTGCGCCGTTGGGAAAACGCCGGCGGCCTATGGCGGGTACTCAGTCGCTCAGGCAACTCGGTGGACATCGGCCTCTTCCGTTGCGACGGCGGCGAACAGCTTGACGTTCTCCGATCCGACGACGCCAATCTCGTCGGCTATATCGGTGGACGCGACAGCAGTCTGGACTGATCGGAACGGCGCCCAGCGGATGCCCGCTGCCTGCCCGTGCGGCTGAGGTAACTGGCCCCACAGGGCTTCTCGGGGAGATAGCATCACCAAACGCCTGTCATGGATTGATCCGTTGACAGATCAAAGGAGATGGAATGTCTTCCAATACCGCTGCGGAGATCGTCAAGAGTGTCGGCGGACCGGCCAACATCGAAAGCCTCACCCATTGTGCCACGCGGCTGCGGTTTCAGCTGCGGGACGCATCCAACGTCGAGCAGTCGGTCGTCGAGGCCGTTCCGGGCGTGATGGGGGCGGTACCGCAGGCCGGTGATCGCTACCAGGTCGTCGTCGGGGGCGGCGTCCAGACGGTATACAACGACATCATGGCGCTGCCGGGAATGAAAGGCGGCACAGGCTCGAGCGACGACGCAGCCGCGATCAAGGCCGCCGCTCGCGCCCGCGGACCTCGCGGAAAATTCGCCTGGTTGGACACGCTGTTCGAATTCCTGTCGGACTCGTTCCGGCCGATCCTGGGAGCGCTGCTCGGAGCGTCGCTGTTCATCACGTTCATGGCGCTCATGAGCACATTGGGGGTCATCCCCAACTGGGCCGACCCGCGGACCGCGAGCGAACTGTCGCCGACGTGGCAATTCATCAACCTGTGCTGGCAGTCGGTTTTCGTGTTCCTGCCGCTGATGGTCGCCTACAACGCGTCGAAGAAACTCAACGCAGATCCGTGGATCGGCTTCGCCATCATGGCCGTGGTGATGCTGCCCGGCTTCGCGGCCTTCAAGGACGTCTCGCAGCCGATGATGGTGGCTGGCTCGCAAGTCGACATCGTGCACGTCTTCGGTTTGCCTCTAACAGTTTTCAACTACAGCTCGCAAGTGTTTCCCCCGCTGATCATGGCGGCGGTTCTGGGACCACTGTACAAGTTGCTCAAGCGGATCATCCCGGAGAACGTCCAGCTCATTTTCGTGCCGTTCCTGAGCATGCTGATCATGATCCCGCTCATGGCGTTCATAATCGGACCGATCGGCGTCTATGCCGGCGCCAACTTGGCAAACTTCTTGAAGGCGATCAACGACTTCTCACCGCTGATATTCGCCATCATCGTCCCCTTGGCCTATCCGTTCATGGTGCCGTTGGGCCTGCACTGGCCGATCAACGCGATCATGCTGCTCAATATTCAAACGCTGGGTTACGACTTCATCCAGGGCCCTATGGGCGCATGGAATTTCGCCTGCTTCGGCGCGACGGCGGGCGTACTTGTCCTGGCCTTGCGGGAGAAGGATTCTCAGATGCGCCAGACCGCGACCGGCGGTCTGGCTGCTGGACTGCTGGGCGGCATCTCCGAACCGTCGCTCTACGGCATCCATCTGCGCTTCAAGCGAATCTACCCGCGCATGTTGGTGGGCTGCCTAGTGGGCGGACTCATCATCGGTATCGGCGGCGGCGTGAAGACGAGCGCTTTCGTATTCACGTCGCTGCTGACCATTCCGGCGTTTAACAACATCATTCTGTACGGCGTCGCCGTGACGGCCGCGTTCTTGACCGCGATGATCCTGGTCATCCTTTCGGGTTACCGCACTCCCGAACAACAGGCCGAGTTCGAAGCCTCGCGTGCCGCAGCCGAGTCGAGGAAGCCCCTGGCGGCGGCGAGTGTCGCGCCTGCCGCGGTAGCACCCGTGGCCACCGCCGTTACCCCCGCCCCGGTAGCGTCCGCCACCGCGGCCACCGCGACCTCGGCCGGGACAGCGGCAAGTACGAGCGTGGTCGCAGAGATACGCTCGCCGCTCGACGGCACGGTCATGCCGCTGGCCGACGTACCGGACCCGGTGTTCAGCAAAGGAACCATGGGACCCGGCATCGCTGTCGTTCCCTCAGGGAATACGGCGTTCTCGCCGGGAAACGGTATGGTGGTCGCCGCCCAACCGACCGGTCATGCCTTCGGCTTGGTCCTCGACGGAGGGATCGAAGTGCTCATCCACGTCGGGATCGACACCGTGAACCTGAAGGGCGAAGGATTCGACGTCAAAGTCGCCAAGGGCGACAAGGTCAGCGTCGGGACACCGCTGGTCACATTCGATCGCAAAGTGATCCAGGACGCCGGCTATTCGTTGGTGACGCCCGTCATCGTGTTGAACGGGAAGAAATTCGCGTCGGTCGAACCCACCGCCACCGGTGAGGTGAATGCCGGCGACCCGGTGCTGGCCGTGTCGAAATAGCCAGATGCGTCCCCTCAGGCCCGACCCGTGCAACGAACGCGATTACGGGCCGCCGCCGGTAAGTCACCCCGGCGACGGCCCGTAGCCGACCGCTGCGTCAGTTTTTGGCTTCGGTTTTGTTTGCCCTGTTGTCTCGGGACCCCTTGCCCACAGAGTCCTTGGCAACTGAGGGATGCGAACGCTTCGCCGACGGCGCGGATGGCCGTTCGGATACCTTTGCCTTCCCCGGCTTGGCCGAGAACCCGCCGCGCTGATGGGATGGCCTATCGGCCTTGTCCGTCGAAGCACTCCTCTTGTCGGGCCGCGTGTCGGGCCGCGTGTCGGGC
>CAZEHT010000148.1:0-7184 GCA_964511995.1 uncultured Mycobacterium sp.
GATCCTGATCGTGATGGGCCGCACCAACCCCGACGCCGCCAAACACCAGCAGCAGTCGATGATCCTCGTGCCCACCGACACCCCGGGTGTGCACATCAAGCGATCCACCTCGGTGTTCGGCTGGCAGGACCAGCACGGCCACGCCGAGATCGTCTACGACAACGTCCGGGTGCCCGCCTCGAATCTGTTGGGCGAGGAGGGTTCCGGGTTCGCCATCGCCCAGGCGCGGCTGGGCCCGGGCCGCATCCACCACTGCATGCGGGCCATCGGTGTGGCCGAGCGGGCGCTGGCTCTGATGACCGACCGCGTGACGAATCGCATCGCGTTCGGCAAGCCGCTGGCCGAACAGGGTATGGTCCAGCACGCGATCGCGTTGTCGCGCAACGAAATCGACCAGGCCCGGCTGCTGTGCGAGAAGGCGGCCTGGACCATAGACCAGCACGGCAACAGGGCGGCGCACCTGCTGGTGTCGCAGATCAAGGCGGTGGCCCCACAGATGTCGTGCAACGTCATCGACCGCGCGATCCAGGTGCACGGCGCCGCCGGCGTCAGCGACGACACGGTACTTGCCCGCATGTACGGCTGGCAGCGTGCGATGCGGATCTTCGACGGACCCGACGAGGTTCACCTGCGGACCGTCGCGCGGGCCGAAATCGGCCGCGCGAAAAGCCCGTTGGCCGAAGCGGTGGTACCCACATGACTGAACTGAGCGGGGCATGGAACTTTCGCGACGTCGCGAGTTCGACCGCCGGCGCGGTCCGGCCGGGCCGCCTCTACCGGTCGGCCGAGCTGACCAAACTCGACGACACCGGCATCGAGCAGCTCCGCCGGTTCGGCGTCACCGACGTAGCCGACCTGCGTTCGCCGCCGGAGGTGCACCGTCACGGCACCGACCTGGTGCCCGACGGCGTGGTCGTACACCCGTTGCCGTTCGTAGACGTCGTCGCCACGGTCGAGGGTGAGTCACCGCACGAGCACGCGTTTCAGCGGCTGTTGACCGAGAAGCCTGACGACCGGTCCGTGGCGGAGACCGCGCGCAGCTTCATGATCGACGAATACCGCCGGTTCGCCACCGCGCCCGGCGCGCTGCGGGCGGTGCGGCAGATGGTCACCCTGCTCGGTGGCGGGGCCGCGGTACTCACACACTGCTTCGCCGGAAAGGACCGCACTGGATTCGGCGTGGCCGTCGTGCTCGCCGCCGCGGGCGTAGACCGCGACGCCGTGGCGGCCGACTACCTGCGCAGCAACTCCGCGGCGCCGGCCCTGCGGGAACACATCAGGACGACGATCCGCAATAGGGCAGGCGGTCAAATCCCGGCCGAAGCCGCGGAATTCCTCGAAGCCCGGCTTTCCGATGATGTGCTCGGGGTTCGCGTGGAGTATCTGTTCGCTGCGCTGCACACGATCGACGACGAGTTCGGCTCGTTACAGGAATACCTGCGTGCCGCCGGCGTCACCGACGACGACCTTGTGCGGCTTCGCGCCACGTTGCGCGAATAAACAGGTAGCCGTCTACCCCTTCCGGCGACACGGTCAAAGGCGCACGCTTGGTCTCGTCATTCTTTTCGACGTGAGGGGAGGCCCATGCCGATCCCGGAGAACACAAGCCCGGCGCCGGATCAGGAAGCGGGCTGGCGTGCCCGGGCAAAGAAGTACTGGAAGTACTGGGTCCCAATCCTCACGGCGGTTATCGTCGTCCCCTCTGTTACCTGGGGACGCGACTGGGTGCGGGACAAGTTCTGGCCCGAGCCGCACCTTGTCGCAGTGGTGACGATTCCGTCGCCCGGAGAAATTTGCAGTGGCGGTGAGGGATGGGTGTTCGAAAAGGATCCGCAACAGTTGCCCGGACTTCCGGCGAACCGTGACTTGAACGCGTGGGCGGCGGACAACGGCGGCGTCCCGGCAAGCGGAAACTTCATCAAGGTGACGCTGCAGGGTCAGAACGGGCACAACGTTCTGGTCCATGAAATCGAGGTCGAGGTCCGGTCCCGCACCGAGCCGCCGCACGGGACGTACCCGCTCCTCTCGGGAGGGTGTGGAGGGTATCTTCCTTACCGCTTCTCGCTGAACCTGGACGCGCGTCCCGTCTCCGTCACCGCGCAGTCCGACGAGGGATGGCTGGGCGATGTGCCGGGCGGAGTGCCCCGGCTGGTCGAGCTGCCTCATAAGATCACCGGCTCGGAACCGGAGGTATGGCACCTGGCCGCTTTAACGGAGACGTGCACGTGCGAATGGACCGCAACGCTGAAGTGGACGTCGGACGACGGTAAGGCGGGCAGCACGCCGATCACCGACAACGGTAAACCCTTCCGGGTGGCCGCCAAGACCCGCGCCACGGTCGCGGATTTCGTCGACAAGCGGGCTGGGTGAGTCTTTCCCAAGCCTTTGGGCTCAGCGGCAGCTAGAACGCCAACACCGCGACGGCCCAGGCGATCGTCGCCAACAACGCTCCGGCGAATTCGACTCCGACCGACAGCGCTACCCCTTTGAGTGCGTGCACCGTCGACACCCAGGCGCGCCTGCCGTCACGCCGCTGCGCGAACTCGGCCAGGAACACTCCGAGCACGAACCCCAGCACCAGGCCGAGCACGGGCACGACGAAGAACCCCACGATGCCCAGCACCGCCCCGGCGACCATGCTGGCCCTGCCGACCTCGGCCTCGCGCATCCGCCGGGCCGGCCAGGTGTACTTGATCACCGCGGCGGCAATCAACAACACCGCGGCAATACCGACCGTCACCCACGCCACCGGGGTGCGCTCCGCGACGCCCCACACGGCGATCGCGGCGAATACCAGCAGCCCGCCGGGCAGGACCGGCACTACGATGCCGACCAGGCCGATCGCGATTGCCAGAGCGACCAGGATCAGGCCGCCGGTACCCATGGTGTCCGTCCGAAAGGGGTGGTCAGCCCAGCGTGAACGCTGCCCGCTTGGCCGCGGACATGTCGTCGATGGCGTTCCAGCGCGACGCCAACTCGGCAACGGAGGGCGGGGTCGTGAACGTGGCACCGTCGTTCTGGAACAGCGCCGCGCGTTGCACCTTGCCGCCGCCGACGATGTAGACCGATGCGGTGTCGGGAACCTCCTCGGTGCACAGGAAAGCCACCACCGGGGAGACGAATTGCGGTGTCAGGTTCTTCAGCACCTCCGGAGGCAGGATGTCCTCGGTCATGCGGGTGGCCGCAATCGGCGCGACGGCGTTGGCCTTGATGTTGTACTTCACACCCTCCTGGGCCAGGGTGTTGATCAACCCCACCAGCCCCAGCTTGGCCGCGCTGTAGTTGGCCTGTCCGAAGTTGCCGAAGAGACCGCTCGTGGAGGTGGCCACGACCACGCGGCCGTAGCGCTGTTCGCGGAAGTGCGGCCAGGCGGCGCGGATGACGTTGTAGCCGCCGTAGAGATGCACCTTCAGTACCGCGTCCCAGTTTTCGGAGGACATCTTGTGGAACGTCCCGTCGCGCAGGATGCCGGCGTTGCTGACCACGCCGTCGACCTTGCCGAACTCCTCGAGCGCGGTCTGGATGATGTTCTCGGCACCCTGAGGGTCGGCGACACTCTCGTAGTTGGCGACGGCCCGTCCGCCCGCGGCTTTGATCTCGTCGACCACCTGGTCGGCCATCGCGGATCCGGATCCGGTGCCGTCGCGCGACCCGCCGAGGTCGTTCACGACGACGTACGCGCCTTCCCCGGCCAGCGTCAGCGCGTACTGACGGCCGAGCCCACCACCGGCACCGGTGACGACGACGACGCGATCCTGAACTCCGGCCATGCAACTACCTTCCTTTGTGTGATTTGTGGCGCCTCAGCCGCGCTCAACGCGGCTCACCCTCCGCAAGACCCCAGTGTGTCAGAGGAGCCGGCGCGCCAACTTCCACACTCTGCCCGTGTAGGGGGGGTACACGACGGCCGAGAGGTCGGGGCGAGTCGTTTTCGTCAACACGGCCTTGCGGTGACTGAACTCCTCGAAACCCCATCTCCCGTGATAGGCGCCCATGCCCGAGGTCCCCACGCCGCCAAAGGGCAGCTTGGCGGTGGATACCTGGAAGATCAGGTGGTTGATCACCATCCCGCCCGCCGAAACCTCCCGGATCACCCTTTCGCGGACGGCACGCGCTCTGGTGAACAGGTAAGCGGCCAGCGGCTTGGGCCGGGAGTTGACCCACGCGATGGCCTCGTCGAGGGATCGGACCGTCACGATCGGCAAGATTGGTCCGAAGATCTCGTTGGTCATCATCGGTTCGGCCGGATCGGGATCGACGACGATGGTGGGCTCGATGGTGAGCGCGGCGGCGTCGGCGCCGCCTCCGACGACCACCGTCCCCCTGGTCTGAGCAAGGTAGCCCGACAGTCGGTCGAACTGCCGCTTGTTGACGATCGGCAGACCGCCGGGATCGCCCGCGCGGAACTTGGCTACCGCCCATTGCAGCTCGCTGACCAGCTCGTCGCGAATCGCGGCGTCGGCAATGACATAGTCCGGTGCCACGCACATCTGCCCGGAATTCATCAGCTTGGTCCAGGCGATGCGCTTGGCGGCGGTCTTGACGTCGGCATCGGCGGCCACGATCACCGGGCTCTTTCCGCCCAACTCCAGGGCGACCGGCGTCAGGTGCGGTGCCGCGCCTTCGTAGACCTTCCGCCCGATCTCGGTGCCGCCGGTGAATAGCAGGCGGTCGAAGCCCTGGGCGATCAGCTCCTGGCTGACCGTGCCGTCGCCCTCGATGACGACGATGGCGTCGTTGTCGAGGTATCGCGCCACCAGTTCGGCCATCAACGCCGAGGACGCCGGAGCGATCTCCGACGGCTTGAGCACGACGGTGTTGCCCGCCGCGATGGCTCCGACGAGCGGCCCCAGCGTCAGGTAGAAGGGGAAGTTCCACGCCCCGATGATCAAGACGGTGCCGTACGGTTCGTACTCCACCCAGCCCCGGCCGGGCAGCTGCGGAAATTCCAGCAGACGGTATCTACGGCGGGTCCACCTGCCGACTTTCTTCGCCGCGAAGGCGGCTTCGGCAGCGGTGGTGTTGATGTCGGCCAGCCAGCCCTCGAACGGCTTGCGGCCCAGATCGGCCTCCAGAGCCGCGATGATCCTGTCCTCGTTTTCGGTCATCAGCCGTTCGAGGTTGCGCAGCTGCGCACGACGCCATTCGACGGGTTTGGTGCGGCCCGTCGCGAAGGTCTTACGAAGGCCCGCGACGACTGAATGAACATCGGGTGACTGCCCGGGGGACGCCGCGGCGATCCGTTCGGTTGATTCTGCGGTCATAGCGTCCCTCCGACCGGCGGTAAGACTGCGATTGAGCGCATAGTAACCAACCGAACGGTTTGCCCTGCACAAGCGTGGTAGGTGGAGTCTTAGCCGCGGTCTCGTGACGGCCTCTCCGGCTCACTCAACGCGACCGGCCGGGGACAACGGCGCGTCGAGATCGTCGTCGGCCGACGCGTCCTCACTGATCCCGATCCGCGCGTGCAGCCGCGCCAGCGGTCCCGGCGCCCACCAATTCCAGTGGCCGAGAATGTGCATGAACGTAGGCAAGAGCATCATCCGGACGAGCGTCGCGTCCACCAGGACCGCCAACGCGAGTCCAAGACCGAACATCCGCATGAAGGAGACCTGCGCGGCCATCAACGCGGCGAACGAGATCGACATCACCAGGGCGGCGGCGGTGACCACCCGGCCCGTGCGGGCCACTCCGAGCGCCACGCTCTCGTCGTTGTCGGCGTGGGTTCGACCCGAGCTCAACCAGTACTCACGGATCCGGGACACCAGGAACACTTCGTAGTCCATCGACAGCCCGAAGGCGATGCAGAACAGAAGTACCGGCACATTCGCAGCCAACGCTCCCGTCGACGTCGTCCCCAGTGCGCCAAGATGACCCTCTTGGAATATCCACACGAGCGCCCCGAACGCGGCCGTCAGCGATAACGCGTTGAGCAACAACGCCTTGACTGGCATCACCAAACTTCCGGTGAGCAGGAACAGCAGTACCAAGGTGACGACCCCGATGACCGCGAGCACCCACGGCAGCCGCGACGTGATCGCATCCACGCTGTCGCGGTTGACCGCCGCGGAGCCGGTCAGGTCGACCGCCCTCCCGTCAGGTACGGCAACGGCGTACAAAGCGTCCAGCTGTTGTTCGGAGCGCTCCGAGTACAACGGCGCGGCGCTGCCGACCGTGAGGAATGCGCTGCCGCCGGACACACCGGTAGCCGCAGTCGGTGGACCGACCTTGTTGCCTGCGACGAACGTCCCGCCCGGCGCCGAGACCGCGGCCACGTCGGCAACCCGCGACAGGTCGGCGGCGTAGCGGTCGAGATCAATGGGACTCAGCCCGTTCGCGTCGGGCACGACCACGGCCACTTGGGTGGACAAGTCCGATGCAAACTCGTTGCGCAGCGTGTCACCCACCTGATGCGCGGACGCCGATTGCGGCAGCACACGCTCGTCCGGATATCCCCAACGCACACCAAGAAACGGTGTCCCGAGCAAGACCAAGAAGGCGATGACGGCGAGGCCGATCGGCAACGCGCGGCGCATGACGAATTTGGTTGAGCGGTACCAAAACAACTGCTCGATCGGCTTGGGCTGGGGTTCGGGCCGTCTCAGCAGCCGCCTGATCTGTCGGCGTACGTCCAATGCATCGAGCCGCGATCCCAACAAAACGATGCAGGCGGGCGTAACGAATATGGCCGCTACCACCCCTATCGCCACAGTACTGATCCCTGCGTACGCAAATGATTTCAGGAAGTACATCGGGAACATGACCATCGCCGACATCGACAACGCAACGGTGATCGCAGAGAACACCACGGTGCGGCCAGCGGTGCTCATAGTACGAATCAATGCGGTATCGCGGTCTGCGCCCGCTGCGATCTCTTCGCGATACCTGCTGATGATCAAGAGGGTGTAGTCGATGGCCAGTGCCAGGCCGATCGCGGTTGTGAGGTTGAGCGCGAAGATGGACACGTCGGTCGTGAAGGTGATGAGCCGCAGCGCCGCCATTCCTCCGACAATTGCCATTCCACCGACGACTATCGGCAGCAAGGCGGCGAGAAGTCCACCGAAGACCCATACCAGCACCAGGAAGCTCAGCGGGATCGCGATCATCTCCATCACAAGCACGTCCCGCTGGGTCTGATGATTCACCTGCGCAATGAACAGCGCCGGCCCGCCGGCACGGACGGT
>CAZEHT010000149.1:0-5599 GCA_964511995.1 uncultured Mycobacterium sp.
GTCAACGACCGTCACGACCGGCCGTTCGACCATCCGGCTGATGCTGGTCGGCCGGTCGACGATTTTGTCGATGGTCTCGACAACGAGTCGCTCGATGATCCGCTCCATCGTGACGGGCTTGTCGACGACTTTCTCGACGGGAGTTTCAACGAGCCGCTGGACCGTGTAGGGCCGCTGTACAACGTTATCGACGACGTTTATGAATTGCTTTGGCGAATTTGATGCTTTGTCAACGTTGACCACCATGCCTCCTGCTATCTACTGCGGACGAGACGCGTCAAGGCCCCTCCCCGCGGGGTTTACCCCGTAACCACTCTGGCACACAGAGTCCGCTGCAACGTGAGGTTCGTCACATACGTGAAATAAATCTGGTTAAACGCTGAGCGAACGACGACTCATGTGATAGCTGCCGGCCCGGGGGACGTTATGAAGCGGGTGTTGACAGGGCCTTTTGCCCCTCGGGCACCGGTGCGGCGACTCCGGCAGGCCCCATCGGATAAGCACCGGAGCGCCCGGATAGCCCGGTGTGAGGCGCCGGAGCACAACTCGCCGTGACGACTAGCAAGAAAGCAAGACCTCCGATGATCATCGCCACGAAGAATGCGACGACGAAGGCCGCCAACAGCCCTCTGCGCCCGGGCGTGCCCGCGGGGATCGCCGGTATTGCCGGCGGTGTGACGCCGGCTGAGAACGGCCGCGGCAACGCGGCCACCCGCCAATCCGTCGGTCCCGCAATGGGCATCGGACGTGTTACGAGGTCGGCAGCGGCGGCGGCGAGTTCGGCCCGCATCGCCTCAGCGCTGGTGAATCGGATCGACGGATCCCGCGCCATCGCACGATCCACGATGGCGGCCACATGCGGATCGACGCCTGCCAACGCCGAGAGCGGCGGTGGCGGATTCTCGGTGATCGCCGTGGCCAGCGCCACGAGGTTTCCCTCGGGGAAGGCGGGCCGGCCGGTCAGCGCCTCGTAACCGACCACGCCCACGGCGTAGATGTCGTCGGCGACGGTGGCAGGCTTTCCCGCCAGCCGCTGGGGACTCATATACGCCATCGTTCCCATGATCCGGCCGACCTCGGTGCGATGGGTGTGGGGACCCTTGGCAAGTCCGAAGTCTGCGACACGGGCGGCGCCGGATTCGGTGAACAGGATGTTCGCCGGCTTGATGTCCCGGTGCATGATGCCCGCCCGATGCGCGGTCCCCAGCGCGTCCAGGACATCGCCGAGCATCCCGCACACGTACTCGGCCGGCAACGGGCCCTGCGCTATCAGATCCGCCAGGCTCCGACCCGGCAACCGCTCCATCACGATGAACGGTGTGCCGTTGTGCTCGCCCGCGCCGTAGACGGCGACGATGTTGGGATGGCGCAGCGAGATCGCCGCCTGGGCCTCTTCCCAAAACCGCTGCAGGTACTCCGGGTGACTTTCGTAGCCGGGATACAGGAGCTTGATCGCCACCACCTGGTCGGAATGGGTGTCGACGCCCTCCCGCACCTCGGCCATCCCGCCACGCCCCAAAACGCCGCGCAACGCATAGCGGCCGCCGAGCAGTTCGGGGGCGAACATAGCGATCACCGTAGTCGGCGTGCACCCGTCGAGCCGTCAGGCCGGCACCTGCAGCGGAATGGTTGGATATCGGCGGGTAAGACTGGTGCCACAGAACTATCTTTTGTCACATGCACTTTCCGGTGGGGGAGATGGCCGGCAACGCCGGCTGTCATGCGAGGTATGAAAGTCTCTGGGAACGACGTGGCCGCCGGTAAACGTCACGGCCGCTGGGCCGGCGTTCCGCTGGAGGATCGTCCGGCGCGCCGGCGCGACACACTTCTCGCCGCGGGAGTGCAGCTCCTCGGCGACGCCGACGGGCCCGCCGTCACCGTGCGGGCGGTGTGCCGGCGCGCGGACCTGACCGAGCGATACTTCTACGAAAGCTTCACCGACCGCGACGAATTCGTGCGGGCGATCTACGACCACGTGTGTACCCGGGCGATGACCGTGCTGGCGACGGCCAATACCCCCCGCGACGCCGTCGAACGATTCGTCACCATGATGGTCGACGACCCGGTGTGCGGTCGCGCCCTGCTCCTTGCCCCCGCAGCCGAACCGGTGCTGGTCCGTTCGGGTGCGGAGTGGATGCCGAACTTCATCGATCTGGTGCAACGCAAGCTCACCGCTATCACCGATCCGGCGGTGCAGAAGATGGCGGCAACCGGGCTTATCGGCGGCCTGACCGCCCTGTTCAGCGCTTACGTCGACGGACGACTCACCGCCAGCCGCGAGCAGTTCATCGACTACTGCGTCGGGTTGTTGCTCACCCAAGCCGGTATGGGCTGATACCGCTTACTCGGCTGCGGCCGCGGCCGCTTCAGCCGCGGCCGCTTCAGCCGCGGCCCGCTGCTGCCTGGCCCGCTCCTCGGCTTTGGCCCGCTCTTCGGCCAACCTGGCAAGCTCGGCACGCCCGTCCGGGCTGGCCGCCGAGTTACCGGACCTCCCGGCGCTGGCGACCTGGTTTTCGCAATTCAGATAGAACAGGATCTTATAGCCGGGGTTTGTCCAGGACGAATCGAGGAAGCTGGACTTCTGTGACCGCTCGACAATGCATCCACCATCTGTGTACAAGGTTCCGACCCGGGTGAGGGAGCCTCCGACCCGAGACACGACGACCGGCTCCAAGCCGTTATCGCGAGCCTGACTGTAAGCGTCGTCATACGTCTGACCTGCGTATTCGTCTGGCCCTGCCGCCGACGCCACACCTGCACCGAGGATCATCGACACTCCGGCCGCGGCGAGTACGCCCGTGGCGACGACAATCAGCCTCATGGCGGACCTCCGATGTGAATTCCTGGTGCAAGGATGCGTGGCGATTCGTGTAATCGGGTCGACGACGGCATAGTACCGCCCACAACCCGGTCGCGCATCGGCATCGACACGCCGCCGCACAGACTTGTTTGGTACTGCGGTACACAGATATATTGAGTGCTACCAACAGGTACAGATAACTGGAGGGCCCGATGTCGAGCGACCTGACCGACCTGCAGCTTCTGCACGAGTTAGAACCCGTGGTTGAGCAAAACATCAACCGCCACATGAAGATGACCAAGGATTGGAACCCGCACGACTACATCCCGTGGTCGGACGGGAAGAACTTCTACGCGCTCGGTGGCCAAGATTGGGACCCGGAGCAGTCGAAACTGTCCGAGGTCGCCCAGGTGGCCATGGTGCAGAACCTGTTGACCGAGGACAACCTGCCGTCTTACCACCGCGAGATCGCGATGAACTTCCACATGGACGGCCCGTGGGGTTTCTGGGTAAACCGCTGGACCGCCGAGGAGAACCGCCACGGCATCGCCCTTCGCGACTATCTGCTGGTGACCCGCGCCGTCGATCCCGTCGAGCTGGAGATCACCCGGATGGAGCAGGTGACGCGCGGCTTTTCGCCCGGCCAGAATCAGCAGGGCGACCTGTTCGCAGAGAGCTTGTTCGATTCGGTGATGTACGTTTCATTCCAGGAGCTCGCCACCCGCGTCTCGCACCGCAACACCGGCAAGGCCTGCGCCGAGCCGGTCGCCGACCAGCTGCTGCAGCGGGTCTCCGCCGACGAGAACCTGCACATGATCTTCTACCGGGACGTATCGGCGGCCGGCCTGGATATCTGCCCGAACCAGGCGATGAAGTCCCTGCACCGTGTCCTGCGGAATTTCAGGATGCCGGGCTTCACAGTGCCTGAATTCCGGCGCAAGGCCGTCATCATCGCCGTCGGCGGCGTCTATGACCCGCGGATCCACCTCGATGACGTCGTGATGCCAGTGCTCAAGAAGTGGCGCATCTTCGAGCGCGACGATTTCACCGGTGAGGCGGCCGCGTTGCGCGACGATCTCGGCCTGCTGATCGAGGAACTCGAGGACGCCTGCGACAAGTTCGAGGTGGCCAAGCAGCGCCGGCTGGAACGGGAACGCAAAGTGGCCGAGAAGAGGGCCATGAAGAACCTGCTGGTGTCCTCATCAGCAGCGTCTTGACGCAGACATCCGAACGCACTGCCCCGGCCCGCACCGCGCTGCGGATCGGGCCGCTTGTACTGCCAAGCCCCGTTGTCCTGGCTCCTATGGCAGGTGTGACGAATGTCGCATTCCGCATGTTGTGCCGGGAACTGGAACACGACAGGGCCGGAACGGTCAGCGGGCTCTACGTGTGCGAGATGGTCACCGCACGGGCTTTGGTCGAACGCCATCCCGTCACGATGCACATGACGACGTTCGCGCCCGCCGAATCGCCGCGCTCGCTTCAGCTCTACACGGTCGACCCGGACACCACCTATGCCGCGGTGAAGATGGTCGCCGACGAGAACCTCGCCGACCACATCGACATGAACTTCGGCTGCCCGGTGCCCAAAGTCACCCGGCGCGGCGGCGGTGCGGCACTACCTTTCAAACGCCGGCTCTTCGCCCAGATCGTGGCGGCTGCGGTACGCGCCACGCGCGACACGTCGATCCCCGTCACGCTCAAATTCCGCATCGGGATCGATGACGCTCATCGCACGCACCTCGATGCCGGCCGCATCGCCGAACAGGAAGGCGCCGCCGCGGTTGCGCTGCATGCGCGCACGGCGGCGCAACGCTATTCGGGTGCGGCGGACTGGGATCAGATCGCCCAGCTCAAATGCCATGTCACAACGATCCCGGTGTTGGGCAACGGCGACATTTTCGATGCCGGCGACGCGCTGGCGATGATGGCGGCGACGGGCTGTGACGGCGTAGTGGTCGGCCGAGGTTGCCTGGGCCGACCCTGGCTGTTCGCCGAGTTGTCGGCGGCGTTCGCCGGACTTCCGGCACCGACACCCCCCAACCTAGGCGAGGTTGCGGACATCATGCGCCGGCACGGGACACTGCTGGCCGAGCACCTCGGCGAGGAAAAGGGCATGCGAGACATCCGCAAGCACATCGCCTGGTATCTGCACGGCTTCCCCGCGGGCGCCGACCTCAGGCGCGCACTGGCGCTCGTACGGACACAGCGCGAACTGCACCGACTGCTCGACGAACTAGACCGCGATGTCGCATTCCAGCCCGCGGCGACCGGACCGCGCGGGCGCCAGGGATCCCCTGCTGCGGTGGCACTTCCGGACGGCTGGCTGGCCGATCCGGATGACTGCACCGTACCGACGGGTGCGGATGCCATGCACTCTGGAGGGTGAACAGCGGTCTCAAATAGGTCTCTCAGGTTGCCTTAGTACCATGAGAACCTGTTCTAATTCTTTTCAGAAGTTGAGCGCGAACCCGGGCTGACCGGATAAAAGATGCAATATGAGCGGCGAAAAGAGTTGGAGGAATTCGAACCGCCGCCGGTCGGACTGACGCGGCTTGCGCACGGCGCGATACGCGTCTGGGAACAGGAAAAGGCGGAGAACTTATGGGTGACGGCGACAACGCCACTCCTGGCTCCCCTGCGCCCGACAACGACGGTGTCAATACCTGGATTACCCGAACGCCGCGCCCGGCGCCAGCCGCCGCGCCGTGGGAACGCACGCCGATTTTCGCCGACTCTGGAGATGAAGACGGCGAACGCACCTCCGAAGACGACGAGCACGGCCCAAACGACGAGCAC
>CAZEHT010000149.1:5699-7124 GCA_964511995.1 uncultured Mycobacterium sp.
ACGTCATAGAAGAAGTGGACACCCGCAGCGGGAATCACACCGATGGTGTGTCCGTCGCCGACCTGATCGCCCGGCTCACCGGCGACGTCCCTGATTTTCTGCAGCGACCCGAAGCCGAACGGGCCGGTCGCCGTCGGGCGAGTCATGCCCATCCCGAGGACATCGATCCGCCCACCGCTCCGATGGCCGCGGCGTACGCTTCCGAGCTCCCCGACCTCGGCGTCCGACAGGACGCACCCAACGACAGCGATCAGGAAGATCAGGAAACCGCGAGCCGTGAAGCTGGCACTACGGGGGTCGGCAGGCGATACCCCAAAGTGGTCTTGGCTGGCCGGGTCCTGGCCACCTTGATGGCGGTGTTCGCGCTGGCTTTGACGGGCGGGGCGTGGCAGTGGACCGCGACGAAGAACAGCAGCCTCAACACCGTTGCCGCACTGGACCCGCAATCGCGCGACATCGTCGATGCCAACGCCCAGTTCGGTGACGAGAACTTCCTGATAGTCGGGGTCGACAGCCGGCTGGGTGAGAACGCCGAAATGGGCGCCGGGGACACTCGCGACGCCGAGGGCGCCCGTTCGGACACGGTGATGCTGGTCAATATCCCGGCGAGCCGTGATCGCGTCGTCGCGGTGTCATTCCCGCGCGATACCGCGATCACGCCGATCAAGTGCAAAGCGTGGGATGCGCGAAGCGGCGAGTACGGGCCGGTGTGGGATGACAACACCCAAACGTACGGTCCCGACCAGGTCTACACGGAGACAAAACTGAACTCGGCCTACTCGTTCGGGGGGCCGAAGTGCCTGGTCAAAGTGATACAGAAGATCTCGGGGCTGTCGATCAACCGGTTCATGGCGATCGACTTCGCGGGCTTCGCCAAGATGGTCGATGCGCTCGGCGGTGTCGAGGTGTGCAGCACCACCCCATTGAAGGACTACGAACTGGGCACCGTGTTGCCGCGTGCGGGGCGCCAGACCGTCGACGGCCACACAGCGCTCAATTACGTCCGCGCACGTCAGGTCACCACCGAGTACAACGGCGACTACGGCCGCATCAAGCGGCAACAGATGTTCTTATCGTCATTACTGAGGTCGCTGATCTCCGACGACACCTTCTTTTCCCTGAGCAAACTGAACTCGGTCGTCAATATGTTCATCGGCGACAGCTCTGTCGACAACATCGAGACCAAGGACCTCGTCGACCTCGGCCAGTCAATCCAGGGTGTATCCGCCGGACGCGTCACCTTCGTGACACTGCCCACAACCGGCATCACCGATCAGGACGGCAACGAGGTCCCCGACAATGCCGCCATTCGCGCGCTTTTCGACGCGATCATCAACGACAGCTCACTGCCCGGGGAGAACGACAGCAACGAGACCATCACTCCGGTCACAAGCGCATCGACGACCACTACCGAACCGACGTCGG
>CAZEHT010000150.1:0-7021 GCA_964511995.1 uncultured Mycobacterium sp.
CGGCCGGGGGATCAGGCGTGCCGGAACGTAGTCCTGCGGCGCACCCAGCGGGTCGTTGTCCGGATAGCCGTAGTCGACGACGGCCCGAAGGGCCGGTGTCGCGGCGTCGGCGATAAGATTGCCCGGCTCGCCCAACGATCGCAGCGGCGCCACCAGCGGCAACCCGTTGGATTGGTAGCCGACATAGGTGGTGTCGTCGACTTTCGTGATGCGGACCGTTTGACCGTCGGCCATAAGCCGGGTGATCGTCTCGCCGCTGTCGAGCTGAGCCTGACAACCCGCGTCGCAGTCGCGCACCTGGCCGTTCGCGTCGACCGGAAAGTCCAGACCGCCCTGGTTTAGCCGTCGCTCGAAGTAGGCCATCAACGAATTCGCCATGGCCGGGACATTCCAGACATAGGCGGGAATGTTGGAGTTGATGTCGTATTCGTAGGCCACGTTGACCACGCTGACACCCGGGTCGGTCGGCGTGGGCAGCGGATTCACGCCGAGCAAGGCGAACACGGGCAGCCGAGTACCGAAACCACCGTTCGGGGTGGCGACATTGTCGTCGAGCACATACAGGTTGGGCTGGGAAGCCACCTTGTCGGCACCGCCGACCGCCTTCTCGTAGGTGAGCAGCAAGCTTGCGTTGGCCGCCCCCCATCCCGAAGAGAGCACGACGTTGTCGTCGTCGTGGCGGTTGTCGTGGATGGCTGCGTAGATCCCGGGCGCGCCGGTCAGGAAGTTCGCTATCACCGTCGGGCTCTGCCGGTAGAGGCCGCCGTAGAAGTCGGCGACTCCGTCACCCGCGGGATTGGTCGAACTGGTCGCGATGATCAACGCCGCCAATTCCACCGGGGTTGTTCCCGCAGCGTTCGGCACCTCGACGTGCGGCGACCCGCGATCGGGCACCGTCACCGATGAACCCCCGACGGCCGCGATGGTCGCCGCGGCGAGTCCGGCAAGAGCGGCAGGCGTGGATTTGCTCCGTTTGCCCCTCATGGGACATGAAGGGTACACCACCCCCTCAGCCTGCGATACGTCGGCGGGGTCGCTGCCGACGCCCCCCACCGGGCTAATGTCCTTTGCGGCCTTTAGGTTTCGCGACGTCCCCGTTCGCGCGTACCGGAGGCGCGGCCGGCGTCTTGCGATCCGTTCGTCCTGGGAGGCGGGTTTGCGGTTCTCGACGTTCAACCGGGCGCTGCGGGCCCGAGGGAGCCTGCCGAATTCGAAGATTTTGTCCATCGCCGCGGCCTGCCGGATATCCTGTTGTGCGCACGGCAACGAAGCCGTGATTGAGGGGAGCGCATGCCCGTGAGAACCAGAAGAATCACGCTGCCGCCCAGCCGTCCCGTCGTCGTCCATGGAGCCGACGGAACCCGTCTGCATACCGAGGTTTTCGGCCCCGACCACGGCTACCCGATCGTGCTGGCGCACGGCATTACCTGCGCCATCCGGGTATGGCGCGAGCAGATCGCCGACCTGGCCCGCGATCACCGCGTGATCGCCTTCGACCACCGCGGCCACGGCCGCAGCGGAGTCCCGCCGCCATCGCACTACAGCCTCAACCACCTCGCCTCCGATCTCGACGCGGTTCTGGAAGCCACGCTGGCACCGGGTGAGCGGGCCGTCATCGCCGGGCATTCGATGGGCGGCATCGCCATCACCGCGTGGGCGGAGCGTTACCGGCACAAGGTCGCCCAGCGTGCCGACGCCGTCGCCCTGATCAACACCACCTCAGGCGAGATCATGCGGAACATAAAGTTTCTGCCCCTGACGCCGGGGCTGGCGGAACCTCGGGTGCTCGTCGGAAGTCAGATCGTGAAGACCTTCGGCGGCATCCCGATGGTGCGGCCGATCGACATACCTGGCCGGCGGTTCGTCGCGTATCTCGCGGTGGGCCGATATGCCGACCCCGAAATCGTGTCGTTCGTCTACGAGCTCGTCAGCTCGACCCCGCGTGCCGGCCGGGCGGGTTGCGCGCGGATGCTGATGGACGCGATGGAGAAGCGGCACCTGCCGTTGGACGGGTTGACTGCGCCGACCTTGGTCATCGGCAGCCGCGGTGATCGCCTACTGCCGATCGGCTCGTCGCGCAAGATCGCCGAAGGCGTTCCCAATCTCATCGGTCTGGTCGAGCTGCAGGGCGGACACTGCGCCATGTTGGAGCGCCCCGAAGAGGTCAACCACCATCTCCGGGGGCTGGTTCAGTCTGCCTTGGCCACAAGTAGATTAAGTTCCTGAACGGCGTCTTCGTCAGTACGATTTCGGTAGCCCGAGGGTGTGCTGGGCCACGTGGTTGAGGATCATCTCGCGGGTGATGGGCACCGTCTTGAAAAGGCGGACGAATTCGTACATGTTGGACAGGGCCACCTCTCGGGTGAATCCGCTGCCGCCGTGCACCTCGATGGCCTGGTCCACGCATCGGATGGCGGCCTCGGCCGACAAGAATTTGGCCATGTTGCTGCTGGCGCCGGCATCGATTCCCGTGTCGACGCCCGCCGCGGCGTGACGTGTCATCAAGCGGGCTGATTCCAGCGCGATCTTGGCTTCCGCCAAGGGATGCGCGACGCCCTGATGGGCGCCGATGGGCACGTTCCACACCCGCCGTTGCCGGGCGTAGGCGACGGCCTTGTCGAGGGCGTAGCGTGCGATGCCGTTGCAGATCGACGCGATGATCACCCGTTCGGGGTTCATCCCGTCGAATGCCACGCGCAGCCCGTCGCCCGCTGCTCCGACGAGACGGTCGTCGCTGACGGTCACGTTGTCAAAGAAGACGGTAAAGGATTTCTCGGTGATCTCGAATGTCATTGGTATGCGGTTCATTTCGATACCAGGTGCATCGCGGTCGACGAGGAACAGCGACAGTTCCGCGCGGCCGTGGAGGTCTGTGCCGGTGCGGGTGACCACGAGCAGGGCATCGGTTTGGTCTGCGCCAGTGATGAAGGTCTTCTGACCGCTGATGACGTATGTCCGGCCTTCGCGGCGCGCGGTCGTGGTGATGTGATGGGAGTTCGAGCCGGCGTCGGGCTCGGTGATCGCGAAGCCAACCTTGACCGAGCCGGCCGCCATCGGCACGAGCCACCGCAGTTTCTGCTCGTGTGTTGCGTGACGGGAGAGCAGACTTCCGGCGATTCCCGGTGAGATCATCAGCATGATCTGTGGGCATCCCGCCGCGGCCGCTTCCTCGGCCACGATGCTCATGGCGGTCAATCCCATGCCGCCGCCGCCGTATTCTTCCGGCAGGTTGACACCGACGTAGCCGCCCGCGGCCAGCGCGTCCCACAGTTCGGTTGGTGGCGCAAACGTTTCACTGCACCGCGTGTAGTAATCGTTGCCGTAGTTCGCGACGATGCCGAAGACCGACGCGCGCAATTGGGTCTCTTCGATGTCGCTGAGAAGTGCGGTCATCGAAAGTCCATCCAGTGCCCGTGCGGTGTGAAACCCAGCAGGAACGGGATCTCGATGCGGCACACGGGCCCGGCCGTGATGTCGTAGGTGTCGAAGACGACGTATTCGCCGAGGTTTTCGGCCCAGCGGGAAACCGGCACCATCAGGTATCCGTCACCCTCGGGGGAACCGGGTGTGCGTGGGACGAAGGTCGGCTCCATCACCAGGGCCGGACGGTCGTGGCGCAAGCGGTATTCCTGTTCGGCACCGCTGGCGATATCGCGTACGACCAGGCTGTGCATGCGCATGCCGTTACCCCTGGCGTCACCGCCGATGAGATATCCCCACCGGTGCCCGCACCCGTAGAACCGTTCGTCGACCTTGGGCAACTCGCGGGGCCGATCGTCGAGCATCTCGGACTTCACAGCGCCCGAGTCCAGGTCGACGGTCCAGCGGCCCAGCGTGCTGCGGGCCAGATTGAAGAACAGCGCGAGGTCGGCGTCGCGGAAGCCGTCGATGTCCAGCGGGAACGGCGGACGTTCGAAGACGGGCGCGTCGAGGGCCAGCGTGTCACCGTCAACGTTGGCCGACAACGTGTGCATGACGTACTGGGGCGAGATTTCCGCGGTGATCCAACGGATTTCGCCGTCCTCCACGTCGTCGCGGGGAACCAGCGCCAGTATGGTCGGCAGATCCGGATCCCATCCGTGGACCGGCAGGCCCCGATCGAGTCGGTCGGGGTCGAATACGAACCCCTGAAACGGCAGCACGATCCAATCGGAGGTCAGCCACATGTCGTGGACCTCGCAGCAATACGGTGCGTCGGTGAGTTCGCGCGAGATTACCGCACCGTCGGCCCGCACGACGTACACCGTCACATACGGTGCTCGGTTGCTGTAGGACCAGCCGTAGAGCGTGCCGGTTGCGCTGTCCCACTTCGGATGCGCGGTGAACGCGGCGTCGCCGTAACCGGCCTGCTCGAAGATTCCCCTGGACAGCTGCGGCGACCACGGCACGATCCCTCGGGTTTCCAGCGTGATGGGATCGAGGGCGACCGGCGGGCTGCCCTGCTCGCCCGATGCCAGTATCTCGCCCGCGAACGGGAAGCAGTTGATGTTGTTGGTGCCCTGGGGGATTCCTCGGGTGGAGGCGTCGCGCACCGCGGGGCCGAATCCGATGTTGCGCCAGTCGTTGAAGTCACCGTCCGCCCAGCGGAGCATCCCGCGGCCGTGGCGCTCTTCGAGCAGATACTTCGGGGTGCGCACCCAGCGGTTGCGGAAATCGGCGCGACCGTTCTCGACGGTCAGTGCCTGAACCATGCCGTCCATCGCCAGCAGGCCGTTGGTGCCCTGCACAGTCGGCCACTTGAACGTGGGGCCGGCCCGATAGAACCCGCCGCACAGGTCATCGGGGATTTCGCCGAATGTCGTCACGCAGTCGTCCACGGTGGCTTCGAACCTCATGGGCCGGAAAGCTCCGGTCAGCACGGCGGCATGAGGGATCTGCACCATGACCACTTAGTATACTAAGTGACGTGATGGCTGCCAAGACCGTGCGAGCGCCCGAAATCGTCGCCGGCATCATTCGCCGCCGCATCCTCGGCGGCGAACTGGGACCCGGGGACGTTCTGCCGACCGAAGGGGAATTGGTCAGCCAGTTCGGGGTGAGTCGCGAGACGATCCGGGTGGCGCTGCGGTTGCTCGAAGCCGAAGGGCTCACCGCGACGAGCCAGGGGCGCGGCGGAGTTCGTATCCACCATCCCGAGCCTGAACGCGTTGCGCGCTCGCTGGTGCAGCTGCTCACCCTTACCGGCGCAACGTGGGGTGACCTACTGGCCTTCCGGAAAATGCTCGAACCGGCCGCGGCTGCCCTCGTCGCCGAGCATGCATCGGCCGATGAACGCGCCACGATCGGCGAGGTGGCGCAACGCGGGGTAGCGGCCGATGGCGCGGGCTACCACGAATTCCACGAGCTCATCGTGCGTGCGAGCAGAAACCCCATCCTGGCAACGGTTCTCGCCGCAACCGAGCAGGCTGTCCGCTGGGCGGCCGTCGAGCAGAGCATCTCTCAGTACGATCGCTCCGAAGCGACTCGATCGCATCGCGCGATTGCCGAGGCCATCTCGGCACACGACGTACACAGAGCCGAGCAGCGCATGCGCAAACACCTCGACGCCGCGTTACGCCACGTCGAAGATTCCGGACTGGCCAGCGCGCCGATGATTCCGCCGTCCCGCTGGCGCGGCGACACTACGCACCTGCCCTGGCGTTGAGGTCGGCACCGCCGCGTGCTCGCTACCGCAGCTTGGTCGCCACCTCGGCCGCCGCGCGCAGCCCCGATCGCACCGCGCCGTCGAGGAAACCCGTCCATTCGTCGGCCGTTTCGGTGCCCGCCCAGAAGATCGGCCCAACCGGTCGCCGCAACCACGGGCCGACGCTGGTCCACGAGCCGGGCGGCACCGCCGCGGTCGGGCCTCCGGCGCAGAAATCCTCACGTCCCCAGCAAAAGTCGGTGTAGTCAATCGACCGCAACGCCTCGTCGCCGAACAGCGCCGCGAATCCCGATAATGCGGCCTGGCGCCGGTCGGGGCCGCACAACTCGTCGAATTCGCGAGGGTCGACGAACCCGAGCAGGACGCCGGGGCCGTCCGGCGGGCTGACGTCGAAGGTGATGAAAACCGGGCCGGTATCCGAGAGCGCTTCACCGGAACGCCCGGCGGCGCGCCAGAACGGCGCCTCGTAGACGGCGTAGGCCTTGCTGAGGCGGCCTTGTGGCCAGGATCGGGCCAGTCGGTCGTATTCGGGTGACAAAGCGGGAGTAAAGGCGATCGCGGCGCGCTGTTGCGGCGGGATCGCCACGACGACGGCGGCCGCGCTGACGGTCCCGGCGCGCGACACCACCGTGACGCCGCCGTCGCCGTGCTCGATACCCACGACAGTCGCGCCGAGCGCCACACGATCGCCGAGTTCATCGGCCATCCGGATCGCGATCTGCTGGCTGCCGCCCGGGAAGCGGTCTTGTTGCGCACCGCCTTCGACATCGAGCATGCGGTCGAGGCCGCCGGCAGCTTTGACGTAGCGGACCGCATGCAGCATGGACACTTCGTTGGGCTCACATCCCCATGTCACGCGGGACATGATGGCCATCAGCGCTTGCGTGCCCGGCGTTGCGCGCACGGCGCGGAGCCAGTCGTGCAGCGACATGGCATCCAATCGGACGGCGCCGCGCGCCGACCACGGCGCGCCGACGGGGACCCGTCGTGCGAGCCGGGCGAACTGCCACCGCACCCGACCCACGTCGAGCAGGCCCAGCAGTGAAAGTGCCGGGATGGTACCCCGATACGAGCGCAGCCGGCCTCGCCAGTTGATGAGGTTCTCGCCGTGGTGATAGGTCGGCGTCGTCGGGCAATCCAGTTCGGCGGCGAGCGTGATAACCGCGTCCTGGGTGGGACCGACGAAGGCGCCGCCCAGGTCGACGGGCAGCCCTGCCACGGTGCCGGTGTGGGATCGGCCGCCCACCCGGTCGCGGCCCTCCAGGACCGCCACGTCGTAGCCTCGCCGGTCCAGTTCTCGGGCCGCCGTCAGCCCGGCGAAGCCCGCACCCACCACGACCACGTCGGCCCGTCGTCGCACGGATGTCGCCTAACCGC
>CAZEHT010000151.1:0-7015 GCA_964511995.1 uncultured Mycobacterium sp.
GGGTGGCGGGGTGCGTGCAAGCGGCGCCGGGTACGCACCACCGTTGCGGACCCGGCAGCGACGCGGGCTCCGGACCGGGTCGCGCGCCGTTTCGTCGCCGAAGCACCCGATCGCTTATGGGTTGCCGATTTCACGTATTGCCGCACCCGGGCCGGCTGGGCCTACACGGCGTTCGTGACCGATGTCTATGCCCGCAAGATCGTGGGCTGGAAGGTGGCCACCGAGATGACCCAGAAACTGGTGACCGATGCGATCAATCACGCTATCGACTCCCGAAAACGTTTTGGTGCAACCACTTTGGCTGATCTGATTCATCACAGCGATGCGGGCTCTCAATATACGGCCATTGCGTTCACTGAGCATTTGGCCGCCGAGGGGATCTTGCCGTCAGTCGGATCCGTTGGGGATAGTTTCGATAATGCGTTGGCCGAATCGGTGAACAGCAGCTACAAGACCGAACTCATCGACCACCAACCGCTCTATCCCGGCGCTACCGAGCTTTCCCTGGCCACGGCTGAATGGGTCGCTTTCTACAACCGCCAACGGCCCAATGGCTACTGCCAGGACCTGACCCCGGACCGCGCTGAAGCGCTCTACTACCATCGCCAGCGGCACCCTCAGATCAGAACGAGGAGGCACTCAAGTAACAGAACCTCCCGACATGCCGGGGTCGATCATGCCCCACCAACTCCGGAAGTCGGGCCAGACTGCCCAACTACAGTGACCGGCTGGCCTAAACTGGGTAACACACCTACAGGAGGTGTGTGCGATGAAGAGGATCCTCGTCAGCTTGGCCACGCTCGGGGTGTCGGCGGGAATCGCACTCGCCGGGGCCGGAAGCGCCAAGGCCAACGATGACCCCGGCCTGTGCTGGAACGGCTTGATCTGGAGCGCCTGCGTGTCCGGACCAGGTTGGGTTGACTGGAACCCGTGGAACAAGTGCAATCCCGGGCATGGGTGTGGGGATTGGCGTCACGGCGGGAAGCATGGGTGGAAGTAACTAGAGCAGCTCCCGGCTGTCCAACTCTTCCGCCCCGGCCATGGTGATGGTGCAGACCTTGCTGAGCCCCAGTATGCCGACTCCTGCCCAGTCACCACAAAACCCAGCTCAGCACCCCATTTCACCTATTTACCAGCAGTAACCTCGGTTTAACTTATACAGCCGTGCTGGGGTCGGATGCGTCGCTGGGCTCGATGACCTTTTTGTTTCCTCACGTGCCCCTCGGGTGATCTCGATGCGGCGCGGCTTGGCCTTTGCCGCCACGGGGAGGGTGACGGTCAGCACCCCGTTGTGATAGGTGGCGGTGATGTGGTCGGCGTCGATGTCCGGACCGAGGGACAGCCGACGCATGTATCCGCCGGTGAAGCGCTCGGAGCTCAGCCACTGCACGTCGAGTTCGGTGCGTGCGCTTCCGCCCGAGTCCCACTGTCCATGCCGATGGACCTCTACCGCTCCGGCGATGGCTACATGCTGCACGCCGACCTCCCGGGCGTGGACCCCGATTCGGTGGACGTCAGCGTTGATGGCGGCATCCTCACCGTGACGGCACAACGCAACCCGGGCGCTGTACCGAGCAGCTGCGCGGCGAGTCTGTCGATGTCACGGAAGGGATCGGGATGTAGCACAGCAACCACCTCCTACATTGTTGGTTGCCGCACCTCGCCACCTCGACGGGTGTCGGCTGGCTGCGCTCCTTGTGGTGTAGCACTCCATCCGCGCGAGCACCAGGGGTGCCGGCGCGCCCAGGTCGTCGGCGATGAGGACCCTGGTGTCCAGGATCGTCGTCCACGTGAGAAGGGGCAGACGCGCCTCGATCTGCTCGTCGATGTCGGCGCGATGTCGGCGTCGACACTGTCGATCCGGCCGACCATGTGCGCGAACAGGAATTGGTGCAGAATCTGGCCCTTGTCCGCCTTCGACGCCGCCACATACGCCTTGGCGAACTTCGCGGTGATCTCGGCATGAGACGACATCGACAACCCACTTCCCATGCCTGGCGACGATCACCGTTTCGCGGGCATTCCTACGTGATCGAAGCACTGGCGTTGTGTAGTAACACGACCCAAATCGGCACATTTCACATTTGCGCTGATCAACGCCCAAATCCGGCGATTCATGTGCCCACCATCTGCGCAAGTCGGGCCAGAAATCACACCCATTCGCGTCACCGGCCACTCCTCGCTTGGTCAGGACGTGAACATTCGGGAGCCACGCCCTAGACGGCTTGGCTTGCGGCCGATGGTGGCCGATTGTGTCGATAGTGGCCGTCAGTAAGGTCGTGGTACCAGGTCTTTTCCCCCGGCGCGGGTAGCCCGGCCTCTCGCAGTGCGGTCGAAAGTGGGCGGTAGGAGGGCGTGAGCGGTATGTGGTCAACAACGTGGACGATGGCGGGACGCTGATCCCGCGGAAGGCCGCCCAACGCGGTGGTCAGGGTGTCCCCGATGAGGACGCCGACTTCGCCAAGCGTCACGGCCGCGACCGCGACGTCGTGCGTGTCGGTCGCAACGGAATAGACCACGGCCAGGTCGATCACGGTGATGTCGCCGAGGGCGTCGCAAATAGGCTGACAGAAGACCGGTCCTCGCACCGACTGGATCACGGTGTTCCTGTTGTCGACGAACCAGTAGTCGCCGTCGCTGTCGCGGCGAAACAGGTGGTCTGTGGTGATCCACGTGTCTCCCTCGGCGAATACCCCGCGCATCGACACGCGTGCGGCATCGAGTCCGGAGCGCGGCTTCGCTAGCAGCACGCCCACCTCGTCGTCCGCGCACGGGCGCACAAAACCGTGGTCATCTTCGAGGAACCGGCCCGTCGCTGCGTCGTAGCCGCCGAGCCGAATCTTGGTGCTGCCCGGCAGCCTACGACCCTTGGCCCCGATCTTCGTGCCGGCGACATTGGCCAGCACCGCGTCCCCCTCGGTGGAGGCATAGAATTCCAGCACTCGGGCCGGGGCAAATCGGTCGATGACCTTCTGCCACAGTCCGGTCGGCATTCCGGCTCCGATGAACAGGCGGATCGGATGATGTTCCTGAAGCTCGGGCGACGTCGCCTCCACCAGTTCGAGCAGCATCGCCCAGGTGTAGGACACCACCGTGACCCCGTAACGGTGGACCTCGTCGGCGAACCGCGTTGGGTCGACGCCCCGGGTCAAGGCGATGCGCGACCCGCCGGCGACCGCGCCGCCGAGGCCGACCATCAGACCCGACGGATGGTGCAGCGGGGTCAGGCAATAGATCGTGTCACCGCGGTCGAGCGCCGCGGCGGTGGCCGTGCCGTAGGCCGACAGCGCCCAGCGATGATTGGTGACCTCCTTGACCACCCGGTGCCCTCCCGTCGTGCTGAAGAACACGAAGGCGAGATCACTTGCCCGGCCCGGGTTCGGCCGATACCAGTACGGCAGCCGCGCACCGGACAGGTCGACGCGATCCAGCTCGACGACCCGGTCCGACTCCGTCCGGCAGGGGTCCGCGGTGCCGTGACCGAGGACGAGCACCCTGGCGCCGGTCGCGGTGGCCGCCGCCAGATGGGGTGGGTCCGTGACGATGTCGGCCACCTCGCATAGCTGGACGGCGGCGGCGAGGTCGTCGTCTGGGGGTAGCAGCACCGCTACCGCGCCGAGCCGCGACAGCGCAGCGATCGCGGTCACGGCGCTGGGATTGGTGTCCATCAAAACACCGATGCGGGCTCCCTGACGGATACCGACGGCGATGAGGCTACGCACCGCATGGTCGATGCGGTGATCAACCGCCGCGTTGGTGTGGACCCGATCCTCGAAGAGGAAGCATTCCTCGTTAGGCGCTCTGTTCGCCTGTTCGGCCATCAGACCGCCCAACGACACCCGGGTATGGGGCTGCAGCCGCCCGAGGCGGGCGAGCCGGGGCAGGGTACGCACGGCCTCCCCTGCGATCTCCCTGCCACTGCGCGCCGCCCCCACCGCCGCGTCGGCCAACCCCAGGCTCATCCCGATGCCAAGTTCGGCCAGCACACCCGCCGAGTGACCGATACGCGACGACAGCCCGACAGCGCCATCGATCCCGACGCTAGGGTCGGCCGCCATCGCATGCACGCCCTCCGGCCTGGGCCCTCGACCGTCTTGCCACAGCACCCATTTACCGACGGTGGGCCACGTGTGCGTGGCGGCGGTCGATCCGACAACGAGCCCGAAGTGACCTGCCCGCAACAGCACCTCGGACACGTCGGCGCGGGGGGCGGCCTGCCGGATTCCTCGCACAGACGCGGGTAGGCCGATGTCATCGATCTCACCGATGAACGCAAGCACCGGACAGGTGATTTCCGCGAGTGTGATCAACGTGCCATCGATGACGGCGCCGCCAGCCATCATGCGGTTGTGGACCACGAACTGCCGTAACAGTTCGGCGACCGCGGGACCCGACCATGCCACCCAGCCCTCCACCTCGAGGAAGCGGCGTTGCTGTTCCCTGGGCAGCAACGCCTCTCGGTCATGGAGTTGCCGGAGGAAGTCCCACCTCGCCCGGACCGTCTTGATCGGGTCCAGAAGTTGAAAGCCAGTACGGGCCATCCATCCGGACACCGAGAAACGGTTGAAGACGTGGTCGGCAACCAGCTGGGCGCCGCGGCCCGCCACGGCCGCGGGAATCCCGAACGGCAGACCGCTGAGCGAATCGACGGCGCTACCGAATGTGATGACGCTGGCCAGGCCCTCGGAACGTCGGTAGGCCGCGGTTTGATAGCAGAACATGCCGCCCTGCGAGTAGCCCGCCATATGTACCTTGCGGCTGGTGTGTGCGTGTACCGAGTCGATGACCCGGCTCAGCGCAACAACATGGTCGCTCAACGTGCGTTCCAGCCCACCGGTTTCCCGTTCCGGTGAGCCGAAGTCCACCACCCACGGGTCCACACCGAGATCATGCAGCACTCCGACCGCGCCCTGGTCTCTGGTCACGTCATACACATTGGCCGACACCATCATCGGCGGCACAAGTATTACCGGTGGCTGTGACGGATCATTCGCGCCGTCGGGGAAGTACCGTCGTAGCCGGTACATGTCGCACCGCTCCACAATCTGAAACGGCGACGGAGGGGAACCGGTCTGAAGGCCACCGAACCGCAGCACCTCGACACCGTTCTGAGTGGTCGCGATCACCCGGTTCACGGGACCGGCAATCAGGTCGCTACCCCATTTCACCGCTACCACACGTCACCGATACTCCCGCTGATCACACATCCGCCGATATCACCGAATCGACACTACGCGCAGCGAGGGTGCCGCCGCGGCAGGTCGACCGACGGTGCGCACCCAGACCCCCGGCTGACCGTTGACACGCCGGCGATGCCGGCGCCGGTTCGTGACAGCGGCACTGGCCCTGCCAGCGCCTTCCTCAGCCGCGCCTAAATCCGATGAACCAGAATTGTGGCCGCGAAAGTGTCGATGGCCATGTTTAAGTCCCCACTGGTGGCCAGGAAAAGTCCGTCAAGGGCGGCAACAGCACGGCGACCGCGACCGCGACCGAAGGGAACAACAACACCGCCCGGGTCACCGGCGACGGCGGCCAGGCTTTCGCCTTCGGCCGCGACAACAACACCGCAACGGCGACAACAGTGCCGCCGCCAGCCTCGGGGACAACCTCACCGCCACCGCGACCGGCCACAACGTCCACTGCCCCCAACCTGGGGTAACTGCGGCTACGCCGAACCGACGTGCGTAGCCGGACGCTTGTTGACGTTGCCGGCAGCTTGCGGCGCGCCGATTAGAACCTGTGCGAAGATGATCGACCCCGGCGCTGTCAACTTGGCTGGGACTCAGCGGGATCCGGGCGTGCAGGGACTCGCTGGGCTGGGTGTCGGTGGTCTAGGTCAGGCTGCGGCAGTCAGTCCGGTGAGTCTCGGTATTCGGTGTGCACGCGGGACCAACGTCGTCATTGGCAGGTGGGTTCCATCAGCCGCTACCGATGAACGGCGTTGATCAGCGGATCTTCTCCGGTATCGAGTCCAGTGCGTCTAGTACATGTACCGCGAGTTTGCCGGCAGCGTCGTCATCGAGCACGGAATACATCGTCATCGTGTCCCGAACAAGTTTCAGGCGATTTTCGTAAGGCGTGGGCAGTGTTGTTCCGGGAATCATGATCTTCTTTCCTAGTCTGTCGAGTTTCGTTCGCTGAAAGCGAAGGGCTCGACACCCCTACGCTACGCCCTTATCCAGGTTGCCGGCTCTTGCGGTGCACGTGCGGGTATCCCGGCGGCCCGTGGTGAAACGATGCGGTTTTCCCTCTAGAAGCGCGCCCGGTTGAGCCCAAGTCGCTGTTACTCCGGCCGTTTGGGACGCCGTCGGTAAGGTGCGCATCGATGGTACGGAGGGTCGCTGTCGAGGGACGGCCGGTGTTGGCGCCGCACTTCACCTCGCTGGCCGCGCACAGCTCAAGCACCGTGCGCAGGTTGGTGAGGGCTTCCGGCGTGGTCAGCCGTACCCGGTGTCCGTCGATATCGTCCAGGGGCCCACGGTATTCACGCTCGTCCCACCCAGTGGCGGTACGCCGCGATCCACTCAGCGCCGTCGGGCTGCGGTGTCGGCAACGGAAGGTCCAGGATTGGGATGCGCTGAGTCGATCGGCCACGTGTGCAGACGGTCATGATCTGTTCGTCGTCGGTCAGGTCAATGCCCGTCACGGTCACGTCCACGCCGAGCACCACGGTCTGAAACGGCATGGCGAGATTGTCGTCGAGCACCGTGTAAAAGCCAGTCGCGCACTCGCTGTCGTTGTGGCAGTCGACGGTCGCCTCCGCAATCAAGGCGTCCAGCATCGCGCGGTTCGATCGATCCATCCGGTCAGCCTCCATCCTCCGGCATCATTGCGTCGCAAAGGCTATCGAGCGGTCGGGCCCAGCCGCCCGAGGTCCAAGCTGCAGATCGCCCTGCGTGACACATCGTTCATGAACACCTCAGCAGGCACGCTCGGCGGGCGTATGGCCGCACCCTCGCCCGCGATCGGCGCATCAGCTCCAGGGCAGGGCAAGCTTGACGATCTTGCGCACCAC
>CAZEHT010000152.1:0-6912 GCA_964511995.1 uncultured Mycobacterium sp.
GCGTCCACCAGGCAGTCCAGCAGATGGGCCTGCCACCAGTAGTGCCAGGTCTTGAACCGGCGGTCCGACCGGGTCGACGGCCAGGCCACCACGCCCAGCTGGGTTGCCGGCAGTGCCCAAAGCCTCTTCAGATGTCGCGCAGCCACAGCAGCCTCGGCAGATGCGGCCCGGTTGGCCCATAGCTGATCCATAGCTAGGCATCCTGCCCTACCAGGCCCGGTCGAGGTCACCCCATTGCCTGATCCAGGCGTGCATGGCGATTCCGGCGGCAACCGCGGCATTGATGCTTCGCGTCGATCCGAATTGCGCAATCGATACCACCAGCGCGGCGCGGTCGCGGACGTCGTCGGTGATTCCAGGACCTTCCTGCCCGAACACCATGAGACATTCGCGTGGCAGCGGAGTGTGTTCGAGGCGCACCGCTCCCGGCACGTTGTCGACGGCGACCGTGGTCAACCCACCCCCGGCGGCGTATTCGAGCAGTTGCGCGGTGGTGTCGTGGTGCGTAAGCCGCTGGTACCGATCGGTGACCATGGCGCCGCGGCGATTCCACCGCCGTCGGCCCACGATGTGCACCGTGTCGACCGCGAACGCGTTGGCCGTCCGCACCACCGCACCGATATTCGCGTCATTGCCGAAGTTCTCGATGGCGACGTGCAGCGGATGGCGGCGCCCGTCGATGTCGGCGATGATCGCGGCCCGCGTCCAGTACCGGTAGGCATCGACCACGTTGCGGCGATCGCCGTGGTGCAGAAGTTCGGGGTCGTAGCGCTCGCCGCCGGGTACGGCATCGGTGTGCTCCTCGCACCACGGACCCACCCCCCGGGTGGATCCCCACTCGGTTGGGCCCGCTCCGTTCACGACCGGTCGGGCCGGGTCCACACCGCCGCGTGGGTGCCGACCACAGACACCGTCGCATAGAGCACCGCCGCGTTTATCTCGCCCTGCGTGCACAGCGACGGCTTGACTTGCACCGCATCCAGGGAAGCGTCGGGCAGGACCAGCACCGAACCACCGTAGAGCGAGCAGGCTTCGTTGAGTCCCGGCGGCGGCAGCGTCGGGGCGACCAGCACCATCATCGGGCCGCCCTGGCGAGTCGTCAGTTCCCGATATTCTTCGGCGATGGCGCCGACTTCCAAGCCCAGGAGCATATAGCCGTTGCCGGTGAAAGCTGCGGGGTCGCCGAGGGCCGCCGGCGTCAACTGCGCACCATCGGCACGCCATGCTTCGGCGCTGGTGGTGCTGACTGTCACCCCCGTGTCGTTGATGTTGGTCGGCGGCAACCCAAGCGGAAAGGCCGCGGGGTAAGCGGCCGCCGTACCCGAGATCCGGTCCCGCGGTGAGTAGACATACATTCCCCGAACCTGGGACTGGTCGGAAAACGGCCCCACACAGACGGTCCCGGAGATCTTGTCGGGTGAGGGCGCCGACAGCGGCGCGATGTCGGCGCCTCTCACCCGAGCGCAACTCCCGACACCAGTGGCCTCGATGGGATGCCCCAGCGCGCCGTAGAGACCGAAGCGCAGGTCTTCCAGCTTGGCCCGCGGACCCGGCGGGTTGGCCGGGGAAGCGTCGACGTCGGCGAGTACGTAGCCGGATTCGAACCGCATGTCGGAGACCGACAGGGTCCAGCCGACCACCGAGGCCGGTTCGCCGAGTCGGACCTGCCCGGCTCCGTAGGGTTGGACTGCCGCCTCAGCGGGTTGCCCACATGCCGCAAGTACGACCGCGAGCGCGAGCATCACGGCAGCCGCCCGGTGCGCCCGGCGGGTGAGAACGGTGTCCACGTCAACTCCTGTGCATCGACAAGCCCGCAAAAGCACAATCATATTGCACGCGCCGACGGGCCCCGCGTTGGGTGAATTCGCCAAAATTGCCCATGCCCAACCGGGGCAGGTAGCCGGGAATCGGCGCCCGCGATATCGGTCCTTGTACCCAGCAGCAAATATTTGTCATTGATGGACATGTTCGCGCAACCGCCTCCGCTTCGCCACTCGACAACCCGCAACAAGGGCACCTAGCTGTGAAAGCACTCACAGATACCGAATTCTGAGCTACTCACGATGGATGAAACGGCGCGCGCCCCCAGACAACCAGGAATGTTAGCCGTGGCTGATGCGAACGCAATAATCCGCAAATAAACGGAGTCGGCGCACACAATTCTGTTAGGTCAAGATCACCAATCTGGCCAGCAACTCAAGTGACCACATTGGGCGACACTGCCGCTCGCTTCTTACGTGAACCTTTGGGTAGTGTCACCCGATGAACAGACATGATCGGCGAAAAGTCTTAAACTGTCGACGCATTTGACGTGACGATTAAAACGGCCGATCTGCACTAAGGGGGGTGCAAATAGGCGTCAGCACCGGCAACGTAAGTTGGCGACTGACCAGACGATTGGAAACCCCCCGTGAACCTACGTATCGTAGACAACTCCCACCACTACATTCAACCGTTCACCCGCGCGAGTTGGTGGGATTCCGACACAGAATGCACACTGGTCGTCGCAAGCCCTGCATGCGACCGCGATCTCTGGAAGGACTACCTCCGGGGCGCCGTTCGCAGCTACCGCAAGCATGGGCTCGAACATGTACTCGACCCGGAGCAGATCCAAAGTGGTGATGACACCGCCCTCTTCTTTGCCGCAGTCGATACACGTGGCCGTGTCCTGGCGGGCGTACGCGCAAAAGGACCGCTGCGCGACGCCGACGATTCCCATGCCGCTATCGAGTGGGCGGGCAGCCCGGGACTGCGGGCGGTGCGCAAGATGATCAACGACCGCACCCCCTTCGGCGTACTGGAGATGAAATCGGCGTGGGCGACCGACGACCGGGAGCGCAGCCGCCCACTCACCAAAGCCATTGCGCGGACGAGCTTTCACGCCATGGCCGTCATGGACATCCAGTTCTGCATGGCGACGGCGGGCACGCACATCCTCGATCGCTGGCGCTCGTCCGGTGGGGTGGTCGCCGAGCACATTCCCGCGACCCCCTACCCGGACGCGCGCTACCAGACCAAGATGATGTGGTGGGACCGTCGCACGTTCATCAACCACGCTGAACCCGAACAGGTAGCGAAGATCCTTCAGGAGACGGCCGTATTGCGTCGGATGATGCTCGAGGACAACGCTTCTGACGGATCATTGAGCGCGTGGCCGGTCGGCGTTGCCCGTTCCGGGACCTCCTCTGGCGGTTTGGCATGACACCTTTGCTTCGACCGATCGAGACCGATCGGGGAGGGACCGCTCACCCGGGGATGTCCTTGCCACTGGCGCCCCGTAATCCGATGCCCTACTTCAAGCGACTCGCCGCGGTCAAGTCACACCACACGGGCACGATGGCGTTGCGTGAAGCGGGCGGACCGGTGACGCGCATCGTCTTGGGTCCGCGCTGCCTGATGGCCCCGATCGTGCTGGCCAGTTCGCCCGAGGCGATCCGTGACATCCTGACGATCAAGGACGGCTCGGTCGACAAAACCACTCCCGTACTGGTCGAGCTTCAGGACATCCTCGGGCCCAACCTGGTCACCCTGCCGCATCGGGACTGGGTGACCCGGCGGCGCACGATCCAGCCGGTGTTCACAAAGCAGCGGGTCGGCGAGTTCGCCGCCCACGTCACAGCGGCGACCGAGGCGGTCTGCGCGACGTGGCAAGACGGCGCCGAGATCGACCTCGATGCGCAGAGCCGCGCCCTGACTCTGCGGGCACTGGGCCAATCGGTTCTCGGCATCGATCTCTGCGACAGGGCAGGCGAGGTGGAAGAACCGTTCAACATCACGCTGAACTACGCAGTGTCCCGTGCCCTGCGGCCGCTGCGCGCTCCGTGCTGGCTGCCGACGCCGTCGCGGTGGCGCGCAAAGCGGGCAGCCGCGTCGTTGCATCGCCTGGCCGACGAGGCCCTGCAGGGCTGCCGCGCGAACCCGGCCCGCGACGCCCCGCTGGTCCAGGCACTGCTCGCGGCCACCGATCCGGTCACCGGAGAAGGCCTGTCGGACAGCGATGTCCGCAGCGAGTTGATCATCTTCATGTTCGCCGGGTACGACACCGTCGCCACCATGATCGCCTACGCACTCTGGGAGGTTGGGCGCAGTCCCGAGATACAGGAGCGCCTCAGCGCGGAAGTCGCCGGGTTCGGCGATCGAGAACTCACCTCGGCGGACATGCCGGCCCTGCACTACACCACCCAAGTGATCCGCGAGGCGCTGCGAATCTGCCCGCCCGCTCCGAACGGAACCCGGCTGGCCACAAGGGATCTGGAGGTCGCCGGTTACCGAGTCGAAGCGGGGACCACCTTGGCCTTGGGCCGCAAGGCAGTCCAGTGCGATCCGGATCTCTGGGACAGACCGCTGGAGTTCGACCCGGATCGATTCAGTCCCGAGAACGCGGCGGGACGCGACCGCTGGCAGTACCTGCCCTTCGGCGGCGGCCCACGTTCCTGCATCGGGGACCACTTCGCGATGATGGAGGCGGTCCTGGCTCTGGCAACGCTTGTCCGCCGGTTCCAGTTCCATTCCCAGAACGAGAGCTTCCCCCTGACCACACACTTCACCATGGTGGCCGACGGAGCGATACCGGCACGAGTGTGCGTGCGCGGCAAATGGACGGGGCCACAGCAGGTGCCACGGAAGGGGATTCCGAGCTGATCGCCGACTCCACCGCCTGTCAGGCCGTCATATTCGACGACGGCATCGCCGAGGACCGCCATGCGCTCGACCAACTGCGTGCCGACCCCCGCGTCGAATTCCTCGACCACCGCAGCGAGCAGATCGCGGCACTGCGCGCGCTGCGACCGGCCCCCACCCCCCGACTCGTCGAGGAGCCGACCCGCTGGGCGTATTACCCCTGGCGGCGCACGGTCGTCGGCATCCTGGGCCCCGGTGGTTTCCGCGCCGTCCGGCTGGACCGCAACCGCCACCTCATCACGGCCGGTCAACAAGCGCGTCTCGGCGGCCTGTGTGTCGGGGTGGCCGGGCTCAGTGTCGGGCACGTCATCGCCCATACCCTGGTGGCGCAGGGGTTGTGCGGTGCGCTCAAAGTGGCCGACTTCGACAGCCTGGAGCTGTCCAACCTGAACCGGGTGCCCGCGACCGTGCTCGACCTCGGTCTCAACAAAGCGACGCTGGCCGCCCGCCGAATCGCCGAACTCGATCCCTACGTTCGCGTCGAGGTCCTACCCACGGGCGTGACCGCTGACACCGTCGGCAGTTTCCTCGACGGAGTGGATGTCGTCGTCGAGGAATGTGATTCGCTCGACATGAAGGTGGTGGTGCGTCGGGAGGCACGCCGAAGGAGGCTTCCGGTGCTGATGTCGACGAGCGACCGCGGCCTGGTCGACGTCGAACGGTTCGATCTCGACACGGACCGTCCGGTGCTACACGGTCTCATCGGGGACGTGGACGCCACCGCGCTGGCGGGCATGGCGGTTCGCGACAAGATCCCCTACATGCTCGCCCATCTCGATGTGCCACACATCTCCGCCAAAGCGGCGGCATCGATGGTCGAAGTAGGTCACACCCTCACCACCTGGCCGCAACTGGCCGGCGAGGTCATCCTGGGCGCGGCCGCGGTCGCCGAGGCGGTCCGTCGCATCGGCCTCGGGGAGGACTTGCCGTCGGGGCGGGTTCGCATCGACATCGCCGGCGCGCTCGACGGGATCGTCGACCCCGCCACGATCCTGCCGCCAACCCGACCGTCAGCCCTCCCGCCGACCCAACCGTCAGCCCTCCCGACAGCCTGCCGACCCGAACCGGATGCGGGCACACCGGCCGCTGACCTCGTCGCCGCCGCCGCCATGCGGGCACCGTCCGGGGGCAATGCCCAGCCATGGGACATCGAAATTCGTCCGGACGCGGTGGTCATCCGGCTGGCGTCACAATACACCTCGACGATGGACGTCGGATCGCGAGGAGCCGCCATCGCGGTGGGCGCCGCGCTCTTCAACGCCCGTGTTGCCGCGGCAGCCCACGGCGTCCTGGGCCCCGTCGAACTTCACGGTGACGACGGCGCACGGCCCCTGACCGCCGTGCTGAATCTCGCTGACCCGACGACGCCCGGCAGCACCGATCCGGCGTTGGCTAACTGGTACGGACCGATGGTACGCCGCGGGACCAACAGGAATCCGGGCACTCCCGGCTATGCACTGGACGCGGACACCGCAGCGACGTTGGAACACGCGGCACGCGCGCATGGTGGGTGGCTGCGGCTGCTGACCTCGCCGGCGGACATCGAATCCGTGGCGGCCCTCGTGGCGGACGCCGACCGGTTGAGATACCTGACACCCCGACTGCACGCCGAGATGCTCGAAGAATTGCGCTTTCCAGGCGATCCCGACCAGGACACGGGGATCGACGTGGCCACTCTCGAACTCGACTTCAGCGATCGCGCGGTTCTGGAGATCCTGCGGCGCCCCGATGTGATGACCCAGCTCACGCTCTGGGACGCCGGCGCGGCGCTGGGCGAGCACACCCGTGACCTCATCCGTGCGAGTGCGGCCTTGGCCGTGGTCGTCGTCGCCGGTGACTCTCTGATGGATTACGCCAACGGCGGATCGGCCGCCGAAGCGGTCTGGGTTGCCGCCGAGAGTCTCGGGCTGGCCGTCCATCCGGTATCGCCGATGTTCATTCACGCGCGCACAGACAGCGAGATCGCAGAGATGTCCCCGGCCCACGTGCCGGCGTTGCGAGAACTGCGGCAACGTTTCAACGGACTGGCCGCCGTCGCCGGCGGCGAGTCACTGGTGATCATGTTCCGGTTAGCCGTATCACCGCCCGCTTCGGTACGCAGCCGCAGAAGTTTCAAACGAATCCGCCGCCGATGAGAGATCATGGAGACTCGTTCTTGTTAGGAAACACGATGGCACAAAGCCTGGACTTGGTGGTCACCGCCGTCGCCACCAAGCTGATGTCGGCGAACGC
>CAZEHT010000153.1:0-6847 GCA_964511995.1 uncultured Mycobacterium sp.
CAGCCGCCACCGCGGGCGGGAGTGAAAGTCCGCTGATCACCTGCGTGAATTTTAGTGGCGATGACAGACTGGAGCGCTACGAGGTGGGGAGGGTTTCATGTATAGGTTTGCCGGTGTCGCGGCTTCAATCCTCGTTGCGACAGGGCTTGCGATAGCGCCGTTGGCCCACGCTGACCCCGACAGCACACAGGAATTTCTCGATCAGATGCACGCAGCGGGATTCTCTGGGGTCGGCTCGGATTCGTTCCTGGTTATAAATGCTTGGCAGGTTTGCAGGGCCCTGGACCAAGGGGCCCCTCCCGCCGACGTCGCGGCGACACTCGCGGAAGACAGGCCAGACTTGATGCCGGAGGATGTCGGCACGGTCGTCGTCCTGGCCATCCGATACTTCTGCCCGGTTCACCTACCGGCTGCAGCGGCACCGGCCGAGAGTGCGGGCGAGACAACGGCGTAGCTACGTCGGTCTGCTAACGCCCACGCCGAACTTGAGCGCAGTGACCGTTGCTCACGCGGTCGTCGCCAAGCCAAGGTGACGGTATAGGCCGGGGCGTTCGGCGCGCGCATCGGGCAGGAACGGGAAGATAATCCAGTCGTGGACCTGACCCTTCCGAAGTTCGAAGCTGAAGTCGGCGTCCGGTGTTTCAGCCGCAATCCTTTGCGTGACAAGGACATCGGGAGCGCGAAGGTCAAGTGAGCCGGCATACACCGTGATGCGCGAAAGGCCTTCGAGTGATCCGAACACCGGACTTACCACCGGATCTTCGACATCGAGCGCTCCGGCCCAGAGTCGCCCGTTGCTTCGCGACGCGTCGGGATTGAGCAGCAGATCATCGACCAGTTCGGCATTCGGATTGCTCAGGCCGGCGTCGAGCACCGGCGCGATAAGGACCACCCGACCAGGTATCTGTTCGACGTGATCACCATCGGGATCCGCGGCGCGGCGGCGGGCCAATTCTTGTACGGCCGCCAGCGCGATCGCGCCGCCGGCGGAATCGCCGAGAACGCTGACACATTCGGCTCCGCCGTGCTGCGGATCGCTGACAAGACCCGCGATGAGGTCCGCCATGACGGGTACGACCGTGGCGGCCGTTCCTCCGGTTCCCTCCTCGTTGGCCAATGGGTAGAGGGGCACGATCACCGTGGCGCCGGTGTCGCGTGCGATGTCGGCGTAAGTCCACCAATGCAAGATGCTGGCCTGCGAAATGAACGAACCCCCGTGAATTGCGACGACGACCTTTCCTGATCGCCGTGCCGGTGTCAGTGTCCAGATCTTCCACCGGGCGTACTCGCTGCTTTTCGCGACGAGTCCGTATGTCACGAAAGACGGGGGTGTGCCGTCGCTGATGAAAGGGATCGACACGCGTGAACCGTTTAGGGTGATTCCGGCGAGGCTCAGAACGGGCTGGATCGACCGCAGACCGGCGACGAAAGCGCGGGCCACGAGTGACGGTTCGCCGGTGAAAACCGGCTTGATCACTGCAGCGTCGTGGTCAGGAAGGGCCGCTTGATCGACGGGTGACGGAAGTCGCATGCGGTGAGTCTAATCGGGGTATTCCGCTGCCGACCTGACGCCGATCAACGGTTCTGGAAATGCGGAGCCCGCTTCTCTGCGAACGCCCGGGGCCCTTCCTTGGCGTCGTCGGACATGAACACCGGGATTCCGTTGCGGGTATCCGGTCCGAAGGCTTCGTTCTCGTGCATTCCCTCGGTGTCGCGAATAGTCTTCAGGATCGCCTGCACGGCCAGCGGACCGTTGTTGTTGATCACCTCGGCGATCTCCAGCGCCTTGGTCAGCGCTCGCCCATCGGGCACCACGTGCCCGATCAGCCCGTAGTCCCTTGCCTCCGCGGCGGTGATGTGCCGCCCGGTCAGCAGCAGATCGCACGCGATGGTGTAGGGGATCTGGCGGACCAGCCGGACGGCGGAGCCGCCCATCGGGTAGAGACTCCATTTCGCTTCGGAGATACCGAATTTCGCGCTCTCGCCGGCCACCCGGATGTCGGTTCCTTGCAGAATCTCGGTCCCCCCGGCGATCGCGGCACCCTCCACCGCGGCGATGAGCGGCTTGGTGAGCCGACGGCCCTTGAGCAGGCCGTCGATGCGCGACGGGTCATAGCCTTCCTTGAAGGATTCGCCCGGCGACTTCTTGGTCGCGGCCTTGAGATCCATGCCGGCGCAGAAAGCGCCGCCCGCGCCGGTGAGCACGCAGCTACGGATATCGGCGTCGTTGTCGACGCGGTCCCAGGCATCGACCATGATGGCCAGCATCTCCCCGGTCAGCGCGTTGCGCCGCTCCGGTCGGTTCATCGTGACGATCAGCGTGTGGCCCCGCTGCTCGACCAACGCGTGGGGCTGGTTATCCGGCTCGCTCATCGGGCATCCACCTTCCTGGCACCGTCGCCTGACCGGACTGTAACACGTTCTAATTTTGCCGCGGAGGCGTGGCGGCCGACGCTGACCCCGTCAGATCTTCAGGTAGCCCTTGTCGGCAGGGATCTGGGCGGCCGTCACCAATGACGACTCGTCACCGGCCAGCCACACCACGATGTCGGACACCAGGTCGGGTGCGGCCAGCGAATCGGTTGGCAGCGCGCCGGGGGAGAAGCTGTGGATGTAGGTCTGGTGATCGGCGAATATCTGCCACATCGTGGTGTCGTTGGCCATCGGGGTGTCGGTTCCGTACGGATGGACCGAATTGACCCGGATGCCGAACTCACCGAGTTCCACTGCCAGCGAGTTCGTCAACCCGACGACGCCGAACTTGCTCGCGCAGTAATGCCCACAGCCGGGAACCGCCTTGATGCCGGCCGCGGAACTGATGGTGATGATCGACCCGCCGTTTCCCGCCTCGATCATCGCGGGCACCGCGGCCGAGACCGTATTCCACACTCCGGTGAGGTTGATATCCAGCGTCTGCTGCCACTGCTCGGCCGAGATTTCCCACAGGCGGCCCCAATTCAGCACCCCGGCGTTGGCAACCACGATGTCCAGCCGACCGAACTGGTCCATCGCGTCGGCCACGAGGCGCCGCTGACCGGGCGCGTCGCGGACGTCGAGTTCGGTGGCTATCACCGTGCGGCCCTCGTTCTCGACCAGGCGCACCGTCTCAGCCAGGTCCTGCGGTGTGGCCGGTTGGTAGCCGTTGTGCTCGGCAACCGGGCCGCATGCGTCGATGGCGACGATGTCCGCGCCTGCCCGCGCCAACCGGATGCAGTGCGACCTGCCCTGTCCGCGGGCCGCACCTGTGACATACGCGACCTTCCCCGTCAGGTCGGTGCTCATGTCGGCGTTCCGATGATGGCGACGTCATGACCGGGCGCGGCGGTCGTCGGCGTTGGCGTCACCAACGCATTCGATCAGAGGCGTGCCGGGCGATCAAGGTGCGTGCCGATTCTGGCCGGTTGGCGGGAGTGCCGGCGAGCTACTGCGGCTACCGCCCCGCGGTGAGCGACGCGTACCTGGCGATGTGGAAATCGGTCGTGCCGAATTCGTACTGCAGTGCCGTGAGGCGCTTGAAGTAGTGGCCGATCGCGAGTTCTTCTGTCATCCCCATACCGCCGTGCAGCTGTACGGCGTTCTGCCCGACGAACTGAGCGGCCCGGCCGATGGTGGCCTTTGCTGCCGAGACCGCCCGCGCCCTGGTGTTGTCGTCGGCGTCGAGTCTGAGCATGGCCAGCAACATGGCCGCCACCCCCTGTTCGACCTCCATGTGCATGTCGACCATGCGATGCCGCAGGACCTGGAAGCTGCCGATCGGCTGCCCGAACTGGTGGCGCTGCTTGGTGTATTCGATGGTGTCGGCCAAAACCTTTCGCATGCAACCCACCGCCTCGCAACAGACCGCGGCGGCACCTTCGTCACCGGCCCTGGCCAACGAGGATCCGGACTGGCCGGGTTCGCCGAGCAGCGCGTGGGTGGGCAGCCGCAACTCCTCGAACACCAGATCGGCGGCACGGCGGTCGTCGATCGTGCGGTAGCCGCGCACCGCGAGCCCGCGCCGTGGCGACGTCGCGTCGAATTCGGTGAGGAACAGTGTCGGCCCCTCTGCGGCCGTCGCGGTGACCAGCAGATGAGTGGCCAGGGGCGCATCGACCACGACCACTTTGGAGCCCGACAACACCCAACCGTCACCGTCACCGTCGCGGATGGCGGTGACGCCGTCGCCGGGATCGTCGGCCAGCGAGACCACCGCCGAGCCTGCCGCGATCCGCTCGAGCACCTTGTCGGCGGCGGAGCCGCCGGCGCGGTTCAGCAGGCCGCCGGCGACCACCACGGTGTTCACATAGGGCTCGACTACCAGCGCGTGGCCGAGCGCCTCCACGATCACCATGACCTCGACGGGCCCGCCGCCCAGACCGCCGGCTCGCTCGGGCAACGGAGCTCCCAGAATGCCGAGTTCGTCGGCAAACGACCGCCAGATGTCGGGCTGCCAGCCCGCGCCCATCTTGGCCGCGGCGCGGCTCGTGGGCAGGTCGTAGCGGGATGACAGGAATTTCGTCAGCCCGTCGCGCAGCAGTTCCTGCTCGGCGCTGAGTTTGAGGTCCATGAGATTCTCCTAGAGACCCAGGGCCGCTTTGGCCAGGATGTCGCGTTGAATCTCGTTGCTGCCGGCGTAGATCGAACCCGCACGGTCATTGAAGTAGTGCAGTGGCGCCACCGCCTGCCAGGGCTCGCCGCTGACGTATCCGTCCGGCGGAGGCGTGAACTCGGTCACCGGTCCACCCGGGTGGGTGGCGTGCGGCTGGTAGGCGCGACCGCGCGGTCCCGCGGCCTCCAGCGCGAGTTCGGTCAGTGTCTGGCTCAATTCGGTGGCCAGGACCTTGAGCATTGACGACGCCGGCCCCGGATTGCGGCCTTCGGCGACGGTCGCCAAGGTGCGAAATTCCAGGACTTCCAGAACCTCGGTGCGGATCCGGGCGTCGGCGAGCTTGTGGGAGAACGTGGCGTCGTCGATCAGCCGGCCGCCGGCCGGACCCGGTTGTCCGGTTGCGGCAGTGGCGATTTCCTCGGCCATCACCTGCAGGGCGGGAGCCGCCGAGCCACCACCCCGCTCGAACTCGAGCAAGTACTTCGCGACGGTCCAGCCGTCGTCGATCCGTCCCAACACATTGGCTTTCGGTACCCGAACGCTGTCGAAGAACACCTGGTTCTGCACTTCCTCGCCGGAGGTCATCACCAGCGGGTGGACTTCGATGCCCGGGCTGTTCATGTCGATCAGGATGAACGTGATTCCCCGCTGCTTGCGCTCGGAGCGCGTGGTGCGCACCAACGCGAACATCCAGTTCGCTTCGGCCGCATGCGTTGTCCAGATCTTGCTGCCGGTGCACACGAAATCACCACTGGCCTCGTCCGAGACGGCGGCCATTTGCAGAGACGCCAGATCCGAGCCCGCTTCGGGTTCGGAATAGCCCTGGCAGAAGAACACTTCACCGGTGAGGATGCCGGGCAGGAAGAAGTTCTTCTGCTCGCGGGTACCGAACTTCATGAGCGCGGGCGCCACCATGTTGATACCCATCGGAGACAGCGTGGGGGCACCGGCAATCGTGGATTCGCGGCGGAAGATGTAGTGCTGTGTCAGCGTCCAGTCGCAACCGCCGTATTCGACCGGCCAGGCCGGCGCCGCCCAGCCACGTTCGTGGAGGATCGCCTGCCACGCCATGCTGGCTTCGTGGTCGGCGTAGACACTTGTCATCAGCCGGCCCGCCGCACGAAGTTCCGGCGTCAGCTCCTCGGCGAGAAACGCGCGGACTTCGTCGCGGAAGGCCAGATCCGCCTCCGACCAGTCGAGATCCATGCGTGACATTTGATCAAATGTGGCTCACTCGCGGGGTCGGGGGGTCCGGTTTGGCGGCGCACCGCTCATCTGTGAAGGTTCGGGCGTGAGCAACGAATATCGGTACGGCGTGATCGGGGCCGGTATCGTCGGCCTGGCGACGGCCTACCGCCTCCAGGCCGCCGATCCGGCCGCGTCGGTTGTGGTGATCGAGGCCGAGGACACCGTGGGCGTCCATCAGACGGGCCACAACAGCGGTGTGATTCACTCCGGCATCTACTACGAGCCCGGCAGCCTCAAGGCCAGGCTCTGCAAGGCGGGTGAAAGCGCCACCAAGGAGTTCTGCCGTCGGCATGGAATCCGGTTCGCCGAATGCGGCAAGCTCATCGTCGCCACGAATGCGGCCGAACTCATCCGGATGGATGCGCTGCACCAGCGAGCGGAGGTCAACGGCATCGCATGCCGTGGACTGGGTCGCACCGAACTGGCCGATCTGGAGCCCAACGTCACCGGCCTTGGTGCCCTGTATCTTCCGGCGACCGGAATCGTCGACTATCCGCAGATCGCTCGTGTGCTCGCCGAACTCATCACCGGGGAGCGTGGAAGTCTGCGTACCGGGTCGCCGGTGGTGGAGATCGCCGAGACGGCGACGCAGGTGGTGGTGACGACCGCACGCGAATCTGTGAGCTGTGACCGTCTCGTCGTCTGCGGTGGACTGCAATCCGATCGACTGGCCGAACTGGCCGGTCTGGATATCGACGTGCAGATCATCCCGTTCCGCGGGGAGTATTACCGCTTGCCCGCAACCAAATCCGGGTTCGTGGAGCGCTTGATCTATCCGGTGCCCGACCCCGACCTTCCGTTCCTGGGGGTGCACCTGAGCCCGACGATCCACGGCGACATCACCGTCGGGCCCAGTGCGGTGCTCGGCTTCGCCCGGCAGGGCTATCCACGATTCTCGGTGAACTCCCGCGACGTTGCCCGGATGGCCGCGTTTCCGGGCATGTGGCACGTCGCGCGAAACAACGTCGGGCTGGGCCTGCGGGAGATTCGCAACTCGTTGCTGAAGGGGAG
>CAZEHT010000154.1:0-1468 GCA_964511995.1 uncultured Mycobacterium sp.
GCAGATCGCGCCCCGGATCAGGGGCGCCCTCACGGCGGTCCCGTAAGGCGTGACCACTGGCACCGGGCAGGCGATGTCTTGGCCCGGGAGCGCTGGATAGGCTGCGGACGTGATCACCCTGGATCGGCTCGTCAACGTGCTGGGTGGCTACGGCGTGGTGTCGCGCCTGGGTGCGGTGCCGCGATCCACCGAGCTGCGCAACGTGGTGTTGCCCGAACCCGGGGTCACCGGTGACGTGGTGCTCGCGTTGGGCGCCGAGACGGTGGCGGAGGCGGTAGAGCTGGCCCGGGCGGCCTCGGCGGTGGCCGTGCTGGTGCGTGCAGGTGCCGATCATGCGGTCCCGGACGGTGTTGCGGTGTTGCAGGTCGACCCGGCGTTGCCGTGGAGCGAGTTGGCGGCGGTGGTCTACGGCCTGGTGCTGGAGGGCCGGGAAACCGCGTCCGGCCGCGGGCCCACGGATCTGTTCGCGCTGGCCGACAGCCTGGCAGAGGCGATCGGCGCCCAAGTGGTGATCGAGGACCGGCATTCGCAACTGCTGGGCTATTCGCGGCACACCGGCGAGATCGACCCGGCCCGAATGCAGATCATCCTGGGCAGACAAGCGTCACCACGATTGCGAGAACTGCTGCAACACCGCGGTGTCTACGCCAAGCTCGCCGCCTCCGATGAGCCGGTGTTCGTCAAACCCGCGCCTGAGATCGGGTTGTCCGGGCGGATGGTGATCGCCGCTCGGGTGGGACGCGAGCTGCTCGGTTCGGTGTGGGTGTCCTGTCCGCGGGCGCTGCGCGGCGCGGCTCGCACCGCGCTGATCGAGGGTGCCCCCACCGTTGCGCTGCACCTGCTGCGCTCCCGGGCCAGCGCGGATCTGGAACGGCAGGTCGAATCCGATGCGGTGATCCGGCTGTTGGAAGGCGGTGCCGATGCGGTGTCGGTGGCCAGTCGGCTGGGCCTGCCACCTGGGCCGATGCGGGTGATCGCGGCGCGTCCGCGTGGCAGCGGTGGCGCGCACGTCGCGCTGCTGGTGGCCTTCGAACAGGCCACCGCGGGATTTGGTTGGTCGCGGCCGGGTCGCAGCGCGGTGGTGGACAACGTGGTCTACACGGTGTTGCCTGGGGAGCCGGCCGAGGCCGCGCGTCGCTGGGTGAGCGGCTTGTCGGCCGCGCTGCCGGCGGCGACGACGGTGTGGGCCGGAATCAGTGCGGCCGCTGCGGTCGACGAACTCGTTGAAGCCCGACGCGAGGCCGACGAGTGCTTGGCCCTGCACGAGCGTGGCGCGATGACCGTACCAGCTTACGACGAGTCGTGGAATGACATTCTGCTGCAACGGTTGCGGGCCGCGGCGGGTGCCGGGCGCGGACCGGCTCGGGGCCCGATCGCCGAGTTGTTCCGTTACGACGCCCAACACGGCACGGTGTTCGTCGCAACACTGTGGGCGTGGTTGCAGGCCCAGGGCGACGCGAAGGCTGCG
>CAZEHT010000154.1:1568-2838 GCA_964511995.1 uncultured Mycobacterium sp.
TAATCCGGGCCAACGCGCCGCTGAACGAGGAGTGCTTCGAGGCCTACGATGTGCTCACCAGCAACGGGGTCGACGTCCCGCGTACCCAGTCCGCAATCACCGCGCTGTTCGAAACCGACCGGCAGGCCGACGAATTGCGCCACGAGCTCGCCGAACTTCGCGCGGCCGGGCAACACATCGACGTCACCGAGCTGAGCGGAACCCAACTGCGCGAACGGGTCCCGCTGGCCGGTTCGGCCGCCACCGTGGGGTTGGCCGTCGAACAGCAGCGCTTCGTCGACCCCGGCCGGTTCGTCACCGCCTTGGGGAGAGCGGTGACCGCGCGCGGTGCGCGAATGCGCCAACTGCGGGTCACCGACGTGGTGCCGGCCCGAGGCCGGGTGGCGGTACACGCGTATGGCCGGGCGATGCTGACCGCCGATGCTGCTGTGATCGCCACGGGCGCCTGGCTACCCGAGTTGATCCGGCGATGGAAGCCGCCGCGGGTGCGGGCCGGACGGGGCTATTCGTTCACCATCCCGGTGGACCGGCCACTGCCCGGGCCGATCTACCTGCCGTCGGTGCGGGTGGCCTGCACGCCGTACCAGGGTGCGCTGCGGGTTGCCGGAACCATGGAGTTCCGCGACCCGGATCATCCGGTGGTGCCCGCCCGCGTGCAGGCCATCGTCGACTCGGCGTCCGGCCTGCTCGAGGGGATGCGCTGGGACGAGATGCGCGACATGTGGGTTGGCCCGCGCCCGGTCAGCGCCGACGGGATGCCCTATATCGGCGAACTCGGCGGCCGTGTCTATGTGGCCGGTGGTCACGGCATGTGGGGGTTTGCGCACGGGCCGGTGACCGGGCGTCTGCTGGCCGAACAGATCACCACTGGAAAGCAACCCGAGGCGCTGCGGCCTTTCGCGCCCCAGCGCTGAAACTTCACCCGGGCCGTCAGGGGCGGAGCACACGGCCCGCCGCTGACGGCAATCATTCGATAGGAGCGCAGATGACCATCTCTACTGCCACACAGCGGCTTTGGCTGACACCCGCAGCGCGTGACCGGCTCTACGATGAGCTGCTGACGTTGCAGATCGCGGTGCGCGGTACCGACGATTTTGCCGACGGCAACGCCGGAGCGGTACGCCGCGCGCAGCTTGGCCGCATCCAGGAGATCCACCAGGCGCTGGTCAATGCCGTCGTCGGGGAGGAACCGCCCGACGACGGGGTGGCCGAACCGGGCATGGTGCTGACCGTGCGATTCGACGACACCGGGGACACCGAGACGTTCCTG
>CAZEHT010000154.1:2938-4307 GCA_964511995.1 uncultured Mycobacterium sp.
TCGCCGGGCGTACTCTGCCAGCGAGTGGCGATCATCGCCGCGTTGCTGGAAAGCGAGGCACACCAATGCAGTACATCGGCTGCACGATCAAAGCGCTTCCGCCGGGCAAGTTGCTGGAATCCGCCGAGAAGGCCGTCGAGGTCAATCCCGCCAACTCGCCGAGGACCGCGGGACTGGGTCTGGACTTCACTCCGTCGCCCGAACGCCTGGCGGTGATGACGCAGAAGTACTGGGGGCCTGCGGGTGTCAGGCTCACCGTCGGCTTCCTCGACAACCCGCCGGCCGATCTGCGGGCAAGGATCATCTCCCACATGAACGCCTGGGGCGCGTGGGCGAACGTCAAGTTCACCGAGACCGCCGTCGACCCGCAGGTCCGGATCGATCGCAAGGCCGGCGACGGCTACTGGTCCTACCTGGGTACCGACGTGCTCTCGATTCCCGCCGACGAGGCCACGATGAACCTCGAGAGCTTCACCATGAACACCCCCGAGTCGGAGTTCCACCGTGTGGTGCGCCACGAAACAGGGCACACGCTCGGCTTTCCGCACGAACACCGCCGCAAGGAGATCGTCGAACGCATCGACCGCGAGAAGGCCATCGCCCTCTTCATGTCAACGCAGGGTTGGACTCGCCAGGAGGTGATCGAGCAGGTTTTGACTCCGTTCGGGAATTCCGCGCTGCGGGCGACCGCGCGCACCGACGACAAATCGATCATGTGTTACGGATTACCTGCGCAGATCATGAAGGACGGCATCGCGGTGCCCGGCGGCAACGACATCGACGATCTCGACGCGCAGTTCGCCTCCAAGCTGTACCCGGGGCCGGTGTCGCCGACATCGGCATGGCCGAACGGCAAGGTGTACTTCTTCAACGGCCCGCAGTATCTGCGCTACGACGTCGCCACCGGTACGACCGATGCCGGCTATCCGCGTGAAATCGCCGGGCATTGGGGCGGATTCCCAGCCGAGTTCGCGGCGGGGCTCGACTGCGGACTTTTGTGGACGACCGGGAAGGCCTATTACTTCAAGGGTTCCCGATACGTGCGATTCGACCTGCCGACCGATCGGGTCGACGCGGGCTATCCCAAGCCCATTTCGGCCGACTGGCCCGGCCTGTGGCCCACCGACATCGACGCGGGGGTTGTCTGGCCCGACGGGAAGGCCTATTTCTTCAAGGGTTCCCAGTTCGTCCGTTACGACATCGCGCATCGCCGGACGGACCCCGGATTTCCGGCGCCGATCGCCGGAAGCTGGCCCGGAATGCCGGCAGAGTTCGCCGCCGGCATCGACGAGGTGGTCGTGTGGCCCAACGGCAAAGCGTATTTCTTCAAGGGCACGCAGTACGTGAGCTACGACATCGCCTCCGGCCA
>CAZEHT010000154.1:4407-6812 GCA_964511995.1 uncultured Mycobacterium sp.
GCCAGCCCGCGCCGGCGCCGGTTGCGGACGTTCGCCTTCGACCCGATGTCGACCAGGCTGTCGGGCCGGTTCCTCACCGTCGACATCCCCTACGAGACGGGACTGACGCCGGGGCCGCAGGGAGAACTCCTTGCGGTGGTCGACTTCGACCCGGTCCGCAAGGCCTGGTATGCGCTGGTCGACCTCAACGACCGGTTCATCCTCGCCCAGGACGGCCTGCGGCCCTCGGAAGGCGATCCGCGCAGCCATCAGCAGATCGTCTACGCGGTCGCGATGAGCGTGATCGAGCGATTCGAACGGTATCTGGGCCGCCGGTTCCGCTGGCGCGGTGAGAGCAAACTTCAGTTGGTTCCGCACGCCTTCGAGGGGCGCAACGCGTACTTCGATCCCAACCGCAAGGCGGTGCTGTTCGGTTACTACCGTGCCGATTCATCCGATCCCGGCGCCAACCTGCCGGGTCAGATCATTTTCACCTGCCTGTCGTCGGACATCGTCGCCCACGAACTCACACACGCGATCGTCCACCGCCTGCGGCCGCATTTCTCCGAGCCCACCAACTCCGACGTGTTCGCCTGGCACGAGGCATTCGCCGACCTGATCGCGCTGTTCCAGCACTTCGCGTACCGCGACGTCGTGCTGGAGTCGGTGGCCGCGCAATCGGGACGAATCGAAGACGGGTCCGCCCTGTTCGATCTCGCCGCGGAATTCGGCCAGTCGACCGGGCGAGGCGCGGCGCTGCGACGGGCGATCGATCCCGCTGTTCCGGTGGAAGAGCGCCGCAGCCCCGGCAAGTTCCGCGACGCCACCGAACCGCACGAACGGGGTGCCTGCTTCGTGGGCGCGGTCTTCGACGCCTACGTGGACACCTACCAGGCCAGGGTGGCCGACTTGCTGCGTATCGCCAGCGGAGGCACGGGGGTGCTTCCGGCGGGTCGGCTGCACCCCGATCTGGTCGCCCGGGTCTCGGCCGAAGCGGTCAGCGTCGCCGATCGATTCCTGGGCATGGTCGTGCGCGCGTTCGACTATCTACCGCCCGTCGATGTCACTTTCGGCGACGTCGTGCGCGCGATCGTGACCGCCGATTACGTGCTCTACCAGGACGACGAAAAGGGCTTTCGGGCGGTCCTCGTCGAGGCACTGCGCCGGCGCGGCATCTTCCCCGACAGGGTGGACTCCCTGACCGACACAGCCCTGCTCTGGCCGGCGCCCGGTCGCGCGCTGAGCTTGAAGGACGGTAAACCCCTTGTTCCCCTTGAGGATCTGGTTCTCGAAGCCACGATGAACCTGGATTCGGGTGGCGATGCCGGCGTCAGGCCGGAAGCGGTTTTCGAGGCGCTGACGAGGTGGGCGCGGGAGCACGCGGTCGCGATCGGATTCGAGCCGACCTGCAAGATCGCCCTCGACAGCGTCCACGTCGCGTACCGCCGGGCCGACGACGGCCAGCCGCGGCCCGAGATCGTGGTGCAGTACACCCAGCGGCGCGAGGATCTGGAAGCCGAACTCGCGCCCGATGTTCGCGCCGAGGACCGCATTCCCCTGCGGGCGGGCACCACCCTGATCGCCCGGGTCAACGGCAAGATCGAACGGATCATCGCCAAACCGTTGCCGCTCAAGGATCCCGGAGACGACGCCGAATCCCACTACGTCCACGTGTTCGGCCAGGACCGCCTCGAAGCGATCAGGAGGTTCGTCGTGCATGTGGACTCTCTTGACCCGCTGGCGGTCTGGACGGAGCAACCCGCCGTGAACCGGCTCGACTTCGCCAGCCTTCACTACGAATAGACTTCACCACGAACAGGAAGTGCGATGTCCCCCACCACCGTTGAGGTCCGGATGTACAACGTCGGCTTCGGTGACGCCTTCCGGGTCACTGTGCGGCGCGGTCCGGATGCGTGGCGCATGCTGGTGGATTGCGGCGTCCACTCGCAGGGTGCGGCTCGACCGATCCGGGAATCGGTCGACAACATCGTCGCCGACTTGTCCGAGGACTGCGGCGGCCAACCACATCTCGATGTGGTCGTAGCGACCCATCACCACCAGGACCACATCAGCGGGTTCGCCGAAGATCGTTGGGGCGGTGTCGAAGTCGGCGAGGTCTGGGTTCCGTTCGTCGAGGACGCCGACGATCCCGACGCCAATGCGCTGCGCCGCGCGCAGACGGCGGCGGCTGCACAGCTTCAGGGCCTGATCGAGGCACGACGAGCCCGGCTGACCGCGCGCGAGGACGACGCGGCCGACATGCTGGACGCCGCCCTGGCGTTCGTCGTCAACTCGCGGGGCAACGAGAAAGCGACCGACCGGCTGCTGAGCCGCAAAGACACCACGTTCGCCAACCGGCCAACGGTGCGCTACCTGCCCGAACGGCAGTCCGAACGCAACACCATCGACGTCGGCACGTGTGGTGT
>CAZEHT010000155.1:0-6399 GCA_964511995.1 uncultured Mycobacterium sp.
CGACATCACCGGCCACAACAAACGACTCACCCTGCGCGCCACCATCCGCCCCCGCGAAGGCGGCGCCCCGATTACCGTCACGGACGAATCGTTCGACGACGACGTGCTCAAGAGCCGCGTGCCGGTGCTGGTCGACTTCTGGGCCGCCTGGTGCGGCCCGTGCCGGATGGTCGCACCGGTGCTCGCCGAGATCGCCACCGAACGGGCCGGTGAGTTGCGCGTGGCCAAACTCGACGTGGATGCCAACCCCGTGACTCCCCGCGACTTTCAGGTTGTCTCGATCCCGACGATGATCCTGTTCAAGGATGGCCAGGCCGTGAAGCGGATCGTCGGCGCCAAAGGGAAGGCGGCGTTGTTGCGCGAACTGTCCGACGTCCTTGCCTGACGTCGGGTCGACGGGATTGCGTGCGCCACACTCGCCGGAGTTTTCGGGATTGCGCGGCCCGTCTGCGACAATGTTCGCTAGCTTATCTTGCCATTTCAGCGCGTCGCATGCTGCTGAGTCCGTGACCGAAGGGCCGTGATATGTCGACTCCACGCCACGAGGACATGGGAAGCGCGCTGCGCCTCGGCTACCGCGGCACGGCCGTTACCGAGATCCGCGCAGCGCTGACTGCCCTCGGGCTGGCTGACAATCTGGAAGCCGATCTCACCACCGGGAGTCAGGTGTCGGTGGACGTATTCGATCCCGGGCTCGACCAGGCGGTGCGCGCCTTCCAGCAGGAGCGCGGGCTGCTGGTGGACGGCGTCGTCGGCGCGGCCACCTACCGCGCGATTAAGGAGGCGTCTTACCGGCTCGGTGCGCGTATCCTCAACCATCAGTTCGGTGCACCGATGTACGGCGATGACGTCGCCACGCTGCAGGCACGGCTACAGGATCTCGGCTTCTACACCGGTATGGTCGACGGGCACTTCGGTCTGCAAACCCATAACGCCCTCATGTCCTACCAGCGCGAGTATGGATTGTCCGCCGATGGGATCTGCGGTCCGGAAACGTTGCGGTCGTTGTACTTCCTGGGCTCCCGGGTGACCGGCGGCTCCCCGCACGCGATCCACGAAGAGGAGCTCGTCCGAAAGTCGGGCCCGAAGCTGTCGGGCAAGCGCATTATCATCGATCCCGGCCGAGGCGGCGGCGACCACGGCCTGATCATGCAAGGGCCCGCGGGGCCTATCAGCGAAGCAGACGTGCTGTGGGATCTGGCGAGCCGGCTCGAAGGCCGCATGACCGCGATCGGCATGGACACGGTCCTATCCCGTCCAGCAGGCAACAGCCCCTCCGATGCCGAACGCGCCGCTACCGCCAATCACGTGGGCGCGGACCTCATGATCGCTCTGCGGTGCACTACGCAGTCGACGTTGTCCGCCAACGGTGTTGCATCGTTTCACTTCGGCAACTCACATGGGTCGGTGTCCACCATCGGGCGCAACCTCGCCGACTTCATTCAGCGTGAAGTCGTCGCTCGCACCGGATTGCGGGATTGCCGTACCCATGGTCGAACATGGGACTTGCTGCGGCTTACGAGGATGCCGACCGTCCAGGTCGACGTCGGTTACCTCTCCAATCCCCACGACCGCGAAATGCTGGTTTCGCCGCATGTTCGCGACGCACTCGCCGAGGGCATCCTGGCCGCCGTCAAGCGACTGTATCTGCTCGGGAAAAACGATCGGCCGACCGGTACGTTCACCTTCGCCGAGCTACTCGCCCACGAACTGGCGGACGGTCCGCACAGCCGCCTCAGCGGCTCCTGATCGTCGCTTCCCGAACACTCAATCCCGCTCCGACCGGCTGTTGCAGTCGTGAAGTCGCCAGCAGCTTCTCCAGCGCGGCTTCGACCTCAGCTTTCCACCCCAGGCCCTTGTCGAGTTCTAGACGCAGCCGAGGGAAGTAGGGATGTGGCGCGATCACGACGAATCCGACCTCCTTGAGGAAGTCGGCGCTGATCATGCACTGCTCAAAGGCGCAGTCGCCGAGCGACTTGACGGCCTCCAGGATCGTTGGCGTCGCATTCGCGTGGTCGATCAGGTCCGCCGATTGTGCGGTGCGGCCGAACGCCTCCAAAGCGCGCACGCCGCGGCGGACGAGATCACTGACCACCTGCGCAACGAGACTGTGGGGAAGACCTCCGTCGGGATGACCTGTCTCGACGCCCATCGATGTGAGCAAGACGGCATCGGCGCTGACCGGTCCGGTCGGGAACCGCAGCGCGCGAGGCACCGCATGCGGGGGGGCATAGAGCGCATACCCGATACACGGCAATTCGGCGTCATCGTCTCCGGCGCCGACGGACGGTGTGGCCACTTGTCCGCATGAACCCCACTCGAGCATGACCATCGACAGCCATGCCTCTTTCTCGAACTCCGGGTCCGCAAGGTGTTCGTCGCGCCCGAGGGCCTTGGGGTCGACTTCCCAAAAAACACATCGCCGGGCGTGCTTGGGCAACTGTTCGAACGCTTCGAGCCGCAGCGGCGTGATACGAGCAGACACTAGCTTCTGAGGCCTCCCTGCGATGCGATCATCGTCAGCCCTTCCAGGATAAGAGACAAGTCACCACATCGCCCACTGCACCAGATTCGATATCTCTACCGGCCGGGCGTGCTGCGCGAATCAAGCGCAGCCAATCACGTAACCGGCTCGGCTATCAAGGGCCGCCGCGACGCCATGTCTAACGTGCGTCCGCCCGAAACCTATTCGATCTCTCCCAGATTAGGTAGAGAACGACCTTTTCGATCCTGCGGCGCGGAGGCGGCGGACGCGGGCGTCAGCCGACGGTCGCGCTTTCCATCAGCCCCACGATGCGCTGGAGATCGTCGACCGACCCGAACTCGATCACGATCCTGCCTTTCCGCTTACCCAGGCTGACGGCGACGCGGGTGTCGTAGGTGTTCGAAAGGCGCTCGGCGACGTCCTGCAGTCCGGGCATCTGGATGGGCTTGCGGCGAGGAGGCAACGGCTTGTTGGTGTCGGCCCGGTTGGCGAGCGTGACCGCTTCTTCAGTAGCACGCACCGAGAGGCCCTCGGCCACGATGCGTGCCGCCAACTCTTCCTGAGCGTCTGGACCACCCTCGAGCGCGAGCAACGCACGGGCGTGCCCAGCGGACAGAATGCCGGCCGCTACCCGCCGTTGTACGGCGACAGGAAGTTTGAGCAGACGGATCATGTTGGTGATAAGCGGACGAGACCGCCCGATCCGGGAAGCCAGTTCGTCGTGGGTGACCTCGAACTCGTCAAGTAGCTGCTGGTATGCGGCCGCCTCTTCGAGTGGATTCAACTGCACCCGGTGGATGTTCTCGAGCAACGCGTCACGCAAGAGGTTGTCGTCGGCCGTCTCTCGCACGATGGCCGGGATGGTGGCCAGGCCAACCGCTTGGGCGGCTCGCCACCGACGCTCACCCATAACAATTTGGTATCGGCCCGCCGCGGGTTCGCCATTGCTGGAACCGTTCGAAAGGGCGCGAACGACGATGGGTTGCATGAGCCCGAATTCCCGAATGGAATGGACCAGTTCGGAAAGCGCGTCTTCGTCGAAGACCTGGCGCGGCTGGCGAGGGTTGGGCTCGATCGCACCCGGATCGATCTCTCGGTATACCGCGCCCACGTCATCCGTGCTGAGCGCCACTCCTCCGCCGATGACGACATCCGCGGCCGCCTCGCCCATACGGGGGCCCAAGTCGGCCGCGTCTGCCTCGTCGGTGGGCGCCGTCGGAATGAGCGAAGCAAGTCCTCGGCCCAGACCACCTTTGCGCCGTGAGTGCGATGCCATCTTTATCCCTTCAGTTCTGGAGTCGTGCTGGAGTCGGCGATTTCACGGCTAGCATCCAGGTAGCTCATCGCCCCCCGGGACCCGGGGTCATAATCGATGATCGTCATGCTGTATCCCGGCGCCTCCGACACCTTCACGCTGCGTGGGATCACCGTGCGGAGCACCTTGGGCCCGAAATACTTGCGCACCTCTTGGGCAACTTGATCGGCCAGTTTGGTACGCCCGTCGTACATCGTCAGCACCACCGTGGAGACACGGAGGTCTCGGTTGAGATGCGCCTTGACCATGTCGATGTTCTTCATCAACTGCGACACCCCCTCCAGTGCGTAGTACTCGCACTGGATCGGAATCAAGACCTCGGGTGCGGCGACGAGGGCGTTGAGTGTGAGCAGGCCCAACGACGGCGGGCAGTCGATGAAAACGTAGTCGAAGTCCGACCCCTCGAGTTCGGCAAGCGCACCGCGTAGCCGGGTCTCCCTACCAGACAGGCTGACCAGTTCGATCTCCGCGCCGGCAAGGTCAATGGTTGCAGGCACGCAGAACAATCGTTCGTTGTGTGGACTTTGACGCACCGCGGAGCGGAGCGGCATCTCGCCGAGCAGCACGTCGTACGACGAGGGTGTCCCCGAATGCCTGCGGTCTATGCCCAGCGCAGTGCTGGCATTGCCTTGGGGATCCAGGTCGATCACCAACGTCTTGAGGCCCTGCACCGCCATCGCTGCGGCCAGGTTCACCGCGGTGGTCGTTTTGCCCACGCCACCCTTCTGATTGGCGATGGTGAACGTCCGGCGCTTCGAAGGACGCGGGAGGTGCCTACTGGTGTGCCTGACCTCCGTCGCTCGTTGGGCGGCTGCCGCGATCGGGGTGTCGAATTCGGCGATTGATTCCCACGTTTCACGTGAAACATCGGGCGGCGCTTCGATTCCGGATTGCTGCGGGATTGTCATCGCATTCGTCCCTTCGTTGGCGGGCGTTCCTGGCGGTTGCGGCGAGCGACCACCACGGTCGTCGGAGGGCTGACGTACCCCTCACCGCATTTCACGGTCCTGATATCCGAGGCGCCCAGGGCCACCATGGCTGGGCGGAATTCGTCGATCTCGAACACTGCTCGGTCCCCTTTCATCGCGAGCATCTCTCCGCCGTAGCGGAGCAGCGGAAGGCTCCAGCGGCATAACTTGTCCAGCGTTGCGACAGCCCGCGACGCTACGGCATCGAGGTTCGCGTGCTCACGCTTGACTGTCGGGTCCTCGGCTCGACCGCGCACCACAGTGACCCCGGTCAGGCCCAGCCGCTCGACCACTTCGGCCAAGAAGGACGCTCGACGAAGCAGCGGCTCGACAAGGATAACGCTGAGATCAGGGCGCGCGATCGCCAGTGGGATGCCCGGCAATCCGGCTCCGCTCCCGATGTCGGCGATGCGACTGCCCTCGGGAACCAGCTCGGCGATCGCCGCGCAGTTGAGGATGTGGCGCTCCCATATCCGCTCTGTCTCCCGGGGGCCAATCAGACCCCGTTCCACGCCGTCTGTCCGCAACAGGTCGGCATACCGTTCCGCCAACTGCGACCGCGGACCGAACACTCCCTCGGTCACGGACCCGGAGGTGTCGGGGTTGTCGTCATGTTTCACGTGAAACATTCCTTCCGACTCCTCGCCGGCTCAGGGCCATTGGTGTGACTCCAAGCCTCCCGGCCTCGGAACATCGTAGTGGACCGTTCACCGCAAAAAGTTGATGCAGACGGCGCGGCGAGCCGTGCGAATTTTCGCGGACTTTCTGCGCCGCTGGCCCCCCGCGACAAGCAGGCGCTCGGCGGGGTCTCCTCCCGACAAGGCCCCGCGCAATGGTCCTACCACCGTTCGCCGTTCGCTCCGCGTCGCTCGCTGGCGAAGGAGGTCCTGCGCTCTATGAGGTCGGCAGTGTCCCTACGGTGGGCGTTTCTGCTTCCTTCCCCGAGGGCACGATCTCGCCGCTCCCGGCAACGCAGACGGCCAGCTGTGCGGCGTGCAGCGGTTCGCCGCCGGGCGCAGGCTCTGCTCCCCCAGTCATTGCCTTGCCGCTGCCGACGCGACGTTCTCATCGCAGGAGGATCTTGGTGGACATACGCCCATCCCCTTGGGTTCGGCAAGCTGATCCGCCGTACCCTGCGGGATTGTCAGTCGCCATCTGTGGGGCGTCTGTAAGCGCCGTCACACGAGGCCGCGCTTAATCAGGTTTCTTGCGGTTCGAACGGCCCACGCGCCGCCGGTTCAGGCCGCATCGGCCAGCGGCGCGCTCTACCCCCACTCGTGACAGTATCGAACTGCGGAGCCGCTGCGATTGCCACTGGTTCCACCGACGAAGTATCTTCGCCCGCCCCTGTGGGGGTTGGCTGCGGCAACCCACAGGCCGGCTTTATCCGATAGGTCTCCGCCGCAGCGACCTAACAGCGGATCAAATTCGGTGGGCGCGACGAACCCGCTGCCCGATTCACGGCAATCAGACCAGTTGAGCCGCCGGCGTCAAAGTGTCAAGGCCGTCGCCCACCGCACGCCGTGTTCGCCGCGAACGGACGCAGGTCCGCGGAGGCGGACTTGGATTGCGACTCGCCCCTTTGTTGGAGTGCCACGGACTGACGATCTATTAGCCACCGCGCCCGGAAT
>CAZEHT010000156.1:0-6383 GCA_964511995.1 uncultured Mycobacterium sp.
TCTTCACACCGATCTCGACGAACCGCTCGACGCCAAGGCCTCCCGCAGCTTCTTCAATGAACAGCAGATCCTGGGTCTCGATCCAGCGCACCGGGCTGGCGAACTGCCATGCCAACAACTCGATGACGACCTTGCGGCACAGATCTTCTGGCCGTTCCTCGAGCCAGGTGTCGTAGTCGGCGAGGATCTCGTCGAGCGACTCGGCGGGCACCAGATCGCGGATCTCCTGGATGAAGTCGCGATCCAGGGTGAACGGACGCGGCACCAGGTTCGGGATGTAGCGCCCGATGATCAGCCGGGGATCCGTGTCGCGCGGCATCATCCGCTCCAGGCTGCGCCGGAAGTCGTCGACGCCCACCCGCAGCACGCTCGAATGGAACGGCACGTCGATGCCCGGCACCAGGATGAACGACCGTTTGCCGCCGGTGATCTCGCGACGGCGCTCGACTTCTTCCTCCAGCGCCTCCAGGCCGCGGACGGTACCGGCGATGGCGTACTGCGAACCCCGCAGGTTGAAGTTCACGATCTGCAGGAACTCACCGGTGCGCTCGGCGATCTCGGCGACGAACGACCTCACGTGGGCGTCGTCGAGATCGATCTGCGACGGCCGGATCGCGGCCAGCCGGTAGTTCGACCGGCCACGCTCATCACGCGGGACGATGTCGTGCATCTTGCTCCCGCGGTGGAACACCACTTCGAGCAGCGCCTCGAGCTCGTACACCGCGGACACACAGGCCAGCGCCGTGTATTCGCCGACGGAGTGACCGCAGGCGATCGCACCCTCGACGAACGCGCCCTGCTCACGCATCTCGGCGACCTGCGCAGCCGCCACCGTGGCCATCGCGACCTGGGTGAACTGCGTCAGGTACAACACCCCTTCGGGGTGTTCGTAGTGCACACCGGCGGCGATCAGGCTGGTCGGGTTGTCCCGGACCACGTGCAGCACCGAGAAGCCCAGCGTTTCGCGGGTGAACTTGTCGGCGCTGTCCCACACCTTGCGCGCGGCCTTGGAACGGGCCCGCACCTCCATGCCCATGCCTTTGGACTGGATGCCCTGGCCGGGGAAGGCGTAGACGGTCCTGGGAGCCGCCAGCCGTGCGGTCGCTGACATCTTGAGATCGGAACCGACCCGGGCCGACACTTCGAGGATCTCGGCCCCGAGGTCGACGCCGACGCGGTCGACCCGGAAGTCCACCTCGTCGCCGGGCAGCACCATCCCGAGGAAGCGGGACGTCCACCCCAGAAGCTTGGCGGGCGGGGCCGGTTTGCCATCCGTCGCGGTGACGACGTGCTGCGCGGCGGCCGACAACCACATGCCATGCACGATGGGGGATTCCAGCCCCGCGAGCAGCGCCGCTGCTTTGTCAGTGTGGATCGGATTGTGGTCACCGGAGACCACCGCGAACGGCCGCATGTCCACCGGCGCGGTGAGTGTGATGTCACGACGACGCCGGCGGGGGGTATCGGTTGCGTTGTCGGAAACAGCTCCCCCCGCGCGAACCGGGTCGGCGAGTTCGGTGCCCCCGACGCGGCCGCGGATCGCGAAGCGCTCCTCGAAAGTGGCCAGCGGCTTGCCCGCGGCGTCACTGACCGTGACCGAGACCGGGACGACGCGGCCGACCTCGGTATCGTAGGCGGCCGACGCCGTGGCGGTGACGGCCAACTCCGTCGGTTCGGCGGGCAGCGCGTTGCGCAGGTGTGCCGCGTGGTCGAGGTGAACCAGGCTGAGCAGCCCCTCGACGACTGGGAAGCCCGAGTCGGTGGCGACAGAACCGATCGCCGCGAAGACCGCGGGCCAGCACAGACCCACTAAAGCGTCGGGCACGACGGTCAGCGTCGGCGCGAGCGGCGAACCGAACGTGGCGGTGACGCCGGTGTGATCGGCGACCCGTTCGGGGTCCCACTGCACGGTTATGGACGTCGCACCGTCGACGACCTCGGGCAGGGCGTCGGGGCCGTCGACTCCGGCGGCTATCGCGAGCACCGACCGCATCGCGGCCGCGGCGTCCTCGCAGGTAACCACTGGGGCGCCACCGTCGACCGTGGTCGCCGGCAGGGTGAACTTGATATCGATCCAGGTGCCCGACAGCGGAACGCTGAGCACAACGTTCTCACCGACGACCTCGAGCCGGGCTCCGGTGGCATGGTTTGTGGCAGAACGGTTCTCGTGCACCAGCCAGTCGGCGGAATCGGCGATGCGGTGCACCGGATTGGTGGCGGTGCGCCCGGCCCACAGGACGTCTGGCGCGTCGAGGACCAATGCCAGCCGGCCGCTGGCGTCGGTGCGGCCCTGACGACGAGAAATCACCCGCACCGGCTCGACACCCGCGGCCAGCACCTCGTCGATCGCGGCCTGCTCGAAGCGGTCGAGCAACTCACCGACGGGCTCGTCGACCCGGGTGATGCCGGCGACCGACTGGGTGCCCGGAATGACACACACCTGGTCGGCCGGGTACCGGGCGTCGTGTGCCTGCCACAGTGAGTCACTGCGCCACCAACGGCGCACGTCCTTGTCGATCACCGGCACGAAGTTGACCGGCTTGCCCAGCGTCTTGCACAACTGCACGAAGAACGGCACATCGGCGGGATGCAGCCTGACGGTGCCGGCGTCCGGATAGGCCGCCACCAAGGCGGCGATGGCCAGCTCCGGATCTTCGAGCAGGCGCTCACCATCTTGGGTTGCGCCGTAAAGGGTTTCGATGGCACCACTGTCGACCGCGTTGAGTCGCGCCTCGGCACGCTGCAACATCTCCTGGAACCGGTCGCGCCAGGTGATGTCCAGCCACGGCGAGCCGTCCTTCTTGGTGTCGGCGGTGGAATCACCGTCACCGATCGCCAATTCGACATAACGGCGCAGCCATTGTTCGTAGCTCATCTCGGCGGCGTCACCGAAATACGGCTTGGCGGTGTTGGCCATCGCGGCGATGATCTCGTCGCGGCGCTCGGCGACGGCATCTGCGTCACCGGCGACCTCGTCGAGCAGCCGGCCGCACCGGGACGCGGTGTTGTCGATCTCGTGTATATCGGCGCCGAGCTGGCTACGGCCCGAGGCCATGCCGCCCTGGGCTTTACCGGCACCGACCCACAGGTCGGTGCCCTTGACGTCGACCAGCAGCTGTTTGACCTGCGGGCTGGTGGTGGCTTCCAGGGTGGCCATCGCAGCGGTACCGACAAGGATGCCGTCGACGGGCATCAGCGGGTAGCCGTAGGCCTGCGACCAGCGTCCGGTCAGGTATTCGGCGGCCCGCTCGGGCGTTCCGATGCCGCCGCCGACGCACACCGTGATGTTGGACCGGCCGCGCAGCTCGGAGTAGGTGGCTAGCAGGAGGTCGTCGAGATCCTCCCAGGAATGGTGCCCGCCGGCGCGGCCGCCCTCGATGTGGGCGATCACCGGCTTGGTCGGCACCTCGGCGGCGATGCGGATCACGGATCGGATCTGCTCGACGGTGCCGGGCTTGAACACCACGTGGGCAATGCCGATGTCGTTGAGCTCCTCGATCAGCTCGACGGCTTCCTCCAGATCGGGGATGCCCGCGCTCACGACCAGGCCGTCGATCGGGGCGCCCGATTGGCGGGCTTTCTGGACCAGACGTTTTCCGCCCACCTGCAGCTTCCACAGGTACGGGTCGAGGAACAGTGAGTTGAACTGGATCGCGCGCCCCGGTTCGAGCAGCGACGTCAGCTCCTTGATGCGGTCGGCGAAGACCTCCTCGGTGACCTGGCCCCCGCCGGCCAGCTCGGCCCAGTGTCCCGCGTTGGCGGCGGCCGCCACGATCTTGGCGTCCACAGTGGTCGGGGTCATACCGGCCAGCAGGATGGGCGAGCGGCCGGTGAGCCGGCTGAACTTGGTGGCGAGCTTGACCGAGCCGTCGGGCAGGGCGACGACCTTTGGCGCATAGCTCGACCACGGCTTGGCCACCTCCGGCACCGCGCCGATGGTGAACAGGTTGCGCTGTCCCCCACGAGTGGCGGCGGGCACGATGCCGATGCCCAGTCCACGGATCACCGGGGCCGTCAGCCGGGTGAGGATGTCGCCGGGACCAAGGTCGAGAATCCACCGGGCGCCGGCGTCGGACAGCGCCGTGATCTCTTCGACCCAATCCACCTGATTGATCAGGATCGCCGACGTCATCTTGCGGGCCAAGTCGACGTCTGTGCCGATCGCCGCCGCCCAGCCGCCGACGATGTCGACACCGTCGGAAAGCCGCGGCGTGTGGAAGCCGACCTCAACCTGGACCGGATCGAACACGGGGCTGAACACCGCACCGCCGCGTACCTTGTTCTTGCGGTCGGCCTCCTCCTTCTCGGCGATCTGCTGGCAGTACAGCTCGAACCGCGACAACTGCTCGGGGGTTCCGGTGATGACGACCGAACGGCGTCCGTTGCGGATGGAGAGCACTGGCGGCAGCACGGTGCGAACGTCCTGGCTGAACTCTTCGAGCAGGTCCTGGATGCGCTCCGGGTCCGCGTTGCTCACCGAAACCATGGGCGGGCGGTCGCCGAGCACCGAGATGCCACGACGGCGGGCGACCAGCGTGCCCGCCGCACCGATGAGCTGAGCCAGCGCCAGCAGCTCCACGTCCCTGGTCCCACCGGCTCGCAGTGCCTCGACGGCCAGGACACCCTGCGAGTGCCCGGCGACTGCCACCGGGGGGCTGGCGGCCACGTCGAGACCCTGTCGGGACAGTGCGCGGACCGCGGCAATCTGGGTAAGCAGCACGCCGGGCACCGAAACGGCGGCCGACGTCAGCTGCTTGGCGGTGGGAACGGGCTCCTCGGCGGCCAGCGCGCGCACCCAGCGCAACGGCTCGAAGCCGATCGGCCGGACGACTACCAGCTCACGGGCCACCGGTTCGAGCAACAGTTCGGCCTCGCCGGCCAGCGTGGCCAGTTCGGTTTCGATCCCCGCCGACGACACCAGTTCCTCGAGTGTCTCCAGCCAGGCGCTGCCCTGGCCACCGAAGGCGATGGCATGGGGCTCACCGGCATTGAGTCGATCGACCAGGGCATGAGTGGACTGTGCGGGCTCGGCAGCGCTGCCGTCGTGGTGAGCGGAAACTCTGTCGTGCTCGTAGATCGTCACGTTTATGTATCTCCCTGTACTTCTCTTCAGATGCGTCGCGTCGCGTTTCGTGTGTGACCTGCGCTGCCCTGCGAAGGTACGGCTGGGGCTGTCGGCTTCGACAGAGGGGCCGGCACAGACAGCTGAACCGGGTCAGCCCTGCACACGCCAAAGCCCGCCGGTGCCCACTGCACTAAGAGTGTCATAAGGGCTGACCCCATTTTCGGCACACAATTCGTTACCGGCGAGTTCTACGCGCGGGTAACCACGTCTGAGGTAACGCGGCGCACAATTACCGTCCGCGGATTAGAGGACAAACGTCCTGTTGACGGGCGGTTACGGCCGGGTAGGTGCAACTTCGCTGATCAAAGCATGATTGTTATCGAATCGTTATTAATGACGCGTCTGCCACTCGAAGACGACCGTGTCGAGCAACCAAGCATTTGCTTGAGTGCAGTTGGCACTCGCGTTCAGCGAGTCCCTGCCCGCCGCGATCGGCGCCCGCGGCGTCCTCGGACTCGGCGATGCGTTCACGTTCATCTCCGTACTGCGCGTGGTTCCGCACTGGTTCGGAGAACGCCAGGTGCCCCTGGTCAGTCAGTTGACCGGCATCTGCGGCCAGTTGGGCCAAGTGCTGTCGGCAGTCCCTTTCCTCGGCATACTGGGCCACGCCGGCTGGAGCGCCGCCTACCTCACCCACATGGGCACGCAGTTCTCCGTCACCGTCTTCGCGTTGATGTGGGGCATTCCCTATCTCACCGAGGCGCAGGCCTTGTCGCGTGACGCGGCAGGCGCACTTCTCACGGTGTCGGTCGCCGCGGCGATCGCCTCGGGGATCGTGATCGGCATCGTCACCGGCTATCACCCGCACCGGCGGTCACGGGTGGTGCTCGGCATCATGGCAAGCAACGCGCTGGCTTGGGCGGTGGTGCTCGGGCTACCCGACCGGGGACCGGTGTGGCTGCTGGTTGTCTTGATCGTGGTGATTTCGGCCGGCGGGCCGGGCTCGATGGTCGGCTTCGACTTCGCGAGGACATTCAACCCGAGCAAGACCCTGGGTACGGCAACCGGAATTGTCAACATGGGCGGATTCATCGCTTCGCTGCTGGTCATGCGAGCGATGGGTCTGATCATCGAGAGCGCCGGCGGATACTCGTTCGCCTCGTTCCGCCCGGCGCGGACAGTGCAGTACGCGGTGTGGGCGCTGGCCGCGGTGGGCATCCTCGTCACCCGCCGGAAAGCCCGTCGCACCATCGGCGATATCGAGGAGAGCAAGTACCTGTTGGAGTTCTTCGACGAACACCGGCTGCTGCGGTAGGCA
>CAZEHT010000157.1:0-6332 GCA_964511995.1 uncultured Mycobacterium sp.
TACTGCTGACGTCATCCGTGCCCCCGGATCTGCTACCTCTCCAGACCAGGCTATGGCCTCACGGACCCGGACTGAAGAGATTCCGCGCGGACGCGGCGCCATCATCCTCGAAGGCGGCCGGTTGTAGGCCGGTTACCGCGGGATGGGTCAGCCAGGCGCGGTCGATTTTGGGTTGCGCGGTCGGGGCCTGGGCGGGGTCGGGTCGCTCGGGGCGCAGGGTGTAGTTCCAGTCGCCGTGCCAGTGGTGGCGGGTGATCGGCAGGCCCGCGAGTTGGGTCTCGCTGATGGTGACGCCGGTCGGGTAGGTGTTGGTGTCGAGTTCGGCGTGCACGCGTGGCCCGCTGCGGGTGGTGGTCGCGGCGATGGTGTTGATGATGACGTTGTGGCTGGTCAACGGCCTGCCGCGCCAGTTCATGGAGATGTGGGAGAACAGTCGGTGCTCGATGGCGTTCCATTTGGAGGTGCCGGGCGGGAAATGGCAGACCGTGATCTTCAGGCCGGTTTCGAGTGCCAGCGCGGCGAGTTCGGTCTTCCAGGCCCTGGTGCGGGAACTGTTGGAGCCCCCGGAGTCCGCGGTGACCAGCAGCCGGTTCGCGTCGGGGTAGCCGAGGACACCGACACTGTTCCACCAGCGGCGCAACGATTCCACGGCGAATGCGGCGGTGTCGTGGTCGGTACCGACATTGACCCAACCGGTGTTGGCGGCCAGGTCGTAGATCCCGTAGGGCACAGCCTTGCCCAGCGAGGCACTCGGGAAATCGTGGGTGTCGACCTCGACCGGCTCACCCTTGGGGTGCCACTCCCGGCCAGCGTTCTTGAACTCCCCGACCAGCTCCTTCTTCTTGGTGTCCACGCTGACCACCGGCTGGTTGTCCGCCTGATGGGTCTTGACCTGGTCGTTGAGGTAACGGAACTGGGCATCGCGGTCCGGATTCTGTTTGCCTTCTAGGGTTTTGACGTTGCCTTGCAAGCTGAAACCCTGATCGCGCAGCAGGTCCGCGATCACATCCGGACCCACCCGATGCCCCTGAGCGGTCAACTCCGCGGCGAGGTTGCGAGTCGAACGCGTCGTCCACCGCAGCGGCGACATCGGATCACCGCGCTCGTCGGGCTCCACCAATGCCAGCAACGCGGGGACAAGGCCAGGGTCATTGTCGGACAACCGTTTACGACCGCCGCCGGGCCGACGGACCCGGCCCAGCGGAGCCTGTCCCGACTCCAGTTCGGTGACCCCGAGCGAGACCGTCGCCTCACGCATCCCGGCCGCGCGGGCAGCCAACCGGATCCCGCCGTGCCCGATCGATCTGGCCTCCACCGCCACCGCCAACCGCCGCTGGCGCTCATCCAGATGCGGCAGCAGCGCAGCGAATTTCGCCGCCAACGCCGTCTCGGCCTCCTCTGACACGCCCACACCACAAGCATGACAGCCAAAACACTAATCTACGGGTTATTTATCGGCGAGACCACTAAGTCAGCCAAGAAAGGCGAGTCTCAGCGCGGGCGATAGATCAGGGTGCGATGGAGACGACAACAGATGATGTCATGGGTGGATTCGGCGTCACCGACGGGCGCGGGAACGCCCATGCGATCAGGCCCGCTGCGCCGATAGCTTCCGGTACTCCAGGACCGTGTCGATGATCCCGTAAACCTTGGCCTCTTCGGCCGTGAGGATCTTGTCGCGATCGGTGTCCTTGCGGATGACGGCGGGATCCTTGCCGGTATGACGGGCCAGCGTGTTGTCCATCAGGGTGCGCATGCGTTCGATCTCGGCGGCCTGGATTTCCAAGTCGGAAACCTGGCCCTGGATGGCGCCGCCCACCGCAGGCTGATGGATCAGCACGCGGGCGTTCGGCAACGCGAGGCGCTTGCCCGGACTGCCAGCGGCCAACAGCACGGCCGCCGCTGATGCGGCCTGGCCCAGACACACCGTCTGAATGTCGGCCCGAACGTATTGCATGGTGTCGTAGATCGCCATCAACGAGGTGAACGAACCCCCCGGCGAGTTGATGTACATCGTGATGTCGCGGTCGGGATCCAACGACTCCAGCACCAGCAGCTGGGCCATGATGTCGTTGGCCGAGGCGTCGTCCACCTGCACGCCGAGGAAGATGATGCGCTCCTCGAACAGCTTGTTGTACGGATTGGACTCTTTGATGCCGAAGCTCGAGTGCTCGATAAACGACGGCAGGATGTAACGCGCGTGCATCGGATTCCCGCCTGGGCCGTGGGCAGCTGAACTCATGAGGCACTCCCGTTGAGGTGGGCGCGTGTGATGATGTGGTCGACGAAGCCGTACTCGAGGGCCTCCGGAGCGGTGAACCACCGGTCGCGGTCGGCATCGGCTTCGATGCGCTCCAGCGTCTGGCCGGTGAACTCCGCGTTGAGCCGGTTCATCTCCTTCTTGGTCAGCGCGAACTGCTCAGCCTGGATGGCGATATCGGCCGCGCTGCCACCGATGCCCGCCGATGGCTGGTGCATCATGATCCGGGCGTGCGGCAGCGCGAAGCGCTTGCCTTTGGTGCCGGCCGCGAGTAGGAACTCCCCCATCGACGCCGCCAGCCCCATCGCGTAGGTGGCCACGTCGCATGGTGCGAGCACCATGGTGTCGTAGATGGCCATGCCCGCGGTCACCGATCCGCCCGGCGAGTTTATGTAGAGATTGATGTCTTTGGTCGGATCCTCGGCGGCCAACAGCAGAATCTGCGCGCACAGACGGTTGGCGATGTCGTCGTCGACCTGGGTTCCCAGGAAGATGATCCGCTCGGCGAGCAGCCGCTCATAGACCGAGTCGGTGAGGTTCAACCCCATGCCACCGGAACGCATGTCAGTCACGACGCGTCACCTGCTTTCTCGTGTGTGGTTGCCACTGACACTAACCAACCGGGGCGACGCGCATGCGCGAGGACGTGCGCGTTCGCTTACAGCGTCACTCGCCGGCGTCGGCCTTATTGGCGGGCTCGGCGACATCGGCGGCGTCAGCCTCGTTGGCCTCGTCAGCGGGCTCGCCTTCGTCGGCCGACTCGTCTTCAGTCACCTCGGCACCCGCGTTGTCGGCCGCTACGGAGTCTGACTGCGCGTCGGAATCTGACTGCTCACCGGATCCGAAGAACTCGCTGGTGTCGATCACGTTGCCCTCGGTGTCCGTTACCACTGCGGCCTCGACCACCGCGGCCACCGTCAGCCCCCTGCGTACGTCGGCGTACATTGCCGGCAGCTGGTTGTTCTGCTGCAGGAGTTGGATGAGTTGCTGCGGCTCGATGCCGTACTGACGCGACATCAACACCAGTCGCTCGGTGATGTCGTTCTGACTCACCTCGATGTTGAGGTCGTCGGCGATGGCGTCCATCAGCAGCTGGGTCTTGACAGCCTTCTCGGCGTTCTTTCGAGCGTCGGCGTCGAACTCCTCGCGGGAGCTGCCCTGCTCGGCGAGCAGGTCTGCCAACCGGTCCTCGTCGTGGTCGAGGCCGTGAATCGCTTGGTGGATGGTCTGGTCGATCTGCGCTTGCACGATGTTTTCCGGCAGCGGCACGTGGACCTGTTCCAGCAGAACTTCCAGTGCGGCGTCGCGAATCTGCTCCGCCTGCTGAATGGTCTTGTACCGCTTGACCTGTTCGTTCAGGCTGGCCTTGAGTTCTTCGATGGTGTCGAACTCGCTGGCCAGCTGCGCGAACTCATCGTCTGCTTCCGGCAGTTCGCGCACCTTGACCGAACCCACCTTCACGGTGACCTGCGCTTCGCGCCCCGCATGGGTGCCCGCGACGAGCTTGGTGGTGAACTCGTTGGTGTCGCCCGCAGCCATCCCCATCAGCGCGTCGTCCAGTCCTTCGATCAACTGGCCGGAGCCGACCTCGTGGGAAAGGCCTTCCGTTGCGGCGTCGGGCACGTCCTCGCCGTCGACGGCCGCCGACAGGTCGATCGACACGAAGTCACCGGTTTCGACCGGACGTTCGACACCGGTCAACGTGCCGAATCGCGCGCGCAACGCCTGCAGTTCCTGGTCGACATCGGATTCGGTGACTTCGACGGGATCAACCGAGATCTTCAGAGTCGACAACTCCGGCACCGAGATCGCGGGGCGGACGTCGACCTCGGCGGTGAACACCAGTTCCTGGCCGTCCTCGATCTTGGTGACCTCGATGTCGGGCTGTCCCAGCGGCTTGACGTCGGTGCTCGTGACGGCCTCGCTGTACCGACTCGGCAGTGCGTCGTTGACAACCTGCTCCAACACCGCGCCGCGGCCGATCCGGGCCTCCAGCAGCTTGCGGGGCGCCTTTCCGGGACGGAAGCCGGGCAAACGGACCTGCTTGGCGAGTTGCTTGAACGCGCGGTCGAAGTCGGGTTCGAGTTCTGCAAACGGCACCTCCACGTTGAGGCGCACCCGGGTGGGGCTCAGATGCTCGACGGTGCTCTTCACAGATACTCCTCTTTGATGTGCTCGGTGCGGGCGGTACTCGGTCGGGGTGACAGGATTTGAACCTGCGGCCTTCCGCTCCCAAAGCGGATGCGCTACCAAGCTGCGCTACACCCCGATGCTCCTGGATTAACGACGAAGCCCACGGCATCCTACGGCCCCAGGGCACGACAAAGCCAAGTCACCGGTGCCTGCGGCGGCCTGAATTGGATTTGAACTCTACCGGGCCGTACAGTTCTGGCCGAAACAATGTATGCGGGCGTAGCTCAATGGTAGAGCCCTAGTCTTCCAAACTAGCTACGCGGGTTCGATTCCCGTCGCCCGCTCCACATCTACCAGCCGTAACGATGTCGCACGGGTGTTCGATCGGTCCCGTGGTCCCGTTTCGGTCCCGTTCGCGAGAGCAAGCAATGTTGGCGTCGGTGTACGCGGGGGCACTAACGTGCTCGTGGACTCGCGTACCGGGATGGGGAGGAACCACGTACATATGCCAGACGAAGCCAGCCAACCGGTCCCCCAGGCTGCCGCTGCCAGCACTCGCGCCCTGCGTGACCCGAAACCGACCGCTGAAAGAATCCACCAGCTAGCAGGTCGAGTTCTGTCGGGCGACATCGTTTTGCCAGAGTTTCAGCGCCCGTTCGTCTGGAAGCGGCATCAAATTCTGGAACTCCTCGACTCGATCTACCGCAACTATCCAATCGGAAGCATGCTCGTCTGGGAGTCCACTCAAGACCTCCAGAGCAAACGTTCCATAGCCGACCTTGAGATCGCGGACAGAAGCCCGAACTATCCGGTCAACTACCTACTAGACGGACAACAGCGTCTCTCCACCGTGTGTGGTGTGCTTCACTGGCGTCCGGGCGAGCGCACCAGCGTCTGGAACGTAGCTTTCGACCTTGCAGCCAAAAAGTTCTTCCACGTTGACTCGCTCGATGAACTGCCGCTGCACCAGGTCCCGCTAAGGCGACTAGCGGACCCGTCGGAGTACTACAAACGAATCTTCCCCTCGAAGATCAAGCCCAGAAAGACACGGCCGACCTCCTGTTCAATCGATTCACCGACTACCAGGTGGCCCTGGTCACTCTCGGTGACATGTCGTTGAAGGATGTTGCGCCGGTCTTCGAGCGCATCAATTCGACCGGAACTCGCCTGACCATCTTCGATTTGATGCGCGCCGCCACGTGGAGCACCGCCTTCGATCTCGGCCGCGCGGTCGAGCAGATCCGCCTCGAAATCGAGCCGAAGAAATTCGCCGGTCTAGACGAAAAGGTGTTTCTCAGAGCACTCAGTTCTGCAGCTGGCGGAAATTTCACCGTAGAGAGCATTGAAGAGCTACGACGACGCTCGGAAGACACGCTGAAGGAAGCGGTCGCTGCCACTACGGAATCGGCAAAGCGCGCGTGCGATTTCCTCACAACCGAAGTCGGCGTGCCGCGCTATGAAGCCCTTCCCTACGCGAATCAATTCGCCGAACTTTGCGAAATTCTCCGAAGAGTACCCACGCCCAACGGGGCTCAGCTAATTGAAATTCGGAAGTGGTTCTGGCGTACCACATTAGCGGGATACTTCGGCGGGTGGAACACCGGCCAAATGTCAAGCGACCAGACAGCAATCGAGAAGTGGGCGAGCGGAGGCACAGCGACACTCGAAATCGGCGCGGTCACTTCAAACGAGAAGCTGTGGAGAGTTAAGCAGTTCCGGTCGAACTCTGCAGTGGCCAAGATGGTGGCCTTGATGCTCGCGCAGCGTGATCCGCGAGACATTCTGAACGGCCAGCGCATCGATCCGGACAAATCTCTGGCCTGGGGCAACGACAAAGAGTTCCACCACTTCTTCCCGCAGGCTTACCTCGGCCGCGAGAAGGAGGTCCCCATCGGGAGCGGCGTCGTAGGCGGCCAGGATCTCCAGCTTGTACTTCGCG
>CAZEHT010000158.1:0-6298 GCA_964511995.1 uncultured Mycobacterium sp.
GGAAGAGCGGGTTCTGGCCCTTGGCGACACGCTCGGCGGAGATGGCCAGCAGCGGCCGGACGTAGGTGTCGAGCTTGTCCTTGGGACAGTGATCCGTGTGCAACGCGACGGTGATCGGATACTTGGCGGCGATGACGTGCGCAAATTCGGCCAGCGCCACCGCGCCGGTGACCATGTTCTTGACACCCAGGCCGGAAGCGAATTCGGCGCCGCCGGTGGAGAACTGGATGATGCCGTCGCTGCCGGCGTCGGCGAAGCCCTTGATGGCCGCGTTTACGCTCTCCGAGCCGACACAGTTGATCGCCGGGAACGCAAAGGAATGCTCCTTGGCTCGGCCGAGCATCTCGGCGTATACCTCAGGCGTGGCGATGGGCATGGAGTTTCTCCTTCAGCGTTTGACATTTCAGCTTCGACCGATGATTCGGCAGTATCTCAAGATCTGTGCCCAAAGGACACCGCAGAAGTCGAGCATTTGGCGTGCGGATGGCGAACAGTGGGCCAACGTGTCGATCACCGGTATGTTCAGGCGCATGACGAGCACCAGCCTCGCGCTCATGCCGGACTTCCTGGATCCGATCAAACTCATCAGCTACTTCGGCACCTGGGCACTGATCGGCATCTTAGTTGTCGTCTTCGTGGAATCGGGTGTGCTGTTTCCGGTCCTGCCCGGGGATTCGCTGCTGTTCGTGGCCGGCATGCTGGCCGCGGGCACGGCGGCGGCCGCCCAGCACAGCGGCGCACCACAGGCGAATTTCAGGCTGTGGGAGCTCTTGGTATTCATTCCCATCGCCGCGGTCCTCGGCGGTCAGGTGGGCTACTGGATCGGCCGCCGGATCGGAACGGGCATGTTCAAACCGGATGCGCGGTTCCTCAAGCAGAAGTACCTCGACGAGGCCCACGTCTTCTTCGAACAACGCGGCCCGTTCGCCATCGTCATCGCGCGATTCGTGCCGATCGTGCGGACGCTGGCACCACTCACCGCGGGCGCGGCACGAATGAGTTACGCGGTGTTCACCGCCTACAACGCTCTTGGTGCCGTGGTGTGGGGCGCCGGCCTGACCCTCGTCGGGTACTGGTTGGGCCAGTTCGAGATCATTCAAAAGCTGCTCGAACCGATCTTTATGCTGATCGTCGTGGCGTCGGTGACGCCCATGTTCATCGAATGGCGCAAACGGCGCCGCCACGCGGCAAGGGCCACTCCGAGCGATAGCGACGAGATGGCTCCCACGCCGCCCCTGCCGCCCGCACCGAACGGCTGACGCTCGGTCAACGTGCGTTAGTCAAATTTGCTGTGCAGCCAGCGGCGATGCCATAAGGTACCTGTGACGAGGGTCGCACTACATGCAGCAAACCTCTGCTTGCTCGCTATCGGGGTCTGGGCATCCGCACGGTCACTCGAGGTGATCGACAGCCTGTTCCGGGAGTCGCGATGGGGGTGAATGACACCGTTTCCCAGGGGGCATCCTCACAGCGCGTCCGGTCGGCGGTCGGCAGAACCTGGACCTTTTGGGTCGCGGTCGCCAGCCTGTTCGTGGCGATAGCCGCAGGATGGGCGCAGCAGCCGCCCAATGACGCCGTGCTGCTCGAACCGACGGGTGATGACTGCCCGCACTGGGAGCAGCTGACCGCGACCATGACGACCACGGTCAGAGCGACCGACCGGGTGCAGTTGGTCAACGACCTGCACCTCACCATGACCGGAGTGACCCCGGCCAACCCGCTCATCGACGAAAATTTGCGGCGCCCCGACATCCCGAACGACTTCGCCACGTGCTTCATCCCGCATAGCGCGAAGATCAAATCCGCCAGCTGGTCGGATGGCACAATCGACGCCGTCTTCGAGCTGGCGCCCCATGACCAGACCGTCTCGGTTGAACTCACCCCCGACCACTCGTCGGTGGTCATCGATCCGTGCAGGCCGTTGGACGATTTGTGGATACCCGCGCTGTGCAACGCCGACTCGTCGAACACGATCGTCGTTCGCACGCAGAAGCCCATTTCGACGTTGCTGGCCGTGCCCTTTCCGACGAAGATTGAAACCGGAGACGGCTACGTCGAGACCAGCTGGCGCTTCACCGGATCGATGCCGCCGCTGACGCTGGACTTGGACGTGCCGTTCGACGTGATGGCCACGAGCTGGGTGGACAGCCCGCACGGCCGGTACTTCGCGGGCCCCTTCGCCGGTTCGGGCATCACCGTCGACCTGCAGTACGTCTTCAGCGCGGTCGCATTCTGGCTCGCCATCGCGGTGACCGCCTGGGTTCTGCGCCGCACCGAACGCGGCGTGCGGTGGTGGTCGCGGGTCAACCCCCGCATCCTGCTGCTCGGCGCCGCGGGGGTGCTGCTCGGGTTCGAGCTCACCGACTTCGGGAATCTGACCGCGAACATCGCCCTCGGATTCGTCAACGTCGCGGTGTGGGCGATCCTGTCGTTCGCGATGGCACCCCGGAAATGGCTGCCGTTCGTCACGGCCACCGCGACCGCCGCGTGGGCGATCCTGTTCTACCTGGCCAAGACCAGCACGGAACAGGCGACCGTGCAGGCTCTCCTGCTGCTGTACTGCGCGCTGCTGCTCGTACTGGTCGGAACCGGAGCGTGGGCACTGTGGCGCCAGGTCCGGACGACGTTCTCGCTCACCCATGTCGGCAACACGGTGACCTCTTGGCAGCGTCTCTACGGCACGGTCGTCCAGTGTCTCGTCGTGGGCGCGTTCATGATCGCGGTCGGCTTTCCCGTGGGCACCGTGCTTAACCGGGGCGGATACCGCTACGACATGGCGGAATCGCTCGCACTGAACCTCACCTGGTCCACCGGGATTCTTTTCCGGGCGGCGCTTGCGTGGACCACCCTGCTCGTGCTGGTTTCCTTCCTGGTCTCCTACGCGGTGAGTCACGCGGCGCATGTCTACCGCCCGGTGATGCCGGCGGTCATGGCCGTCATGCTCAGCCTCGCCGCGCCGTGGACCGACCGCATTTCGGTCTCGGTGGTTCTCGGCCTGCCGGTGTGGCTGCTGCAGGCGGGAATCCTCTACGTGGCGTTCAATCGCCTGATCAAGCCCCGCGCGATGACACCCGCCGCGCCCACAGCGAGCAACTCCCATCTCCTCAAAGAAGCCACCCAGCAACTTGAACACGCCTCCAACGGTCACGAACAGGCGCAGCGAACCGGAGCCCGGGCAGCCGGTTCCAGCGAGACGGCACCGCCGCCACGGCCACCTGCGGCGGTACGGCGTGCCCAACAACGCATCCTGGCGCTGGGTCCGCAACGCAATCGGTTGGAGAATGCGAGGTCGGCCGCACAGGTGGCCAGCATTCTCGCGATCGTTCCGGTCGTGTATCTGAGCTGGACCACGATCGGGACACTCGGCGGCCGACTGTCCGACAACACCGGAATGCTAATCGTCGCGCTGTTCGCGGTGCTGGAACTCGTCCGCTGGGTCGTTGCCGGGTTCACCTTCGGGTACTTCTACACCGACCTGCCGGGCCGTATCGGCCCAGTCAAGGCGCTGACGTTCTCGGCCATCTACATCGCGAGCTGCACAGCACCGTTGATGCTCGCACAGGCCATCGGTCACGACTTCCGCCACGAAGCGCTCTACCGCGGGGCGCAGTTCGCGCTGTTCGCCATCGTTCTCGCCGTGGTCTACGACCTGTGGTCGGTCCGCCTGCGGGGCGGCGATTGGCAGGAGCTCCAGCGGATCTACGACCTGCAAAGCTATGGCCGCGTCACGGCCGCCGTCGCCCCAGCGGTCCTGCTGGTCATCACGCTGGCCAAACAGATCGCCGCGGGATCCGGGTTCGACGTGGCGGATTCATTGCTCGGCGGGATCACCAATGTGCTGAAGATGGGGCCACTGTGACGGCTACGGTGACGACATCGGTGACCGCCGAGGTGCGGGCCAAGGTGACCGCAACCGTGCGCCGTCGTGCCGCCGGCGTCATCCGGGCCGGTGCGCTCATGATGACGTGCGTGCTGCTGACAGGATGTAATCCCTTCGGCCACGGCACAACACCCCCCGTCGATACCGCCTTCAGTAGCGATATCAACCCGAGCGATCCGGCCACGCTCGCGGACGGTGGCGACCTGCGCCTGCCCATCGCACAGTATCCGACGACATTCAACCCGCTGGACATCACCAATCCTTCCCAGTACGCGCTGTACGCGGCGGCCGCCTATCCGCGCGCGTTCGTCGCCCAGCCTGACGGATCACTGGTGCTCAACACCGACTACTTCACCTCAGCCGAGCAGACCGGGGAGAATCCGCAAGTCATCACCTACACCATCAACCCCAGCGCCGTCTGGACCGACGGAAGCCCGATCACCTGGCAGGACTTGGCATCTCAAGTGCACGCCCAGTCCGGAGCGGAGCCGGGCTACAACATCTTCACGACGGTCGGCTACGACCGGGTGCGTTCGGTGACACGCGGGGCCGACGACCGGCAGGCCGTGATCACGTTCTCGCGGCCCTTTTCCGAGTGGCGCGGTATGTTCTCCGGCGGTGACTTGCTGCTGCCCCGGACGATGACCGAAACGCCCGTCGCGTTCAACGAAGCCCAGCGCAACCGACCCGGCCCGTCCGCGGGTCCCTTCACGGTCTCCGAGATCGATTCCGAGAAGCGCCGAATCATGTTCAGCCGCAACGACCTATGGTGGGGAACTAAACCCCGGCTCAGCAACATCACGCTGGTCGCGATCGAGCCTGTCGACACTCTGTCCGCATTGCACGACGACAAGATCGACACCGCGGAGTTGGGCACGGCCATCCAGGTCGCTGCCGCCGAACGCATTCCCGGCGTCACCGTTCGGCGCGCCCCGACATCGCTGGTGTGGACCATCTTCGTCAACGGCTCACAGAACTCGCTGTTGGCCGATCCCGCACTCCGCCGCGCGATCACGCTGGGAATCGATCGTCGCCGGATCATCGACGTCACCCAGCGAGGACTGACGGACCACCCGGTGGAGTCGACCAATCACGTTTTCGTCAACGGCCGAGACGGCTACCGGGACAACTCCGGCGGCCACGTCTACGACCCCTACCGGGCCCGTCAGGAACTCGACGCACTGGGATGGAAGGTCGACTCCAGCGGTGTCCGGAAGAAGGGCGACCAGTCCCTCACCCTGACCGACACCTTCGTCGATTCGCCCGCCGACGACCTGCTGAACCAGCTTCTCGACGAGATGATGGGCGCCATCGGCGTCGACATCGTCGAACGGGACGTGACCGCAGAGCATGCCGCCCTACACCCGATCGGTTACGACATGACGCAGCTTGCGATCGGCGGCAGCATCACCCCGTTGTCGACGCTGTCCGTGCTCTATCGCACGGACGGTGCGTTCAACTTCCTCACCGTCGGCACCCCGGAGCTAGACGCCAGGATCGACGACGTGCTGGGCCAGCGGAGCGAACATGCACGCCAAACCGCCGACGAAATTGACAAGATGTTATGGGAACAGGTGCACAGCGTGCCCATCCTGCGGGTACCAGGCAACACGGCGGTCCGCCGCGACATCGCGAACTTCGGGGCGTTCGGCCAGGCCGATATCGATTACGCGGCAATAGGATTCACCCGCTGATACGCACGGGTCCCCTCGGGAGCCTGCGCAGCGTTCTTGGCCCACGGGCCTGCGCGCCGTCCTGTCAGCGCTGCCGCGCGAAGCGGCCGGCGAATCCCCGCAACGGCACGTCGGCGCTGGTGAGCAAACCCGGAGGAGCCGCCACCACCGCCCTGATCGCGTTCAGGGCGGGTAGGCCGGTCACCGTCATGCCGATCGAGGCGAAAGCGCCCGGATCGGATAGGTCGGCGCCCGTCGCCGGGAAGATCATGTGCTTGTTGTAGATGTTCGGATCGCCGGTGATCTGGGTGATGTAGCAGCCCTTGATGTTCCAGCTCGGGTCGGTATGGGGAGTCATCTGCCACTCCAGGTGTGTCTCAACCCTGGCCACCCCGTCGACCATGCCCTGGTACTTGATGTAGTTGCCGCCCAGCGATCCCTCGGGCAGCCGATACCAGCCCAGGTCGACCTCCTTGGTGCACGCCCCCAGCACACAGCTGAACCGCACCTCGTCGAGCGTCAGGTCGAAGCAGTCGGCCATCATCAACACGCTGTCGGCGAACACCCGCGTGTACTTCTCGAGCATTCCTGGCAGCGCGGGATCGTCGACGGGCCGGCCGTACCCGACTTCTTTCCAGGTCTCGGCGGAGTGATGACAAGACACATCGACGGACTCGATGGTGGTGATGTTCTCGATCTCGGCCACGTCGGCTGAGCAGACGACCCCAAGGATCTGGTTTAGCCC
>CAZEHT010000159.1:0-6281 GCA_964511995.1 uncultured Mycobacterium sp.
GCTGAACCTCACGGGTGGAGACACCGAGACGGATCGCGGCCTGCGGGTAGGTGAGCAGTTGGTCGGGTGTGGTGGTCATGGCAAACCCTCTCGGTGTCGTGATCGACGAGCCGAGTTGCCTACCCGATTGGGCACGTATTGGGCACGAGCCCCGGCCAGATTCTCAAAACATCATCTGACCTGCGGTAATGATGGTGCGCGATACTGGGATTGAACCAGTGACCTCTTCCGTGTCAGGGAAGCGCTCTCCCGCTGAGCTAATCGCGCTGGGATTGAACTTGGAGGTGGAGACGGGAATCGAACCCGTGTGCACGGCTTTGCAGGCCGTTGCCTCACCACTCGGCCACTCCACCATCGGGGGTTGATGCCAGATCGCACCTTCGAGCGGATGACGGGATTCGAACCCGCGACCCTCACCTTGGCAAGGTGATGCGCTACCAACTGCGCTACATCCGCGTGCCACGAGCGAGATCGTCGCCCGTCGCGCACGACGACGATAGTCGACGCACGTAGTCGTAATCAAATCCCTTGCGAAACAGCGCTCGTACGTCGGATTGCCATTCGTGGGTTCCTGGTTGACCATCGGAATTCCGGGCCATGCTGCGCCACATGCTAACCTTCGAGGTCGTCGACGGTCTCGTAGCTCAGTGGGAGAGCGTCCGCCTCACACGCGGAAGGTCGGTGGTTCGAAACCACTCGAGACCACTCGTATTCGCCGTTCAGAGTCGCGTGCCGACCGTTTGTAGCCATCCATTGCCATGCCGACGCGTGATCCTTGGTCGCTGTCGTGGGCAGCCCGGCCCGGGTGATTGTCGTGGGCCTTGCCCCATATCAATTGCAGGCATCCGTTCCGTCCCGCCGCTCCGCGCCGAGGCAGGGCGAGGTTTTCGGCGATACCCGGTCAGAACACCGGCAGGCCTACCTCCTGTCCGGCCAGCGCGGCACCGACGGTCGTAAGCGTGTCGGGCTTGACGAGGAAGTGCTGTGTGATGGCGTGGATGTCACGCAACCGGCGTTGCAAGGCGTTTGTGGCATACAGCGCGCTGCCACCCCCGGCGTGATATGCGAAGTCGACGACGGCCATCGCACGTGCGGTCACCCACACCGCCGTCGCGCGTATCCAAGCGCGCCGTTGCATCGTGAACCCGGCCCGGTCGGCGGCGACCGCCCATGCCGAGCCGGCTTCCTGGTACGCCAGCACCCGAGCAGGCAGGTCGGTGTCCGCCTGGCCCAGCTCGTACTGGAATAACGTGTTGGCCGCCAGGGGCGCGCCCGCCAGCAACGGGGTCTTGCCGCCGGCTATCGCGAGGATGTCGTCGAGTGCCCTTGCGCCACACCCAAGGCCGTGCCGGCGATCGCGAGTGCGAACATAGGTGGGGAAAGGAATATGTACCAGCGGTACATCCACACACGGCTCGTCGACCAATGTTGGACATGTTCGCGCGACCGGTACGAACACGTCGTTGGCAGTGACGTGATGGCTGCCCGTGCCGCACATCCCCAATACCGTCCAGGTGTCCTCGATCGTCAACTCCGAAGAGGACAACAGCACGGTGCTAACCGCTTCTCGCGATCCACCTCCTCCACGCAGTTGGCGTACAGCCAATCGCAATTCGTACAACCGCTGGCGAACCCCACCGCCCGTAACCCGGTGGCCGCCGTCGACACGGTGGGCCGACCCGCTCGGAGCGAATACCCCCCGCCACGGTCACCTCGGCGGCGTTGGTGAACACCGCGTCGAAGGTGGCGCGGGCAGTCCCGCGAGCTCACGCCAGGCACCGAAGCAATTCGCCACTGTCCATGCGACAGACGCATCGGCCCGTGCCAGGGCCTCATAGACACGCATCGCGTCCGGCAGCGTCATCCCCAGCCCGCGATGGCTGCGCGGCAGCAGCATCCGTAGACACCCGGCCTCGTTGAGGTCGGCGAACAGGTCATCGGGCAGCCGCCTCGCCGCTTCGATCTCGGGCGCGCGGCAGCTGATGGCAGGTGTCAGGCGCCTTACGGCGTCGATGATGTCCCCGGCGGTTGTGGACGGCCGCTGTTGTCTCTGATCGCATGTGCCCAGCGTGGCCGTCGACCTCCGTCGCCGCATCGGAACCAGCACCCATCACCCGCCTAACGGGCATGGGTGATTCCACCCATGCGGTCCTCAGACGAGTCGATGCGTGTAGGCGTACGCGGTCGCGGCAGTGCGGGACGGCACGCCGAGTTTCATCAGGATGTTGCTCACATGGTGGTCGACAGTGCGCTCGCTGAGCGTGAGCCGCGTGGCGATGGCTTTGTTGGACTGCCCCTCGGCGACCAGACGCAGCACTTTCAACTCGCGTGCGGTGAGGCCGTCGCCGGCTCGGGCGCAGCCGGTGTCGATCAGCGCGGTCACCCGGGCTGTGTCGGGGGCCGCGCCAAGGCGACGGAACGTCTCACGAGCGGTGGTCAGTTCCCGCAGAGCCGAGTCGTCGTCGCCGAGTTCTCGGCAGGCGAGGCCGAGCAGGGTTCGTGTCCGGGCCACCTCATAGGGTGCGTTTATCGCCTGCCACGCCTCGCACGCCGCCCATAGAGAAACCGGCGCCTCGCTCGGATGATGGTCGGCCAGTTCGACTGCGCCGATGGCGTAGTCACGCATCGCAACAAACGCGTCACATACGTAGTCCGCGGCGATCGCGGCCAGTTCAAGGGCCCACCCGCTGCTGTCGACAGGTCGCCGGCGGCGAGCATGATCTCGATCGATGCCGGCAGGATTCGTGCCCGCCGCGCCCGGTGCGGAGTCTCGGCGAGCAGCCGACGGACGGTCGCCGCCGCGGCGGCGGTGCGGCCCTGTGCAGTCGCAGGAGCGCCAGCCCCGGCTGTGGTTGCCAGCCCAATGCGCCGGCGTCGTGGTAGGCCTGTTCGGCATCGGCGAAAGCACCGCACAGCGCTGAATCTCGGCTTCGCGGTAGCGCGCGGCACCGGCGGTTGCCTGGTCGGGACCGGACCGGGCACAGGCCTGACGGGCCTCGTCGACCGCGGCCGGCCAGGCGCCGTGCATTTGGAGAATCGCAGCCCGGTGGACCTGGCAGATACCAGAAAAAGTCGCCATCTGGGATAGCGAATCGCACCAGCGCTGCAGCGCGGCGGTCCATTGCTCGGCCCGCCCGACATCGAACACTTCCTCGCAGGCGTCGATGACTTGGCAGTAGATCAATCCGGTGAAAATCGGTGCGGTCACCTCGCCAGCGGCGACCGCAGCCATCGCCTCGTCGAGCAATGCGAGTCCCTCACCGACGCGGTTCTGCCTGATCCGGATCCGGCCCTGCGCATGCAGTGCGAATGACACGAGTTCGACGTCGCCGAATCGAGCCCCTGCTTCAGCTATGACCTCGGCGTGGGTGAATACGGCGTCAAGATCGCCATTGGCGCCGATGTTGATCAGCACCCCCGGCACCAGCAGGTAGCCGCGCTCTACGCAGCGGCCCGCCTCGGGTAGCAATCGCTGTCCCCGCGCCACCCAGCCGTTGGCCCGGGCCTGCTCCCCGCGGTTGAGCAAACCCAGACTCAGCCAGAATGCGCAACGGGCGGCCTCAGCAGCAGCTCCGCGTTTGAGGTGACGCGCATGGGCGCGCTCGAATGCGTCCAAAGCGTCGTCGTCACGGTCGATCAGGTATGCCGACATCCCGAGTCGATCGAGGTCGGCAGCGGAAAGGCGGCGGTCGACGTCATCGGCCGTCAGCTCGTCGAACGCCTGCCGCCAGGCCCGCGCGTGATAGGCCGCCCGGCACCGGACCAAGTGGCTGGGAGTACCCGCACCGGTCGGCGTCGGTTGCAGCGCCACGACTCAGCCACGACTCCATCCTGCACCGGGTTCTGGCGCCTGTGGCCTGTATGTAGAAAGGTTCCGTGGTGGTTGGCGACTATTCGGTGAATCCGAGGTTTCTGAGCATGTCGATGACTCGTCCAACGCCGGATGGGCCCCGCTCAGCGGCGCCCTCCTCATTCAATGCGGGCGTTTGGGATTCATTGCGGGCGTTTGGTCGCCCCGTCCTTAAGTACTAAGTACGAAGGTGACACATTATTGTGGCATCCGGTCATTGCCTCATTGCCTCATTGCATGTTGCGAACTATTTCCGCTGCCAATGAAGCGCGACCCCACCAGCCGACCTCGGCGAATATCGCTCCAGCACGGAAGGTCGCTGGTTCGAACCATTCGAGATCACCCAGTAAGGCGACTATTCGCGCAGGGCAGACGTGCGTGCCTAGCGATGAGGGAATCAGGATGGGATAACCGCGCTAACTCGATGCCGTACGTCGTCATCTGTATGGAGGAGAGGTGTGCGTCCTACGCAATCAGGCGCGGTGGCGGCCGCCACGACCGTCACCCAGCGCCTTGTAGTCGGCGATGACGTGCGCGATGTCGCTGGCAGAGCCCTTGGCAGGGGAGACGGTGGAGCGCATCACCGTCTCCAACACCTCCCAGCCCAGTTCGGAGTCCGCATCGTCGATGTTGAATGTCCGCTCGAATGCTTCGTTGATCCGATGCCCAAACTCGCTGAGTTTGTCGGCGAAGTTCGTGCCCCAAGTAGCGCGTTTGTCGGAGAAGTTCGAGCCCCACTCAGCGCGCTTGTCCGCAAGGCTTTCACCCCACTTGGCGCGCTTATCGGCGAGCTCCGCATTCAAATCGCTGCGCTTGTTCGCCGTCCGTTTCCACGTGACAATGGCACCGGCAGCAGCCAGCGCCCCGGCGATCAGCCTCACCCAGACCTGTACTGGCACGGCAACCTCCCGACGATCCAGGGTGATCCTACTCAGGAAACCCTGCCCGCCACCGGGCATTGACTGCTACGCGCGAGGCGGCGCTGAGCGCCCCGAGGCGATTCCAAAGACGTCTACCCGATGCGGATGAGCTTCTTGTTGACGAACTCGTCGATACCGAAGCGGCCCAGCTCGCGTCCGAAGCCGGACCGCTTGACACCACCGAACGGCAGCTCGACGCTGTCAGCCCCCACGACGTTGACGTACACCATGCCAGCCTCGATCTTGTCGGCAACGCGAAGGGCCTGATCGTGGTCGGCGGTGTACACGTAGGAACCCAGACCGAATGGGGTGTCGTTTGCCAGCTCGACCGCCTCGTCCTCCGACGAAACCTTGTAGACGGTCGCGACAGGACCGAACAACTCTTCCTTGTAGGCGGGGGAGTCGGCGGTGACCCCGGTGAGCACGCCGGGCGGGAAGAATGCTCCCCTGCGCTGCCCTTCGGACACCAACGTGGCGCCGTTGTCGACGGCGCCTTTTACCTGCTGTTCGAGTCGTTCGGCGGCAGCCACCGATGACAGCGGTGCCAGGCCGTCGGCGGTCTGGAGCACTTTCTTGGTGAACTTGTCCAAGAAGTCGTCATAGATATCGGCTGACACGATGAATCGTTTGGCCGCGTTGCACGCCTGCCCGGTGTTCTCGAAGCGACCCGCGATCGCGGCGTCGACGGTGGCATCCAGATCGTCAGAACCCAGGACGATGAAAGGATCGGAACCGCCGAGTTCGAGCACCACCTTCTTGAGATTGCGCCCCGCGATCTCGGCGACGGCCGCGCCCGCCCGTTCGGAACCGGTCAGCGAAACGCCTTGCACGCGTGGGTCGGCGATGGCATCGGCGATCTGCTCATTGGTGGCGTAGACGTTGACGTAGGCGCCCTCGGGGTACCCGGCGTCGGTGAAGATCTTCTGCATGGCGGCCGCCGACTCCGGGCATTGCGGCGCGTGCTTCAACACGATGGTGTTACCGAGGGTTAGGTTGGGGCCGGCGAACCGGGCCACCTGGTAATAGGGATAGTTCCACGGCATGATGCCCAGCAGCACGCCAACCGGACCGCGCCGGACCAGCGCGCTGCCCTCTCCGCCGAGCAGTTCGATGGGCTCGTCGGCCAGGAACTTCTCCGCGTTGTCCGCGTAGTACTCGTAGATGGCCGCGGCGAATTCGGCCTCGCCCTTGGCCTGTTCGAAGGGCTTGCCCATTTCGCGGACGATGAGCTTGGCGAGTTCGTCGGCGCGTTCGTTGTGCAGTTCGCCGACTCTGCGGATCAGGGCCGCGCGCTCGGCGACCGACGTCGACTTCGACCATTCGCGGAACGCCTTGGAGGCCGCGGCCAGCGCTTGCTCGATTTGTTCGTCGGTCGCGGTCGGAAATTCCTGCACCGTCTCCCCGGTCGCGGGATCGACAACTGCGTACAGGCTCATGTCGCGCTCCTTTGCGGTACCCATACCTTCCAAGCCAGCCTATGCGCCGGATGCGGCCAAGGCTCGGACTTGTCT
>CAZEHT010000160.1:0-6161 GCA_964511995.1 uncultured Mycobacterium sp.
CCGCCGATGCCCACCGATTACAATTATGTAACGAATTAACGGCGCGGGACACTAGTGACGTGCTCCTTGCCGGCGTCCCCGTCGCGGAACCCTTCCACCAGAATGTATTCCGACGGATCATCCACGCTGCGCGACCAGTCGAACCACATGTTGCCCGGTTCGTTTCGGGTTGCGGCGGTGAACTCGGCGACCACATCGGGGAAGTTCTCCACGTATACGGGCTTCGGCCTGAACTTGACGACGATAAAGATCATGATCGGATCTCCTCTACGGTGTCAGGATCGCTCGGCCGCGGACGTTGCCGTTGTCGAGATCGGTGATGGCGGATTGGAAGTCGTCCAGCGCGTACTTCTGGGTATGCAGGTTGACCGCGCCGCGGGCGGCGAGCGCCATGAGGTCGCATAGGTCGTTGTAGGAGCCGACGAGGTTGCCGATGAAGTTGATTTCGGTGGAGGTGATGTCGATGGTCGGCACGTCGATGTTCTCGCCGTAGCCCACGACGTGGTAGTCGCCGGCCCGGCGCAGCATCGCCACACCCTGCTTGGTTGCACCGCCCTCGCCGACGAAGTCGACGACTACCTCCGCGCCCTTACCGTCCGTGAGGTCGAGCACCTGCTCGATCTGGCTGCCGTCGGCGGCTATCCCGTGGTCGGCTCCGATCGACTCCGCCAGTTTGAGGGCTTCGGGATTGCGGGTCCACGACGATCAGTTCCGCGGGGCAGAGCGCCTTGAGAACCTGAATCCCGATGTGCCCCAGCCCTCCTGCGCCGATGATGATGGCGCGGTCGCGCGGGCCGAATCGCCTGGCCGCCCTGGCTGCGGCGTGGTATGCGGTCAGGCCGGCGTCGGCCAGGGCCGCGACGTCCGAAGGCTCCAGCGGGTCGTCGATCTTGACGACGCTGCGCGCCGATGTCTCAAGGTAATCTGCGTAGCCGCCGTTGGTGTCGATGCCGGGGAATTGGCCTGCCTCGCAGTGCACGTCGTCGCCGGAGCGGCAGGCGCGGCACAGCCCACAGGTGATGAGCGGATGTACGATTACCTTGTCACCCTCCCCGACGTTGGTCACCGCCGAACCGATGGCGTGCACCCATCCGGCGTTCTGGTGTCCGATCGAGTAGGGCAGTTTCACCTGTGTCTTCTCGGCCCACTGGCCTTCGAGAACGTGCAGGTCTGTGCGGCAGACGCCGGCGCCGCCGATCTTGACGACGACGTCGAACGGCCCGGTGGGCTCGGGTACCGGTACCTCCTTCATCTCGAGGTTCTGGTGGTAGCCGACCACCTGGACGGCTCGCATGGTGTTGGAGATGTGGCGTGCTCCTTTGTGGTTAGGCGGGAAGCAGTGCGGATAGCGGGATGAAGGTGGGGTCGTGCGTCTGGCCCGCAGACGCTTCGTCGTGATGGCCGTAGCGGGTGCGCAGCAGGCCGCGGCAGAAGTGCGCGTTGCCGTCGACGGAGATCCGGGTCGAGCGGGCCCGTCGTAACGCCGTCAGAACATCGGCGTAACCGTGCCATCATGGTCGACCAGCACCAATGCGTCTGGGGCCGTAGATAATCCGATGGTCTCCCGCCACCGCAGCACCGCGGCGGTAGCGTCGCCGGCGGGCAGGTCGGCGAGCGTGAGTGACCCCATCGTCTCTTCGGAGCGGTTGCGGTCGGCGCGCAGCAGCGCGGTCAGGCAGCGCTCCATAGCAGCGGTGTGAGCCTTGCGTCGAAAAATTTCCCGAAGTTCGTCGAGGGAGTCCAGCGCTTCGTGCCCGAAGGTTCCCCGGTAGCCGGTGTTGGCGGCGAGGCCCGCATTGATGATCGCCGAATCGTGGTGGCCGTCGAGTTCGACCACCACGTGTTTCGTCCACATCAGTTTCACCAGAACGTCTTTGGCGTCCGATGCCATCAGATAGGCGAAGTTCGGCGAGCAGAAGGACGTCGGTAACCGGAGGTTCAGTTTGACGTTTCCGGCCGGGCTCACCACCAGCGACCGAACGAAGCCGAGGTCGGTGATCGGCTCGTCGAGTTCGGGGTCGACCACCGCCGCGAGTGCGGTCAACGCCTCTTGGCGACGGTCCGTCATCGCGCGTCCACCATGTCGTCGGCGCCGCGCGGGCCGGTCGCAGTTTCGTAGGCGTCGGGGAGCTGGAGATCACGAGGCACCGGGATGTCGTACAGCTTGGCGGCATTGAGCCCGAAGTTCTTCTTCTTCTTCTTCTTCTTCTTCTTCTTCTTCTTCTTCTCTCGACTTTCGCAGTTTGACGTGCTCGGTGACTGTTCGCGTTGCTCGGCTGTGACAGCCGGTGTCGGTGTTTCTGGTGGGGTTTTCGGCGTGTCGGCGTGATAGCGCCCTGAGCATGTGAGAAGCATCGGCGATGGACGCGCAATCCTCACCGATGCTTCGGGCCCTGACCCCTACCCGGCAGCTGGGGCGAACTGCTGCAGATGATGCGCCCGGTGTTTCGCCGCTCGTCGACGTTCGGGTTGTTCGCGCTGCTGGGTACATGCTCCCCTCCGGGCTGGGGTGTGATGGCTGTCACAACGCTGAAATCGAGGTTAGGCGTGCCGGCGCGACATGACGAGTGGCTCGCTGTCTCGAGTGAGACACCGAACGGACGGCGATTTTGTGGCCTGGATCACAGGGACGGAATGAAGAGCCCGGACGTGTCAGAAGGCCTACCCGCACGCGTTCACAGTTCACGCGACAACGCCCGGCGGTGCCGGCTGTCGTCGTGCCTCACCTGCTGCTTGCGTCCTGGCGGCGCAGCGAGGACTACGGCACTCCGCTGGAGGCCCGTGAACCCGTCTTCGCGGGAACGGACGGTTCGGGCCGCACCGAATGCTTCTTCACCCGATGCGGCAACAAGGTCCTGGCCGACCTGCACCGGACATTGTCCGGCGAACCGGTCAGCACGATGCTCACCGACGCGGACAGGTTGTGCTGAAACGGCTTTCGGGTGACCGTCAGCTGTTCGCCGCGCGCGACTACGTCTATCTCGGTCTATCTCACCCCCGGGTTCTCCTACTCCGAACGAGACGTCGGAACCAATACGGCATCCAGGTGGGATGGGGGTCTCTGGGGCGTGCGCGGGGCAGTGCAGCGGGGCGGGTGTGACGCTGGACGATGTTGCATTGGCATCAGTTGTTAATGTGCACTGAAGATCTCGCGGCACGGAGGCCGGATGACTAATGCACTGACTGGAGTTCGACGGGTGCTTGTTCGCGTCGCGGATTCGGTGAAGGCTGTAAAGCGGTTGCGCGACAGCGGAATTATCGACTTCAGCGACCTCGGCGTGACGCTCCAGACGGCCAAGAATTCGCGCGTGTACGGTCCGCAAGCGACGATGGCGATCCAGGGCGGTCGCAAGTATGCTTGGCTGCCCGCCGTTGTCGACGAGCACGGGACCTTGACCTACCGGCAGATCGACAACATGTCCACCGCGTTTGCGCGCGGGCTCAACGGTCTCGGCGTCGCCGAGGGCTCGGTCGTGGCCCTGCTGTGCCGTGATCATCGGGGCATCATCATCGCGATGGCGTCATGCGGAAAGCTTGGCGCCCGGCTGGTCCTGATGAACACGGGGTTCGCCAAGCCGCAGTTCGCGCAGGTCTGTGAACGCGAAGGCGTGAAGGTGGTGCTCCACGACAGCGAGTTCTTGAGTCTGCTCGACGCCTTGCCGGTCGAGCTGCCACGCATTCTGACCTGGGTGGACGAGGGCTTCGACGTGCCCGACGATCTGCCGACGATCGACGGCTTGATCGCGGCGAACACCGCCGAGCCGTTGCCCCCGCCGAGCACCGCGGGCGGACTCGTGATCCTTACCAGCGGCACGACCGGCTTACCAAAAGGTGCGCCGCGGGTGAAGGTGTCGCCGTTGGCGCCGGCGGAGCTCGTCGACCGTGTGCCGTTTCCCCGCCGGGGGACCATGGTCATCGTCTCGCCGATCTTCCACGGCACCGGACTGGCCACCTATCTGGTCGGCGCCACATTGGGAAACAAGATCGTCACCACCCGGCGGTTCAACCCGGAGGGCACTCTGAAGCTCATTGCCGATCATGAGGCGGACATGCTGGTCGCGGTCCCGACGATGCTGCACCGCATCGTCGAACTCGGCCCCGACGTCATCGCCGCCTACGACACATCGTCGCTGAAGACCATCGCGGTCGCCGGATCGGCGCTGACACCCGAGCTGTCCAACCGCGTGCAGGACACATTCGGCGACGTGCTCTACAACATCTACGCCTCCACCGAGTGTGGCTTTGCCACCACGGCCACGCCTGCCGATCTGCGAATAGCTCCCGGAACGGCAGGCCGCTCACCGGTGGGCTGCGACGTTGTGCTGTTGGACGAACACGGCCGCCGCGTGCACGGCGTTAACAAGCGCGGCCGGATCTTCGTCCGCAGCGTCGCGCGGTTCGAGGGTTACACCGATGGACGAAGCAAACAGATCATCGACGGTTACATGTCCAGCGGCGACATGGGCCACTTCGACGAGAACGGCTTGCTGTTCGTCGATGGGCGCGATGACGACATGATCGTTTCCGGCGGTGAGAACGTCTTCCCGCAGGAGGTCGAGAACCTGCTTATCCGGCGTGACGACGTCTTCGATGCGGCAGTTGTCGGTGTCGACGACGCGGAGTTCGGAAAGCGGTTGCGTGCCTTCATTGTTTCTCAGCCCGGCGCAGCTCAGGACGGCGAGGAGATCAAGCTGTACGTCAAGAACAACTTGGCGCGCTACAAGGTGCCCCGAGATGTGGTGTTCGTCGAAGAGCTGCCACGCAATACCACGGGCAAGCTGCTGCGACGTGTCCTGACCGAGATTGACGTCGATAGCTGACCTCAGGCGTACCGCTATGGGAACTTCCATCGCTGGTTGCCGCCTTCCAGCGCTTGCCCTGCACCACGGGCGCAGCATGCGCGATACCTGCGTGTGCCACGTCAAGACACATATTGCCGCGCCGCGGACGCAGTTCATAGAAATCCGGGGTGTCTGGTCCCGCTGGCACCAACTTCCAGAACTGGTGATGGCTACCCGGCATCGAGACCGAAGTCTTTTCTTCGCACGAGGATCCGAAGGTCGTACGTCGCGGATCGACCGTCCCTTCGGATGGCGGCCGGGAGTTTGATTTCCGACGACGGCCGACGCCGCACCGCGCGTCCCGTAGGCGCCATCGGGCGGTAAATCCGCGGCGAGCGTGCTGTTGATCGAGGCGGCGGCTGCCTTCGACCACGATGGCCGGCGGCTGCGTGGCTCTTCCTGGAACGGTGCGGCGCCGGGGGTCGCACCGATTGAGCCGGTCCTGACGTCCGCAGCTGAAGGGAGACCAATGCGCCCAATCGTTGGAATGGACCCGTCACGCTTGTGATGATGAGTAGACGGTGTCCGTGTGCACCCGCACGGTGATGGGAGACGCAGCAACCAAGTTAGGGAGGGACGGCGATGAGCGCCCAGCAGCAACAACTACTCGATTCGCTTTACGCGCTCGACAATGTGCTGACAATCAGGATCACGATGCCGCGAACCGATTGGGACGCACTGCGTACCGAGCCGCCCGCTGGTGGTGTATGCAAGTTCGACTGGACGGGCGGTTCGCGCTACACGTGGCGCAAGGCCGCGTCGGTGGAGATCTCCGGGACGCGCTTCCCCTCTCAGACGACATTCGCCGATGTGGGTGTGAAGAAGAAGTCGTTCTGCGGCTCGGTCAGCAGCGAAAAGCCTTCCTTGCATATCGATTTCGGCCGGTTCAGTGCAGCAGGTGGTTCCGGTGCCGAAGGTTTGATCGGGTCGCGGTACATCACACTCAACAACTCCATCCAGGATCGTTCCTATATTCGGCAGACTCTGGGCTACCGACTCTTCCAGATGGCCGGCCTGCCACATTCGCGTTCCCACTATGCCCGCGTGTTCGTCAACGGCACGCTGGTCGGGCAAGGCCTCGGCGGTGTCAACAGTCCGGGTGTCTATGTGAGCGTCGAACCCGTCATGAAGCGCTATATCGAGCGCAACTTCAACGGCAACATGAAGGGAAACCTCTACGAGATCGAGCATCATGACGACTTCGTCAAGCAGCGTGTGCCGTACATCGGCGTGGACTCGTTGTCGGAGTTCGACAACAAAGCGGACCTGAAGTTCGCCATCGATTTCATCGATCGCAACGGTGTCGCCGGAGCGGGCAAG
>CAZEHT010000161.1:0-6146 GCA_964511995.1 uncultured Mycobacterium sp.
GCCGCACCGGTGAGTTAGTGGTGCCCGCTGTGCGGGTTGGGCGGGCTTTCCTGTGGGGCGGCGGTGGTGTGTGCTGGGATGTCGAGAGTGGTTGTGGCGGCAGCTGCGGGCGCCGGTGGGCGGGGTGAGTAGCTGATGCCGTTGGGTGCGGCGGCGACCGGGATGGTTGCCGACACCGACAGGCTTGTCAGGTCGATGGCGGAGACGGTGTTGTCGTAGCTGTTGGTGACCCACGCGAAGTGTCCGGTGGTGTCGATCGCGACGCCGTGTGGGCCGGATCCGGTGGGCACGGTTGACCGGGTGGTCATCGCGGCGGTGTCGATGACCGACAGGGTGCGGCCCGGCTTGTCGCGGCTGCCTTGGTCGGCGGACACGATGGTCTTCTCGTCGGGGGTCAGATACAGCTGGACGGCAGGGGTGGGCACGGCCGCGGCTTCGAGCACTTTGCGTTGGGACAGATCGACTTTCACCACTCTGGGCGGATCGGTGATCCCGGTGTAGGCGTATCGGCCGTCGGCGCTCACGGCGACCTGTACGGGGGATGTGCCCACCGGCACTGCGCCGACGGCGCGGTCGGTGGCCGGGTCGATCAGGTCCAGGGCGCCGGCCGTCATGTTCGCCACCACGATCACTGAACCTCCGGAAGCCGGCCGCATCCCGTGCGGCATCCCGCCGAGGGTGATCTCGCCGGCCGGGATCAGGCCCTGCCCCTGATACACCGACACAGTGCCGTCCCCGGCGTTGGTGACGTAGACCTTGCCGTTGGGTGCCTCGATGACGTGGGCGGGGTGGGATCCGGTCGGGGCCGTGGCGGTGACCCGGTAGGTCATCGGGTCGATGGCGACCACCATGTCGGCGCCGCTGGTTGCGTACACCACTGCGCCGTCACGAACGGCCTGAACGTTGTGGGGGGCGTTGATGCCGGTCATGGTCATGGCTATCGAGTGGGTGGCCGCGTCGATGACACTGAGGCTGTCGGCGCCTTCGTCGGCGACCCAAACCGAACCGGTCGCGGCGGCCGGTGGCGGTGCGGAGGGGGCGGCGTTTTGGCGTCCCGAACAGGCGCCCAGGCTCAAGCAGGCCACGCTCAGCGTCGCGGCGGTGAGGAATCGTGCGGTGGCCATGGCGGCCCCCTTGCCTGTGTGGTGCTTCCTAGGGTGTCAACGCTAGTGGCCGTGGTCGAAGACGACCAGGGTGTGGGCGAGTGCCCCGTCGACGAAATAGGCGCGGCAGTCGAAATGGTCCTCGATCGTGGAGCCGACTTCGCTGGGCGCGTGGGTCACGCCGGAGACGTTGAGCACGGTGATGCGCGAGGCGTCGATACCGGTGAGCGGTTCGCTGGCGTTGAGCGAGGAGAAGTCCCGGCCGTCGGTGTCGAGGGTGCTCGCCTCGGTGCGAAGCTCCGTGATGGTGGCTGCGGCGGGGGAGACCAGTCGCTGCAGCACGTCGGACTGGCATCGCTGCTGGGCCAGCTCTGCGGCGGTGGGGGCGTGTTCGCCCGGTCCTGCCGGTCGCAGCGCACCGGTGCCCACGGCGATCGCGGCGGCCCCCGCCCCGGCACCGACCAGCCCGGCGGTCCACCAGAGTCGGCGGCGCCCGCCGTGCTGATCACCGTGGTGGTTGCTCATCGGCCCCCGGGTCCGTCCGGTGTGCTCGCCGCGTTGTTGCCCGCAGGTGGCGGCGGGCTGGGGGTGGCTGTGCCGCCGGCGAGCCACTGCGGCCACGGCACGCTCCAATCCCCGTTCTGCCACAGTTCCAGCGGAGCTCCGCCGGTGTCGCGGACCTCGACGACGTCGCCGGGCTGGGAGAAATCGTAGAACCAGCGGGCATTGTCGGCGCTGAGGTTCAAACAGCCGTGGGAGACGTTGGTGTTGCCCTGCGCCCACACGGTGTCTTCGAGTTCATGCAGGTAGATACCGTCGGTGCTGATGCGGGTCGCCCAGTTGATCGTTTCCTTGTAGCCCAGCCGGGAGTTGATCGGCAGCCCGTAGGTCGAGGAGTCCATGACGACCGGGTTGGCCTTGTCCATCACGGTGTAGACGCCGGGCTGGGTCCAGAAGCTGATGGTGCGCCCGCCGATGGTTTCACTGCCGCCCATGCCCATCGAGGTGGGCATGGTGCGCACCAGCTTTCCGTTGCTGAACACGCTGACCTGCTTGGTGATGTCGTTGGCGATCGAGACGTGGGCGTCGCCGATGCGGAAGCTGACCGCGGTGTCGGCCTGCCCGTAGAGGCCGTCGCCGAGGGGAACGCCGTAGATGTTGGCTGCCACCGACACGGTGGTTCCCGGCGTGTAGTAGTGGCGGGGCCGCCAGTGCGCGGTGGCGTCGTCGAGCCACGTCCAGGCGCCATCGACCGGCGGGTCGGTAGTGACCCGCAGGGTGCGCTGGGCGGCGGCGCGGTCGGGGACGGGTTCGTCGAACCGGGCGACCACAACGGTTCCGATGCCGTAGGTGCCGCCGTCGACCAAATTCTGGTTGCCGGTGGTGGTCAGCCGCACCGCGGCCTGATTGCCCGGGATCAGGGTGGTGAAACTCGACACCAGAGCCCGGGTCGTCTGGTCTTCACCGCGGCCGGTGGCGGTCACGGTGTAGGTGCGGCCGTACCCCAACGGCACGGTCGGTTTCCACACCGTGTTGTCCGGGGTCACCACCGCGTCGATGGGCTTGCCGGCGTCGTTGACCATCCTCACGCTCAGCAGGGTCCCGGCGGTCGCGGTGACGGTGACCGGTGCGAGCGGATCGACGTGCTGCGCATTCGGTGCAAGGCTCATCGACAGCGTGACCGGAGCCGGTGGCACCACGGCGCGGTGGGAGTCGGGGGCCGACTCGGCGTGACGGGCACACAGCAGCGGCGGGCAGTTCAACGCGCTGGGCATCGCGACCACTACGGCGAGCAGGACCGCCAGGTGCACGATCAGTAGCGCACGCCGCCGCAGATGCCTGGGTCCGGTTATCGCGGTAGTTCGGCCGGTGTGCAACTGCGCTCATCCTCCGAAGAGTAGGTACAACCCGGTCAGGGTGTAGGCGACCATCACCAGCATCATGGCGAGTTGTCCGGTCAGTTGGTGGCCCACCGGTATCACCCGCAGCGCCTGATCGTGGGCGGCGAGGACACCCACGACGTGGCCGGCCACCACGCAGGCGACCTTGATGGTCCACAGCAGCGTCGGGTTCAGCGACAGCACATAGACCACGTCGCCGGAATCGAGCCCGAACAGCTGCCAGCCTGCGCCCAAGGGGTCGGCCAGACGGACCACCGTCTCCTGGCCGCGCTCGACCAGGTAGGACAGGTAGTGGGCGAAGATGTAGCCCACGACGATCGGAATGAGGCAGTGCGCCAGCCGGCCGGGCAACTCGCGGCGCTGCTCGCGGGTGACGCCGCCGGTCGCGCGGGCCGCGGCCGAAAACGTCACGCCCACAACGGCGACGAAGACCAGCAGGCCAACGGTCCTGATTGCGGAGCCGCCGCCGGCCTCACCGACGAGCGGTACGCCGGCGGCGTTGCGGTCGACGAAGTTGCGGAAGCCTGTGAACCCGGAGAAGCTGTCGAAGGCCGTGGAGCCGAGAAGCATCGCCATCACCGCGACGGTGCCGGGCCGCACCGGCAGGGTGGGCAGGTGATCGAGCGGGTTTCCCACCACGATGCGTCCGGTAGCGGTGTTGCGCCGCAACGGCGCCAGCCGGGACACGGTCATGCTGTACACCTCGAAGGGATCCGCGCGGGCGAACCACCGCGACCCGAACACCGCCGCGCCGGCGAACATGGCGATGGCGTAGGCGAGGATCCACAGCTTGATCGCCCCCAGTGAGCCGGGATCGGGGCTGGCCAGTTCCAGCCACACGAACGCGAACAGGCCTGCCGCCGCCGGCCAGTATCCCCAGCGTTGCGGGTATCCCCGAGGTGGATGCCCGGTCCGCTTGCCGCCCAGAAGTCCCCAGAGGGTGCGCACCGGGGAGATCACCCGCCAGACGGGCCCGAGGAGGACCGAGACGGCGACCAGACCAACCCAGAGCAGGACGTAGAACGAGCCCGGCAGGGCGTTATCGGCGTTCTGCGGTCCCCAGATTGCCGCGATGCCAACCCACACCGTGACCAGCAGCGCCGCCGCCGCGAGGATGCTGCGCACGGGGCGCGAGTCCACGGCGGTGGTCACCCAGCCCGGCAAGGCGCGCCCGGGTTTGGCCGGGTCGAACTTCGGTGTGCGCCAGGCAACCGCGACGACGGCGAAGGTCAGGATCAGTGCCCACACACCGCCGACGAGGGCATAGTTCAGGGGGATCGGCAGATCGGTGGAACCGCCCACCCCGTGGGCGAGGACGGTCTCGCCTGCCTCGCTCATCGGGGCCGGACCGTGATGGTGACGATGGTCCTGTTCAGATCGTGCAACTCCACGTCCACCTGACCGGGAACCTCGACGGTGAACTCGAAGCGCTGACCGGGACGGGCCTGTACCTCGAAGACATGTTCGGGAATCGAATGCACGTGAATGCTGTCGGATGCATCGCTGTTGACCTCGAGTGTGATCGGCTCCCCCGCAACCGCCGTTGCCTCGGCGTTGGTGGGGGTCACGGTGCCCCCGGCGATGCTCACAGGGAGGAGTGTCCCGACCTGGGGCGGGGCGCTCGGAACGCCGGCCGCGGACGTCAGCGGGGGGGCATTTTCCGACGCGGATGATTCCAGCGGGGGTGTCGCCGTCGAACCGCATCCCGAGCCGACAAGGGCGACGACGACACCGAAGACGGCGAGTGTTGACCGGCGCATCGCGTCAGTGCACCGCGGGGTCGGGGGTCAGTGCCCGGGTGTCCGACGACGGGTCGCCGCCGGCGGGCCGGCGGGAGGCCCGGTCGATCGCGAACACCCCCAGGCCCAATCCGACGACCGAGAACCCCAGCGCGGTCCAGGCGATGACGGGCAGCAGCCCGCCGGTGGCCTGCTTCCCGATGGTCACGGTGGGGACGGGGAACTTGGGCTTGTCGCCGCCGGTGCTCTGCTCGGTCCACGCTTCACTGGAGCCGTCGGAGAAGGTCTGTGTGGTGGGCAAGGCGAAGGTGTCGGCGTCGGGCATGGGCCCTAGGTAGAGGGCGAATTCCTGGAACTGCCCTTGCGGGACGCCGCCACCGGGGGCCGCTGTCCAGGTCACTGTGCTGACCACCTCGTTGACCGGGGTTCCGTCGTCCTTGCGCAGCGGCGGGTCGATCTTGCGCTTCTGGATGTCCAGCGTCCAGCCCGCGACCGGTTCGGCCCGCACCGTCCGCAGCGGTGTCTCCTCGGGGATGCGGACTTCGACCTTGGTGGTGGGCGGCTTACCTGCCTCGGTGGGAACCCCCAGGGTGACCACGCCGAATCCGCCCGGGCCGGTGCCATCGAGGGTGGCGTCGACGTGGGCGGCCGCCGACGGGCTGAAAATCAGGGCCACGGCCGCGCTGACCAATAGGACTCCGGCTGTGCGCCGCAAGGGTGTGAACATCGGTACCTCCGTTGTGTTGGGTGTTGGGTGTTGGGTGTGGTGCGCGGACGCTCGGCGTGCCGAGCGACTCGTTTCGGAAATTGAGAGGGTTATCCGTGGCCGACGGGTGTGCAGTCCATCGGCATGTCGCTGTTGGGTGGCGGTAGCTGGTTCAGGCCGCCCACCTGCCCCGGTCGGGTCAGGGGGTTGTCGGCGCCAGGGTCTGTCTGAACGGCGGGCGGATGAGCCATGACGCTGCATCTGGTTGTGGAGTCGTCCTCGATGAAGGGTGCACTGCCCAGCAATGACAGGGCGACGGCGGGGGCGGCGGCGATGACCGCGACAGCGCGGGTTTTGCGCCGTAGCTGTTGCAGGGCCGTGGTGAGCTTTCCGGCGGTGCGGTGCGGGGGTGTGAACATGAGTTCCTCCAGTCGGTGTCGTGCGGGTTTCTGCTCGTCGGGACCCCGTTTCCGTGCGGGGCTGTTTGTCATGGGTTCGCCGTTGCCAGGTGGGCTTCCCGGAGGTGGCCGTTGCGGGCGAGGGTGTGCAGTGCGGCGGTGCAGAGCAGTCCGATGCCGGTCAGCGCCGTCCACACGAGTACTCCCAGGCTGTGCTGGCTGGCGGCTTGCATCAGCGCCCCGGTGGCGACGTTGCCGGCCAGGATGCCGACGCCGACGATGGTGCTGTAGAAGCCGTA
>CAZEHT010000162.1:0-6145 GCA_964511995.1 uncultured Mycobacterium sp.
CGACGTTCAACCTCGCGATCAAGGTGCGCTGGCCGGTCGGCAAGACCATCGGCACATTGCTGGCAGGAACCATCCCGTTACTCGGCCTCATCGTCGAACACTATCGCACCGCCGAAATCAAGTCCCGCTTCGTGATCTGAGCCTCGCCCCCGCGGATTAAGGTTGCGCTCAGACTGTTTCGCTAGGCTGCCCGTGTGGCAGCCGAGATTAGGCAAACTGCACGCAATCCAGCGCTGACCGGGCTGCGGGCCGTTGCCGCCCTGTTGGTGGTGGGTACTCATGCCGCGTTCGCCACCGGAATCTTGACTCAGGGCTATCCCGGCGCCATGAGTGCACGCATGGAGATCGGTGTGGCGATCTTCTTCGTGCTGTCGGGCTTCCTACTCTTCCGGCCGTGGGTCGCCGCGGCGGCGGCGGGTTCAGCACCGCCCGATGTCGGGCACTACGCGCGGCAGCGCGTGCGTCGCATTCTGCCCGGCTACCTCATGGCCGTACTGGCGACATTCGCCGTGTATACCGTCTTCACACCCGGCCCCAATCCCGGCCAGACGTGGCTCGGTCTGCTGAGGTACCTGACGCTGACGCAGATCTACACCGACACCTACGTGCTGAGCTACCTGCACACCGGGCTCTCGCAGATGTGGAGCCTATCGGTCGAGGTGGCGTTCTACGCCGTCCTGCCGGCACTGGCCTATTTGCTACTGACCCAGTTGTGCAGGGGCAGTTGGCAACCCGGGCTCCTGCTGGCGGGACTGTTCGCCACCGGAGCGGTCAGTCCGCTGTGGCTGGTTGTGGCACACTCGACCGATTGGCTTCCCAACTCCGCGGGCATGTGGTTGCCCGCGCACCTGTCCTGGTTCGCCTGCGGCATGTCACTGGCCGTGCTGAAGCGGGTCGGCGTGCGGTTTCGCGCGGTCGTCGCAGTCCCCTCCGCGCTGGTGCTGTACCTGGCGGTGTCCACCGAGATCGGCGGCCACATCCTCGGCCCCGACGCGTGGTGGCAGCCGCCGGCGAAGTCGATTCTCTACGCGGCAATCGCGATGTTGATCGTGGCACCAGTGGCGCTCGGAGACCGCGGCCGGTATTCACGACTGCTCGGCAGCCCGCCGATGCAATGGGTGGGCGGGATTTCCTACGAGATCTTCCTGCTGCACGTGGCTGTGATGGCGCTGGTGATGGGCGTCGTGCTGCGGTGGCCGCTTTTCACCGGATCGATGACCGTGCTGTTCTCGGTGACGCTGGCGATCACGATTCCGCTGGCAATGCTGCTGCGACGGGCGACCCGTTCATGGAACGCCGTGATGACTGCGGAGAATACGTCGAGAAATCCGGCAGCCACCCACTCTATGAGCCGGATCGATGTGCAACACACTGAACGGCCGGCAACGTTGCGCGAAGGGTCAGATGCGCCGTGTCTCGGATGCGCAATCAGACCAGTGCGCGCAGCGCCGGAACCAACAGAGCCAGTGCCCGTCCGCGATGCGACACCGCATCCTTGTCCTCGGGGCTCAATTCCGCGGCGGACAACCGGGAACCTTCTGGCATGAACACCGGGTCGTACCCGAAGCCCCCGGCGCCCTGCGGAACCCGGGCGATGACCCCCCGCCACTCCCCCCGCACCACGGTTTCCCCGGATGGACCGACCAACGCGCACGCCGACACGAACGCCGCCCCGCGCCGCTCATCGGACACATCGGACAGCTGGGCCAGCAGGAGCCGATAGTTATCCTCGTCCGCCCCGTGCCGGCCCGACCAGCGCGCCGACAAAACCCCCGGCATCCCGTTGAGCGCATCCACACAGATCCCGGAATCGTCTGCCACGCAAGGCAATCCGGTAGCCGAATAGCCGTCGCGCGCCTTGGCCACGGCGTTGTCTTCGAACGTCGCGCCTACCTCCGGCGATTCCGGGAACGCCGGCACGTCGGCAAGCGACACCAATTCCAGTCCCGAAACGCCGGCTCCCTGCAGAACCCGGGCCAACTCCACCAGCTTCTTGCGGTTACGGCTGGCGACGAGAACGCGCGTCAGCTCCCGAACGCCTTCCTCGGCGCCGCGCCTTCGGGCAGGACACCGGGGTAGGGCTCCTCCAGGGCCACGCGCTGGGCCTCGAACAGCCGGTCACACGCGGCCAGCCCCGCGTCCAGCAGCTTGTCGAGGGTCGATCGCGGGAACGTCGCGCCTTCCCCCGTGCCCTGGATCTCGACCAACGTTCCCGTATCCGTGGCGACGACGTTCATGTCCACCTCGGCGCGCGAATCCTCTTCGTAGGGCAGGTCGACCCGGATGCGTCCGTCGACGACACCGACACTGACCGCGGCGATCGCACACGACAGTGGGCGGGGGTCCGACAGCTTTCCGGCCGCCCCCAGATAGGTCACCGCGTCGGCCAGCGCAACATAGGCACCGGTGATCGCCGCGGTGCGGGTGCCGCCGTCGGCTTGCAGAACGTCACAGTCGATCGCGATGGTGTGCTCCCCCAGCGCCCGCAGGTCGATGCACGCCCGCAGCGAACGACCGATGAGTCGGCTGATCTCCTGTGTGCGACCGCCGATGCGGCCCTTCACCGATTCGCGGTCGGACCGGGTGTGGGTCGCCGCCGGCAGCATCGCGTACTCGGCGGTCAGCCAGCCCAGTCCCGAGCCTTTGCGCCAGCGCGGCACGCCCTCGGTGACCGAAGCCGTGCACATGACCCTGGTCTGTCCGAATTCCACCAAGACCGAACCCGCCGGGTGGGAGGTGAAGCCGCGGGTCATCTCGACCGGCCGCAACTCGTCGTCGGCGCGGCCGTCTTTGCGTTCAGGCACAGGCCAACCCTAATGGGTCGACTCGGCGCGGCGCGTCACCTCGAACGTCTCGCCGGCCACCACGGCGCGTACCGGACCGCTGAAGACAGACTTGGCTTCGCTGATGACATCCTCGCGTGACGTCCACGGCGGTATGTGGGTCAACAAGAGTTCCGCCACGTTGGCCCGGGCCGCGATCTGACCGGCTTCGGTTCCCGAGAGGTGTACGTGTAGCGGGCGGTTCGGGGGGTCGTGGGTCCAGGACGCTTCGCAGAGGAAGACATCGGCATCGCGCGCCAGTTCGACGGCGGCCTCGCACATCCCGGTGTCGCCGCTGAAGACGAACACCGCCCCCGACGGGTCGGTGAAACGGAAGCCGTAGGACTCCGTCGGATGCGACACCTGGGTCGGTGTCACCTCCAGCGAACCGAACCGCACGCTCTGGCCTTCTACCCACCGTTGGACCTCGAAGATGTCGCTGAAGTCGTCAATCTCCCCGCCCGCCGGCGACGATGCCGCACCCAACCGCAACCAGGTGTCGCTGGGGCCGTACATGAGCTTCTTGCCGACGGCGCGGTTGGGGTGGTAGCGGCGCCACACGAACAATCCCGGCAGGTCCAGACAGTGGTCGGCATGCAGGTGCGACAGCAGGATGTCCACTTCGCCGGGATCTGCGTATCGCTGCAAGTTACCCAGGACACCTCCGCCGAAATCGATCACCATCGGGTTGGTGTCGGGTGCTGTCAGCAGGTATCCGGACGCCGGCGAATCAGGGCCGACCACACTGCCCGAGCAGCCCAGCACCGTGATTCGCACAAGCCCTACTTTGCCATGTCCGCCAGCACATCGAGAAAACATCGTCGGTTTGCGCCAACAAGCTCATGCCTGGCTGACGCAGTGGTGCTGAAAGGGCGATGCCGGGCCGACGTCGAGGTGCTGTCTAGGTCAGGTCGAGGTCAGGTCGAGGCGATGGCGGGATGCACCACGGGCGAAACACCGGTGATCGCGGGGCCGAGGAAGCGGGCCGCCAGAGCCAGGAACGCCTCGGGGTCGCCGGTGGCTTCGAATCGCCGAACGGCCGCCTCGGCGGCCTCGCCGGTGCATGGCCGCAGCAGGTCCGCCTCGGTCAAGACCCGCAGCAGATCCTTGGCCGTTTCCTCGGCCGACGACACCAAGGTCACGTCATCTCCGATGGCCAGTTGGATCAGCCCCGATAGCAGCGGGTAGTGCGTACAGCCCAGGACCAGAGTGTCGACCTCGGCGCGCTGCAACGCCGCCAGGTAGCCCTCCGCCAAACCGAGCACCTGTCGTCCCGTTGTGACTCCCCGCTCCACGAAGTCGACGAAGCGGGGGCAGGCCACCGCCGTGATCTCGGTGCCGACCGCCGCGGCGAAAGCATCTTGATACGCCCGAGAGGCGACAGTGGCCTGTGTGCCGATGACACCGATGCGGCCGTTGCGCGTGGTGGCCACCGCGCGCCGCACAGCCGGCAGGATGACCTCGACCACCGGGACCTCGTAGCGTTCCCGGGCATCGCGCAGACATGCCGACGATGCGGAGTTGCATGCGATCACCAATGCCTTGACACCGCGATCCACCAAGTTGTCCATGATGGTCAGCGCGTGCGAGCGAATCTGGGCCAGGGGCAGAGGGCCGTACGGGCCGTTCGCGGTGTCGCCAACGTAGATCATGTTCTCGGCGGGGAGCTGGTCGATGATCGACCGGGCGACAGTCAGGCCGCCGACCCCGGAATCGAAGACACCGACGGGCGCGTCGCGACTCATAATGCCAGCGGTGGGCGGCCGAGTTTGCGGCGCTCGCGCGCCTTTCGCTCCGGCGCCGACAGCAAGTACGCCGCCGCCACCCCGGCCAGTGCACCGCACAGATGCCCCTGCCACGACACTCCGCCGCATCGATTGAGCACGGGCACCGCACCCAGCAGGATGCTGCCGTAGAGGAACAGCACCACGATGCCGGTGATGATCTGCCACGGGTGCCTGGTCAGCCATCCGAAGATGATCAGGAACGCCAGCCAGCCGAAGATCAGGCCGGAGGCTCCGACGTGGTTGGTCTCAAAGGGGCACGGCCCGACGTTGCCGATCAGCCAGGTGCCGAGTCCGCCGAGGATCCAGATCACGGCGGTCGCCCAGACGAACCGCGACATGCCGGTCAACGTCACGAGGAAACCGAGAATTAGTGCGGGCAGCGTGTTGGCCACCAGGTGCGCCCAATCGGCGTGCAGCAGCGGCGCGAACACGATGCCCCACAGGCCGTCGGTCTCCAACGGGCGAATACCGTTGCGGTCCAGCCGATTCCCGGACAATTGGTCGACGAGTTCAACTACGTACAGCAGCGCGACGAACGTCAGGATCGTGGCCCCGCCGACCTTCCACGTGGGCCGTTTGCCGGCGGGATCCCGCGTAGGTAGGCCGGGTGTTCCGGTCATGCCCATAACTGCCCTTCCAGCGCGTCCTCGGCTTCATCCAGGCTACCGCCGTATGCACCGGTGGACAGATACTTCCATCCCGCGTCGGCGACGACGAACGCGATGTCGGCACGCTCACCCGACCTCATCGCCTTCGTCGCGATTCCCAACGCGGCGTGCAGGATCGCCCCTGTCGAGATCCCGGCGAAGATGCCTTCTCGCTCGACCAGTTCACGGGTTCTCCTGACGGCGGCGTTGAGCATCGCGATGAAGCGCTCGGGCCGGTCCGAATCTTCCGGCCCGGCGATCACCCCACATGCCTCATCCGGGTGATCGGCACGTGCATGAGCGACCATCGCGTCGACCAGGTCGCAACGAATCACCAGCACGGCGCGATCCTCTCAGGCGAATGCTCCGGGCAACATGCCACGGTACGTCGGTATTCCTGCGACGGGCCCGGCGGCGATGACCCCGACGACCACCGCACGTGCGAGCACATCGGCCGCCGCGCTGCACACGCTCGTCAGCAATCCGGTCTCCGGCGACATCGAGGCCGGCGTAGCGGGATCGGGTGCCACCTCGACCGCGCCCGTGGCCAGCGCGAACACCGTGTCGCCGTCGATCGGGGTGTGGCACGGCCGAATCGACCGGGCCAGGCCGTCGTGCGCGGCCACCGCGACGCGCCGGCACCCCGCCGGCGACAAGGCGGCATCGGTGGCCACCACCGCAATGGTTGTGTTCAGCGGGGATCTTTCGCGATGGAGCTCGGCAAACTCGGCGACCTGATCCGGCGGCGGCGGCCGCAGACCGAACTCCTCGACCAGATGCGACATCCACGGCAGGCCGGTGGCGGGATTGACGACCTCGCCCGCCGCGTTCACCACGACGATCGCACCGACCGTCACCCCGCTCGCCAGGGTGACCGACGCGGTTCCCA